>JAMPIB010000018.1 GCA_023663085.1 Ruminococcus sp. | reverse complement strand
AGCAACCGGCTCATAACCGGTCGGTCCTGGGTTCGAGTCCCCGAAGGTCCATTTATTTTTATTATATAGGAAATTGCTGTTCTTTTTACCTTACAGGAAAGTCGTCGTCAGATAGACATGGAATCAGAAAGTGAACTTGTTCGATTTTTTATAAAGGATCAGCATACTCAGCGACATTGGCCCGGTGGCTCAGTTGGTTAGAGCGCCGCCCTGTCACGGCGGAGGTCGTGGGTTCGAGTCCCATCCGGGTCGTAAGAGAAGTGTCTGCAAAGGCAGCCACATCTCAACAGAACAGCTAGGCTGTTCTGTACAGTTAATTTACGAAGTAAATTTACTGTTGGGATCTTAGCTCAGCTGGGAGAGCATCTGCCTTACAAGCAGAGGGTCATAGGTTCGAGCCCTATAGGTCCCACTTATCAGACATATAGTAATATAGTTTATGATAATATAATAGTGAATCTGCAGGTATGGTGGAATAGGCAGACACAAGAGACTTAAAATCTCTCGGAGGCAACTCCGTGCCGGTTCAAGTCCGGCTACCTGCATTGTTAGAAAATGGCTTAATTTGTGTGATCAGTGCAGGTTAAGCCATTTTTACTTTTACAAAAAGGAAAACAACGCGATGAAAAATAAGTCAATAGAATTTTTGTTAAATCATGCGGGGCCTGTTATTCAATATCGGCTGAGAAAAGAAATAACAGGTGATATTTCTACGCAGGAAGAGAAGCAGCTCTTAAAGGAAATATATGAACTTCCGCATTTCCAATTAGTGAAAAAGCATGTCAAGCCGGATGGCTATATCGGGAGTGGTATGCACAGTTGGAATAACTGGCGCGGCACAGTGCTTCACGAGACGCCCTTACAGGATGGGGAAACAGCCGCCAGATTGTTATGCTATTATGCAATTCCCAGGGAACATCTGATCGTGGCGGATTTTGTAAGGGCGATGCGTGATGAGGATATTTTAAAGCAGGAATTTTCCTATATCCCACCGGAGATAGAACGATATGATAACAGATTTATCGGCCTCCATAACGGGAACTGTCTCGGTGCGTTACTATATACGATGCAGGCAATACTCGGATATGGTGATGACTATGACGATCTGCTGGAATTTCAGCAGATTGCCTTGAAGGGGTTCGAGCGGGTCTTACAGATATCCTCTTTAGATGAAATTTTGAAAAAAAGAAAAGGAGCGGAGAAAAAATATAAACTTCCTTATATTGAGTCAGACGAATATTTTCCGAATGGCTATACCTTAGAGACATTGGCTTATACCAGGGCATGGAGGACGGAGAAAAATATTCAGATGCTGGCGGATGCGATTAATCATATCAACAAGATCATGAAAACGGACAACCAGATACATGTGAAAGTAAAAAGCAGGTATTATGCGCCCTGCTTTGCGCTTGTGACGCCAATCCGGGCATTTGCCCCAGACTATATCAATACGATTAATTACAGAAGGGTTCTGACGGAAATAGCCATGCTGGGTGTAGGGGATAAAGTAGGGGTCATAAAAGAATCTTTAGCGGCGATATCTGCGGCAACAAACGATGATGGAGTCCTGAAAATGAATCTTTCCAGTCCACATAACAGGCGTTATTCACCGCTGAACATAGAATATCCCACGCCATATGTGGATGTAAGACTGGAAAAAGATTATAAGAACAGTCATGGTCTGGACTGTGATCTGACATTCTGGGCCGTACAATTCAAATCTTATTGTAAATAATATTCTTTTTCGGTATAATAATAAAAATATTACCAGTAGAAGCAATTTTGATAAAAGAAAAAGCACAATTTTCATATATAACAGGAAAATGCAGAAAGGCACAGGTATTGATATGAAAGTAGTACTGCAGAATCTGACCAAAAAATTTCCCAGTCGTGATAAGAAGAACCGGGAAGATGTTATCGCCGTAAATGATTTCACATTTGAGATTCCCGATGGCAAACTGATCGGCCTGCTCGGCCCTTCCGGATGCGGCAAGAGCACGACGCTCAACCTCATAAGCGGCCTGATAAAACCGACGAGCGGCAGGATTTTTTTCGGGGAAGATGATGTGACAGACTTACAGCCGGAGCACAGGGGTATCGGTCTGGTATTCCAGAATTATGCGCTTTATCCGCATCTGAGCGTGAGGCAGAATATTCTTTTTCCCTTACAGAATCTGAAAGGAAAAGATAAACTCTCCAAATCCGTGATGGAGCAGAAAGCCCTTGAAGCGGCCAGACTTGTACAGATAGAAGAATTGATGAACCGTAAACCCGGCGAACTTTCCGGCGGGCAGCAGCAGCGTGTGGCCATTGCGCGGGCACTGGTGAAAATGCCTAAAGTTCTGCTTCTGGACGAGCCGTTGTCGAATCTCGACGCCCGTCTGCGGCTCCAGACGCGCGAAGAGATCAGGCGTATCCAGAAGGCAACGAAGGTCACGACGATTTTCGTAACGCACGATCAGGAGGAGGCTATGAGCATCTCCGATAGGATCGTGGTGATGAAAGACGGCGTCGTTCAGCAGATCGGCAGGCCGCAGGAAGTCTACGACGAGCCGAAGAATCTGTTTGTCGCGAAGTTCTTAGGAACGCCGCCTGTCAATGTTTTTGAAGGAAAAGTCAGAGATTCTAAGTTATATATCGGAAAAGAGGCGGTGCTGGATGTTCCCGGCACAGATGAGCGGGAAGTGTATGTCGGTATCCGGCCGGAGGGCTTTATCCTAAAAGAGGACGGGCCGCTTGGGCTTTCTTTAAGCGGCGTGGAAGTCATGGGACGCGATATCAGTGTGGTTTCTAAGCATGACGCTTCTTTGAATCCGACAGTCCGCGCCATTATCGGCACAGATAACCATGTAGATACCGGGCAGGCAACAGTCCGTTTTGCGCTGATACCCCGGAAAGTCTTTCTTTTTGACAAGGAGACGGAGGAGAGGATATGAAAGGGAAAAAATTGTGTGTAAGCAGCTTGAAAGGCTGGCTTTATCTTCTGCCGGCACTCCTGTTTCTGGGCGTCTTCATGGTGTATCCGTTAGTTGACGTTTTCGTATATTCTTTTGAGGAAGGGTACAATTCGGCGTCACAGACGTATATGGGCGTCGGTTCTTATAATTATGCTTATGTTCTGCATGACCCGTATTTTTTGCAGGCGGTGAAAAATACCTTTATTCTGGTCATTATCACCGTGCCGCTATCGACGGCGATCGCCCTGCTTATTTCGGTGGGACTGCATTCTATCAGACCGCTTAGAAATCTGTTCCAGACCGTTTATTTTCTGCCGTATGTGACCAATACGCTGGCGGTCGGGCTGGTCTTTATGATTTTATTTAAGAAAACGGCTTATACGGATGGCTTCATCAATCTGATCATCAAGTTCTTCGGCGGCGGTGCGGTTGATTTTATCGACGGGCCTTATTGGGCAAAGATGTTTGTGCTCTGTTTTTATACGATATGGGTGGTCATGCCCTTTAAAATTCTGATCCTGACGAGCGCGCTTTCTTCCGTGAATCAGGACTACTATAACGCGGCCAAAGTCGATGGCACCTCGAAGACGCGGACTTTTCTGCGTATCACGCTGCCCATGATCTCACCGATGATCTTTTATCTGGTGATTACGGGTTTTATCGGCGCTTTCAAAGCCTACAGCGACGTGGTGGCTCTTTTTGGTACGGACTTAAATGCGGCGGGGATGAATACAATTGTAGGATATGTGTACGATATGCTTTACGGTGACAGCGGCGGTTATCCTTCGTATGCCTCCGCGGCGGCGATCATTCTATTCGCCATCGTGCTGACGATTACCTGCATTAATCTGCTGATCAGTAAGAAAAACGTGCACTATTAAGGAAGGAGGCATTGTGAAGCATGGATTATGAAAAAAAAGAAAAAAGCGCCAGAATCCGTAAAACGTGCATGAGCGTCATTACCTATATTCTGCTGGCTTTCTGGGCGCTTATCGTGCTGTTTCCCT
The DNA here is from genome assembly GCA_023663085.1 of Ruminococcus sp. Taxonomy (GTDB): domain Bacteria; phylum Bacillota; class Clostridia; order Lachnospirales; family Lachnospiraceae; genus UBA3282. The sequence goes on along the minus strand of JAMPIB010000018.1, from coordinate 53,255 downwards.
TTTATTGGATGCTATTGACTTCGGTCAAAAGTTACAGTGCCTACAATTCGGAATATGTTCCGAAATTTTTCACATTATCTCCGACGATGCAGAATTATATCGACGCCTTCACTACGGTGCCGTTAGGGAAATATCTGCTCAATACGGCGGTTTTTACGGTTATAACAACACTTGTTATGTTATTCGTGATCACCCTGGCGGCCTTCGCGTTTGCCAGATTGGAGTTTAAGGGGAAAAATATTGTCTTTCTGGTTTTTCTTTCCCTGATGATGATTCCTAACGAACTGGTTATCATTACGAATTTCGTTACGGTCACGAACTTGAATATGCGTAATTCATTTCCGGGGCTGATACTGCCTTCGGTCATGTCGGTCTTTTATATTTATCTGTTAAAGGAAAACTTTGAACAGATACCGGACAGTTTATATTATGCGGCCAAGGTAGATGGCACTTCCGATCTGAAATATCTGCTGCGGGTGATGATACCGATCTCCAAGCCGACGCTTATCACCGTGACGATACTGAAAGTGATAGAATGCTGGAACTCTTATGTGTGGCCGCGGCTGATCACGGATGACGAAGCCTATTTTCTGGTATCGAACGGCATACAGGAGATCAGGGAGAACGGATTCGGCCGTGAGAACATCCCGGCGATGATGGCGGCGGTCGTGGTCATATCGTTTCCGTTAATTGTCATCTTTTTGTTATTCCGCAAAAAGATCATGGAAGGTGTTTCACGAGGAGGAACCAAAGGGTGATGAGGTGCTGGAGTCTGAGAATGAATTAAAGTTTGAGAAGAAACTGAAGTTCAGAAAAGGACGAAGAACTTAGAAGGAGGCGTGGTAATAATGTTGAGGCGTATGTTGAAACGGACAGGTGCGGGGTTTTGCCCGGCTGTGGCGGCGCTTGGCTGTATGCTGGCTCTGACAGGCTGTCATGGCAGAGAGGGACTGGATGCTTTTGAGGTGCCGGAGCAGATGGATACGTCCGGAGAATACGAAATTACATTCTGGGCCAAAAACGATACCAATAAGACGCAGACGGATATTTATGAGCAGGCGATCGCCGATTTTGAAGCGTTGTATCCGAATATCAGGGTGAATCTGCGCCTGTATACGGATTATGGTAAGATATATAACGACGTCATAACAAATATTTCGACAGGAACGACGCCCAATGTCTGTATCACCTATCCCGACCATATAGCGACTTATCTGACGGGCAGCAACCTTGTCGTGCCGTTAGAAGAACTTTTTACGGATGAAAAATATGGTCTGGGCGGAAGCGAGGTGCGCTTTGACGCGCCCGCGAAAGAAGAGATCATCCCGCAGTTTCTGGATGAGTGCGAGTTTGGCGGGCATTATTACGCCCTGCCTTATATGCGTTCGACCGAGGCATGCTATATCAACAAGACATATGTGGAAAAACTGGGATATACTATACCGGAGACGCTGACCTGGGATTTTGTCTGGGAAGTTTCCGAGGCGGCCATGGAGCAGGACGCAGATGGCAATTTTATCTTAAATGGCCAAAAAGTCATGATCCCTTTTATCTATAAGTCCACTGATAATATGATGATACAGATGTTAAAGCAGAAAAATGCCGGCTATTCCACAGACGAGGGTGAAATGCTTTTATTTAACGATACGACGCAGGAGATTCTTTCGACGGTCGCACAGCATGCAGAAAGCGGAGCCTTTTCCACGTTTAAGATTTCCAGTTATCCTGCGAATTTCTTAAATGCCGGACAGTGCGTGTTCGCCATAGATTCCACGGCCGGAGCGACCTGGATGGGGACGGACGCGCCGCTTTGTGATATCAGCGAAGATAAGATCGTGGAATTTGAGACACAGGTCATGCCGATTCCACAGTTTGATACAGATAATCCGCAGATGATATCGCAGGGGCCTTCGGTATGTATTTTTAATAAGAGCGACCCGCAGGAGGTTCTGGCATCCTGGCTTTTTGTACAGTATCTGTTATCGGATGAGGTGCAGATCGCCTATGCCAGGACGGAGGGATATGTGCCCGTTACGATAAAAGCGCAGGAATCGCCCGTATATCAGGATTATTTATCCAGAGGCGGCGAGGATAATTCGCTGTATTACGATATCAAGATACAGGCATCTAAATTATTGCTGGATAATGTTGAGCATACGTTTGTCACGCCTGTTTTTAACGGCTCGACATCTCTTCGTGACGCGGCGGGAGCGTTAATTGAGAGTACGGTGAAATCCGTGAGGAGAAAGGAAACGGTGGATGAAGATTATTTTGCCAGACTTTATGATAACACCAGTTCTTTATACCGTTTGAACCAGCTTGGACGCATGAACAGCGCTTCTACAGAAAAGACCGATCTGGGCAAACTGCCGCGCACCTCCGTGCTCCTTTTATCGGCGCTGGGATGTGCCTGGATACTGATCATCTGCTATGTTATTGTCCAGATGGTGCAAAAGAAGCGGCAGCAGCACGCATAAATCGGCAATAATACTATTGATTTATTGGAAATTTCATGTATAATAGTCTCGATGTTATTAACAGAAGTTCTTTAAATACTGATTGAAGAAATTTCAAAGAGGAGAGGAAAACATGAAAAAGCTTACATCATTACTTATGATCGCCGCACTCACACTCGCATGTGTCGGCTGTGGTTCAGCTAAGGACGCGGATGCGAAATCCGAAGGTGTCATGACGTATGAAGAATACGTGGCGGCTGAACTGAATACGGAAGTTGTCGTTGAGACTTATGTACAGGCAAAACAGTCCTGGTGGGAAGACAAGGCGACTGTTTACACACAGGATAAGGACGGCGGTTATTTCCTGTACGACATGGCCTGCTCTGAAGCGGACTATGCGAAACTGACACCCGGTACTAAGATCAAAGTAACCGGATACAAATCAGAGTGGTCAGGAGAAGTAGAGATTACCGATGCTACATTTGAAATTGAAGACGGCAGTTATGTAGCAGAAGCAGAAGACGTTACATCCTTACTTGGTTCCGACGATCTGATCAACCATCAGAATAAATTCGTGGCTTTTAAGGGTATGACAGTAGAAGCTGCAGGACAGGATGCGGACGGAAACGACGTAGCATATCTGTACAGCTGGGACGGTTCCGGACAGGATGGCGATGATCTGTATTTTAATGTTTCACTGAATGGAAATACTTATTCTTTCGTAGTAGAATCCTATCTGTGCGATAATACGACTGATGTATACAATGCAGTAAAAGGCTTGAATATCGGCGATACCGTTGATCTGGAAGGTTTCCTGTACTGGTATGAAGGCGTAAATCCGCACATTACATCCGTAACAGTAAAATAACAGACGTCAATAAAACTCCGCGCATTAAGTAACTTATGTTATTTAATCTGCGGAGTTTTTATGTAATACTCAAATGCCGTAATCGTAGTGGACGAAGCGCCAAGCTGCGGAGCTTGCGCTTTTTCTTGTGTGTTACGAAGTCGGTTTCCTGAGCGGGCACTTGGACATACTGATTTTGTCTTTTAAAACAGTCAGACCATAGTCGATCAGATAATCCTGTAAAATAGGGATAGACTGCGAAGAGGTCGGGCCGATGATAATCTCGCCGATCAGATCGGAGAAGTGCATCCCCAGTCTGCCGCAGAGTCTGTTGAGATCGAGCGGATAATATTTCTTGATCCTTTCCACCGATACATGGTATTTCGGTTCTACTGCAAATTCATTCAGCACGAAAGGCGAGATGACCAGACGGGATTCCTTTTCACTCGCAAAAGACGGATGTTTAAAGGCTACCGACTGTATCCAGGCGTCGTTCATCATGTTCTGCAGTTCCGGCATTTCCACAGAGAAGTTTTTGGAGTTTTTGATTAATTGATAAAATTCGTCCACAAGGCGGTGTTCCCGCATATCTTCCTGATAGTATACGGTCTGTAGCGATACGGCGCCGCCGATCATCCGATGCATCAGTTCCTCGTGAAAACCGATGCAGACGCCCTGTCCGAGATGCGCATAACGTTCCCACTGTGAAGCGTCGTCCCGGTATTTGGAAAAACAGGCCGCGTAGGCGGAATAATGAAATTCTTCTTCCATTTCTTTATGAAAAAAGCGCTCTATCAGACGGCTTTTTTCTTTCTCGCCGTCGGCGTTGAGTTTATCGACCACCGCCCGGCAGATACCGTGCATAAAAAGACGCATCTCCGAGGTATCGTTCATATTCAGGATGTTGTTGAGTCTAAGTTCCGCACAGCGGATGATGCCGTCGAAGGCGGCAAAATCTGTGTAATGATATAGCATGGTCTACCTCCATAAGTCTGATACAAAGTACATGAGCACTGCCCAGGTGAAAACAGAATAAAAGATGCCGTCCGCGTCTTTTCCGGCACGCAGAGTCTCTCTGGCTTCTTCCATGGACAACAGCCTAAAGCCGTCAAATAGTTCGCTCCCCACGGCCCCCGCCTGCGTAAGCGAGGATAAATCTTCCAGATCCACGACCGCACAGGCCAGCGCATTGCTTTCATCTGTCATGCCCGGTGAGGAAAATAAGAGCGGATTGACGATAAAAAGGCGGTCTGATTCTTTGAGCCTAAGACCGGTTTCTTCTTCAATCTCTCTTCTCGCGGCGGCCAGAACGGGTTCTCCCTCCGCGGCATCTTCCGCATCTAAAAGCCCCGCAGGCGGACTGAGCAGAAACTGCCCTGTCGGATAGCGGTATTCCTGTGATAAAAGGAGTTTCGGTTCGCCGCCTCGTTCCCGGACAATTACCACGCAGGATACGGCGTCCGGCAGCATGGCGCGGAACTCCTCGTCAGTTTTTATGGCCGCCAGATTATCTAAGGAGCGGCGGCTGGCGTTGTAGTAGTGGCTGTCCGGGGCGTATTGCAGGTCGTAGATGTTTAGGAATCTGGATGTAAATAAAGGTTGTACGTTTTCTTTTTTAATAGTTGGTTTCATGTGTGGGCCTTTCTTTGGTTTTGTATTAATATATTTTAATATAGATTGCCCAAAATGGCAAATATATGCTAACATATGATAGATAGAATAAATCATTCCTACACAATACATAGAAAGGCAGATAAAATGTTCATTCGTATCCTTGTTATCCTAGTCCAACTTATCGGCATGTTAGTCCCGTTCGCAGGTTTCGTCAGTCTTTTGAAAAAAGCGCGCAGCAGGGCATCCATGTACCTGATGATGGCCAATCTGGGCTGTTTTATCATCAATGCAAGTTATATGCTCCTGTTGCAGACGACGACTTATGAAGGCGCGATCATCGCCTTTGAAATGGAATATCTCGGCAGCGCGGTCTTTTATCTGATGTTTGGCCTGTTTCTCTGGTCTTATCTGAAACTAAAACGGCATAGCTGGACAAAGCTGCCGGTTGCTTTCTGGGCAATACTGGAAGTGGCATTTATGGTGCTTCTCTGGAGCGGTGATACCTTCCATCTGGTGTTTGAAAGGCTGGATTTTATGCGGATCGAGGCATGGGGACTGGTGCTGTTTCGGTCAGTTCCGGGGATTTTGTATTTAATGCGTTACAGCGTCATGTGTATTATATTGCTCTGTGGCATGATCTATACGACAGTGCGGATGTTTTTGACACCGATTGAGTCAGGGAGGAATAATCTGGCGAAACTGGTAGGAGCACAGTTTGTTATTTTTTCTTCTCTGATGTTAATGCTGCGATTTAATTTTTCCTTTGATATCGTACCGATCTGCGCATCATTGTCGATTCTGTCTATTATTATCAGTGTGCAGCGTGACGAATTTTTCGGTATCACGGATTTAGGGCAGCGGTGGGTGTTCGAGCAGATGCAGGATGCTTTTATTATTGTAGACGAGATGTATGGGTATCTGGACTCCAATGTTTACGCTGGGAAAATCTTCCCGGAATTAGATCATAAACACCAGAACGAAATGGTTTCGGGAGATATGATCCATCTTTTTACAGATGCGGAGAAAATACAGCGGATACATGGGAAATATTATAATAAGAAGGTCATGGAAATACGGGAAAAAGGGGAGTTGTCCGGCTACAGCCTGCTTCTGGTGGATATTACGGAGCAGTATGAACTGATGGAGCGCGTGCGGCAGGAAAAAGAGCGAGCGGATGCGGCCAATCAGGCCAAGTCAGCCTTTGTCTCCAACGTATCCCATGAGATACGCACACCGATGAACGCCATCGTCGGTATGACGCAGATCATGCTGCGCAGGGATTTGCCGGAACAGGACAGGGAATATCTGCTTAATATCCAGAATTCGGGTAATGCACTCCTGACTATTGTCAACGACCTTCTGGATATGTCCAAGATAGAATCGGGAAAAATGGAACTTGTGGACGAAGAATATGATTTCATGAGTATGTTGAGTGACCTTGGCATGATCATTTTGAATCGGATCGGCGCGAAGCCTGTGGAACTGCTCTTTGATATCGACCCGGATATTCCGGCCGGACTTTACGGCGATGCGCTGCGTATCCGGCAGATCATCATTAATTTAATGAATAACGCCACCAAATTTACGGAGGAAGGATATGTTCGCCTGACTGTCAAAGTGCAGGAAATAAAAGGGGACGATATCGAACTGTTCTTAGCGATAGAAGATACCGGACAGGGAATCCGTGAGGAGGATATCGGCAAATTGTTCAGTACGTTCCAGCAGGTGGATGCGAAGAAAAACCATCATAAGGAAGGCACCGGACTTGGACTGTCCATATCCAAACAGCTGGTGGAGCTGATGCACGGTACGATTGGCGTAAAGAGCGAGTATGGAAAGGGCAGCGAGTTCTATTTCACAATCCATCAGCGCATTACGGATAAAAAGCGGGCGGCGGAACTTTCCGGAGAGTGCCGCGCCGTCGTGGCGGGAAGTATGAAAAATTCCACGGCTATGGACGCGATCAGAAAATTGGCCGAAAGTTATGGCGTTGATTTTGTAGAAGATGTGATGACGGATAAAATACTGCTGGCACAGACAGAAGGGGAATTATATTATTTTACGGACAGATATGAGGAATTACCTGCGGAAGAAAAAGAAAGGCTGCGTATGCTGCATGCCGTAGTGTGCGGTTTACATAATCCTATGCTGGAAGGAGATCTCCCGGAAGATCTGCTGACGATAAAGAAGCCGCTCTACAGCGCGCCGTTCTGTGCGCTTCTGAAACATGAGAAGGGGACGGAAAATGACGAGGATGGAGAAACAGAAGATGGCACAGTCCGGACAAAGGGCAGCGAGAGAGAGTTTACGGCGCCGGATGCCAAAATTCTGGTTGTTGATGATAACGAGATCAACTGTATGGTAGCCGAGGAAATGTTGAAACCGTTACAAATGAAGATAGATCTGGCCTCGGATGGAGAACAGGCTTTACAAATGGTGCAAAAGAGCAGGTATGATATGATACTTATGGATCATCTGATGCCTGTTATGGATGGTGTCGAGGCGACACAGGCCATTCGGAAACTGGAAGGCAGTTATTATAAAACAGTGCCTGTTATCGCGCTGACGGGCAATACGGCGAAAGAACAGCGCGAGGAATATATACAGGCCGGTATGAGCGACTATCTGGCCAAACCGATTGACATGCAGGAGATGTACCACCTGATCAGGAAGTGGATGCCTGATAAGATACGTTAAGGTACGTTAAGATACATTAGTGTACATTTTCGCACCGGAAAATAATGCGTCTACAACATTTTCCCTGTTTCTTATATCGTATGGCCGATATAGGAGATAACAGATATCGGCTCTATCTGTCGGGCAAAGGGATGTCCGGATGCGCCGGAGGATAGAGGGATGTCACAGAAAGCATAAAGGAGGAAAATGACAATGACAGTAAATGGAGTAAACGGAATCGGCGGAAATATTGCGGCAGGCGGTTCCGGTATGTCGCAGGCGTCTGATCCGGTCAGCAAAAATTTACAGCGTCAGATCGCCGAAGCGCAGAAACAGTTACAGGAACTTTCGGCGAATAAAGATTTAAGCACGGAAGAGAAGATGAAAAAACGGCAGGAACTGCAAAAGACGATCAGCGATCTGAATATGCAGCTGCGCCAGCATCAGATCGAGGAACGCAGGGCAAAACAGCAGGAAAGGGAATCTTTTGACGACATGCTCGGCGGTGGGCAAAAGAGCGGCAAAGGAAATGCCAAAGGACAAAGTAATGGTATATCGACGGCCAGCATGGAGGCCATGATCTCTGCGGATGCGGCAATGGGACAGGCGAAAGTGCAGGGCAGCACAGCCTCTAAGATGGAAAACAGGGCCGGCGTATTAAAAGCGGAGATCGCACTGGATGCAGGACGTGGCGGCGGCAGCACGATAGAGAGCAAGCAGGAGGAACTTGCCGCTGTGGAGAAAAAGGCGATGGATGCGGTTTCATCCCAGATGGCGTCTCTGGCAAAAGCCGATAAAGCTATGGAGAATGCGGCGGCAGAAGAGGGTAAAGCGGACGCAGACGGAACAAAAGAGAGCAAAACAGAAGCGGGCAGGGCAGAAGCAAATGGTACAGAGGAAAAAGGCGCAGAGAAGGCCGGGGAAAAGACGGCTGATGGCAGTACGCCGGAAAATGCGGATGCCGCAGAAACCGTGGCGGAAGATATCGCAGCGGCAGGTATCGCTCCGGTGAGACATTATGTGCCGGTAGATGTTCTGGTTTAGACAGGCATTTATAAATGGCATCCGGCAATCCGGGAGCATGAAGGAGAACAGAAAAGATGAAACATATATTGATCGTAGAAGATGATGCAGGGAATAATCAGATGATCAGAGAGTATCTGGAAAATCATGGTTATCAATGTACGCAGGCATTTTCCGGCAGCGAAGGAAAACTGCTTTTTTCTATGAATGAATATGACCTTGTCTTACTGGACTTAATGCTTCCGGGAATCTCCGGTGAAGAGCTGGTTTCTGTGTTTACAAAGAAAACACCTGTTATTGTATTGTCAGCCAAGAGCAGTCTGGAGAGTAAAGTGGACGTTCTCTCATCAGGGGCGGACGACTATATCTGCAAACCGTTTGAACTGCCGGAACTGCTGGTGCGGATCCAGGTGCAGCTGCGCCGCCGGGATTCGAGAACGGAAAGCATGGAACCGGCGGGAGTCGCGTACCGTTATAAGGAGTGGACGCTGAACCCGGATACACAGGAGATGGCAGCAGGCGGCCAGATGATAGACTTGACGAAACATGAGTTTTTGATCCTGGAGCTTTTTATCAGAAATCCCAAACGGGTGTTTTCTAAACAGATGATCTATGAATATGCGTGGGGCGAGGAATACCTTGCCGAGGATAAGACCATCAATGTACATATCAGTAATATCCGTGCAAAGCTGAAAGACAGCGGGACGGACGGTTATATCCAGACAGTATGGGGCCTTGGTTTTAAGCTGGTATAACTTTTTTGTATATCTTTAACCTTTCTTTAACTTTTCTGAGTGTTTTTTAAAACTCCCATGTTTATACTGTTAGTTGTAATGATGACAGCATGTGCTGCAAAATGGAACGGAGGATTAGATAAAATGACAGAGACAAAGGGAGATCTGGTAGTGGAAACTATGGCGCTTACCAAAGTATATAAGGGAAAGGCCGCAGTAGACCACGTAGATATGAAAGTGAGGGCGGGCGCAATTTATGGGTTTATCGGCAGGAACGGCGCGGGGAAATCGACTACCCTGAAAATGCTGTGCGGTCTGGCCAGACCGACGCAGGGGGATATCAGATTATTTGGCAGGGAATTGACAGACCCCATGCTGGCCAGACGGGTCGGCGCACTGATCGAGTCGGCCGGCCTGTATCCGCATATGAGCGCCAGACAGAATATGGTGATGAAGGCGAAGTGTCTCGGCCTTGCGAATGAAAAGAGCATCGACGGGGCGTTAGCCATAACGGGGTTAGCGGATACCGGGGGAAAGAGAGTGAAACAGTTTTCCATGGGTATGAAGCAGCGTCTGGGCATTGCCATCGCGCTTTTGGGGAATCCGGATCTGCTGATACTGGACGAGCCGATCAACGGTCTTGATCCGGAGGGGATCAGGGAGATCAGACAGTTAATTCTGGATTTAAACGCAGAAGGAAAGACTTTTATCATCAGTTCGCATATATTGGGAGAACTCAGCAGGATTTCCACACATTACGGCATTATCAAGGAGGGCATTTTAGTCGAGCAGATCAGCAGGGAAAATCTGGAAAAGAAATGTATGGATTATTTTCAGATAGAAGTTGACAATACAAAACGGGCGTTATCTCTTATTATGGAGCAAAAACCGGGTATTCAGGCGGAGGTATGTGATGACCATATCATACGTTTGTATGAGGTAAAAGAAGGCGTGGAACTGAACAAACTGCTTTTTGAGAATCGGATACAGATATATTCGTCGGGATTTCATCATATGGACTTGGAAGAATATTTCCTGAAGCGGATGGATCATATGGAGAGCGGAGAAAAGGGGGAAATTAATAATGTTTAATCTATTGCGTATGGATTTATATCGGCTGAAAAGAAGTAAGGCATTATACGGCTGTCTGGCCTTTTTGCTAGTTACCATTTTTCTCTGCTATGCCATGCTGTTTTTGGTGGGGACACCCAAGGGGCAGGAACTTGCGCCCAAAATCGGCATGTCTCAGCTTGTGGACACAGACGGAGAAGAAGATATCTTAGAAGGCGTGGACTTTGTGCAGATGATTAGAAATTCCTGTATGGATGGCGGTGCATATAATCTGACATTCGGTCTTTTGGTGGCCATTTTTGTCTGCATGGATTTTCAAAGCGGCTTTATCAAGAATATCATGTCTCTGCACCGGAAACGCTGGAAATATGTGGCCGGTAAGCTGATGGTCATAGGGATTGCAGATGTTATTTATTTACTGCTCTGCTTTGGCTTTGGGGCTTTGATGAATGTGCTCTTTTCCTATATGGTACCTTTTGGCAGATGGCAGGATGTGTTGTTCTATTTATTGTGGCTCTGGCTTGTCACCATGGCCTTTGCCGCGCTGATCCTTATGATCTGTGTCTTTTCGAGAAATATGGCGGTGGGAGTGACGGCAGCCATATTGCTTGGCAGCGGGCTTGTGCAGGTACCGCTTGCCAGTATTACACGGTGGTTTCGTGCAGACGGCTGGTTTGCTGCTACCCTGTATTATAATATTACTTACGGCCCGTCTTCTTATGGAGGATTGGCCGACTTGAAAGTATTCATGATCGGCGGAGCATTTTTTATCATATATTCAATAATATCTGTTATTATATTGACAAAGCAGGATGCTGCCTAATCTCTGCACAAGATGAATGTTAGGAAACTGCTGTTAGGTGATAGGATAGTTAGAAAGAATACCTGACTGATAAATGTAAAGAAATGTGAGGATTGGTGTTAAATGTGGATTATATCTCTTGTACCGGCGCTTTTATGTATAGTGTTTATCGCAGCATATATCCGGCTTCGACAGAATATTCATGTTCTGAATATGCAGCTGGAAGAAATAGAAAAAGGCAGTCATATGGAACTGACAGTAAATGGCCGTGACAGGGTGATATTGACATTATGCAGAATATTAAATCGTGTTTTAATACAAAAAGACAAGTCATATCTGCAATATGAAAAGTCTGAAAAGCAATTAAAACAGAACATTACGGGACTCGCGCATGATATCCGGACGCCGCTGACGGGCGCATCCGGATACGTGCAGCTGGCCAGAGAGTGCGGGGCGATAGAGGCGGACTGTGATATTGATAATAAGAGAGAGCATTACCTGCAGGCGGCGGAGAGCAGATTGGCGGATCTGGAAGATATGCTGGAAGAATTGTTCTTATATACAAAGCTGACCGGAGAAGACTTTACACTTTCCATAGGAAAATTACAGGTGTTACCGATTCTTAGTAACTGTCTGCTGGGCCTTTATACCCGTTTCGAGGAAAAAGGCGTCTCTCCAGAGATAAGATTTGAAGAGGAGACATTTTCCGTACCTGCGGATGAAGAAGCGCTGCAACGTGTCTTTTTGAATCTGATACAGAATGCGCTGCTCCACGGAAACGGAGATATCCTCATCGTACAAAAAGGCAATTCTCTCGTTTTTGAAAATACGCTGCCCGCAGATGCCCTGCCGGCGCCGGAAAGAATGTTTGAACTTTTTTATAAGGGTGAGTCGGCCCGCCGGAAGGGGTCTTCCGGGCTGGGCCTTTTTATCGTCAAAGAACTGATGACGCGGATGAAAGGTGACGTGAAGGCGGAACTTGATGAGGAACCTGCTTCGGAGGTAAGGCGGCTGCGGATTATTTTATCTTTTTCTGTTTAAAAACCGTAGAACTTAACTTTTGCGAAGTTTAAATTCCGAGATCATACTGTTCATGGAGTCTGACTGGCTGGTAAGTTCCTCGCTTGTGGCGGAATTTTCTTCTGCAGAAGCAGAATTGGTTTCCACAACCGAAGAAATTGCTTCAATGTTATGCGAAATATCCTTTAGCATTTCAGCCTGCGATTGCGATGCAGTACTTGCGTTTTTCACAATTTCCTGTACTTCGTTCATGGAATTTAAGACTTCTTCTAACACGGCAGCCGTACTTTGTGTAATGTTATTGCCGTTTTCAATTTCTTCCAGAGACTTGGCGATTAATTCTCTTGTATCGACAGCCGACTGTGCACTGTCTGTCGCCAGCTTGCCAATCTGGTCCGCAACAACTGCAAATCCTCTTCCGGATTCTCCTGCTCTCGCCGCCTCGATCGAAGCGTTTAAGGAGAGCAGATTGGTCTGGGAGGCTATATCTTCAATGGACAGAGTAATATTTTCAATTTCTTTTGAAGCAATACTGATCTTTTCCATGGCATCTAAAAGTCTGGCGATTTCATTTTTCCCCTTAACGGCTTCTTTGACAACCTGGCTTACGTTTTGTGCCGCGTCTTGCTGGGTCTGCGCGCTTTCCATGGCCATATTTGTAATATCTTCAATGGTTGCAGTCAGTCTCTCGATGGCGCTGCTCTGGTCAGTAGCCCCTTCTGCAAGCATCTGTGCGTTTTGTGCAAGCTGAAGCGCACCGGTGCTTACCTGTTCGGAGGCCTCGCTGATATCATGCAGCGTTTCATTCAGACGGTTATTCAACTTATCTATGGATAACTGCAGGTTCTCATAAATGCCTGCGTAATGGACTTCTGCGTCTGTATGTATGTCAAAGTTATTATCCGCCATCTCTTCAAGAACTCTGCTTGTATCAGATATAATAAGGCGGGTATTGGAAACCATATTGCGCATTGCGTCAGCCAGCTCGCCAAGTTCGTCCTGTGATTCATAGGCAATTTCAATGTCAAAATCACCTTTGGTCATTTTCATTGCCGAATCTTTTAATTCAAAAATGCTGTTACTCAGCATTTTTGCAAGGAAAGTTGACATGCTTCTGCTCAGGAAGATACTGATACAGCCGATCAGAATTTCCAGAACAATACAAATATATTTGATTATGGTTGCCAGATGATACATACTGGCGGCATTTTGATCTTCAATTTCTTCAATGGTGCTTATATTTCCTGCCATCTGGGCAAAAAGGCTTAAGTATACTCCATTGTATATAGCGAATGCGCCTTCCGGGTCATGTGCGAGCGCCGGCGTTTCAAATTCGATAAACCGGGAATTGATCTGTTCCATATTTCCCAGAGTTACTTCAAATAATTCGGCGTCCGCAAAGGATGTTTCACTAAGTTCCTCTAACATGGCTGTCATTTTTTCAAAGTTGGCTCTTGCCATATCAAGTCTTTGAGGCGTTACTTCATCATCCTGTATCAGACAGCCATGGAGCATATTCTTTGCGCCTTCCTGCAGATTGGACTGGCTCTGGTTTGCAAGCTTTACATTGTTATAAGAAAGCTGATAAAATCTTTCTACCCTGCTTGATAAAAAAATCAAACCGATAAGGGCGATCACGATACACACCAGTGTAAGCAGTACTGTCAGAGAAGATGTGTACTCTAATTTTTCTTTTACCTTCTTTGTTTTCAATCTCTCATAAAAAATCTGTTCGCTTTTTTTCATAAAAATGAATTCCTCCTCTGTATACACAAGAATACTCTTGACAATTTTATTTGTAACTTGTACATTATTACTATCATAACATAACCACCCATGAACAACTCAAGTGATTTTTGATATTTTTTTGGACTTTATGAAAAAAGGAAGAGAGAAAGACATGGTTATGAAGAGGGACGTCTCCATTGACAGCACTACAAATGAAAGCGACTACAGCTTATTTACTATCCGGCAGGCGGCGCATGCCTGTAACATTTCCCGTTCCAGTCTGATCCGTCTGGAGGAAAAAGGGCTGCTCACGCCGGCCTATATCGATGCAAAGAGCAAATACCGTTACTATGATAACAATAACGTCAGCCGCATCCTGCAGATCCAGAAATTTCAGTGGATGGGTTTCAGTTCGGAAGAAATCCTCTCCTACTATGCAAGCGGCGGCAGAGCGGATGGGCTTCTTGCCACTTTGGAACAGAAACTGTCCATATTGCAGCAGCAGGTTGAAGAAATGCGTCTGCGTTCCCACAATGTACCCAACAGGTCTTTATCCATAATAAAGATTCCGGAAACCGTATGCTGTGTGCGCAGGTTTCAGGGCCCTTTGGTGCAGGATAAATATCATGCCTCGTATGATTTTTTTCATGAATGCGTAGAAAAAGGAATTGCTCTTGCACCTGAGCCGTTTTTTATCATTAATGAGCGCACAGACTATCTGGAGGGAAAACTTTCTTCCGCACCCTTTGATTCTTATATCTGTATCCCCGTTTTACCGGAACAGGCGCCGGAGGATGTGGTTCACGTTCCCGCCTGCACAGCCCTGTCCCTGCTGTGTTATGGTAACTATAGCAAAATCGATGAAGCTTATCTTTATCTGGGCGAACAGTTACATAAGCGTGGACTTACGCCTGCCGGATATGTCCGGGCAATCGCCCTGGTCGCTCCTTACGTGGGGAAAGAAATTGATCCGCAGAGGTACTGTTCACAGCTTGTGCTGCCTGTGGAAGATACTATTGTTCAGGAAGTGGGAAATCAGGAATGAACGATCACGAAACCATTACAAAATTAAAAGATAATATCAACGCTTTTTTCATCGGCAAGGAAGACGTCGTAGAGAATCTGTTAGTCTGTCTGCTCACGGGCGGTCATGTGCTGTTAGAAGACGTACCGGGCGTGGGGAAGACAACGCTGGCGGCGCTGCTTGCCAGAAGCATCGCCTGCAGTTTCGGCAGGATCCAGTTTACGCCGGATACGTTACCGGGCGATATCTCCGGCGTATCCATATATAATATGAAAACAGGCGAGTTTGAATACCGGGAAGGCGTGGTCATGAACCAGATCCTGCTGGCGGATGAGATCAACCGGACGGCACCCAAGACGCAGGCGGCTTTATTGGAGGCTATGGCGGAGGGACAGGTGACGGTGGATGGCGCCGTTCATACGCTGCCGCAGCCATTTATGGTGATCGCCACACAGAACCCGGTGGAATTTCTGGGGACGTATCCGCTGCCGGAGGCGCAGATGGACCGTTTTATGATGCGGCTGTCTATCGGATATCCGGCAAGGGAACAGGAGATAGAACTGGCCAGACAGGTATTGGAGGGAAAGACGCCGGAAAAAGCCGGGGCGGTATGTACGACAGCGGATATACTGCGCATCAAGGAAATAATAACACATGTTATTATTGAAGAGCCGCTGCTTGCCTATATGGAAGATATCGTGGAAATGAGCAGACAAGAAGAGCGTTTTGTCCTTGGAGCCAGTACGCGGGCCATGCTCGCCCTGATGCGCGCTTCACAGGGCAGGGCTTTTATAAAGGGCAGGGATTATGTGAAGCCGGATGATGTCAAAGATGTGGCGATGCACGTGCTCCTACACAGGCTGTCGCTTTCTTCCGAAGCCCGGATACGTAAGGAAGACGCCGCCTCTATTTTAAAGGGCCTCATCTTGAAAGTAAAGATTCCGGTATAAAAGGAAGTGCGGCAAGGTTGAGAAAGGAGCATGGTTATTAAAATGAAAATGCGCAGGTGGATGCTGTTTGGACTGTGGCTTCTTTCGCTGGCGGCCATCAGTTTCTATGGCGGAACCGTCAGTTACGGCTTCTTTTTCGGCGTGACGATACTGCCGTTTATATCACTGTTATATTTATTTTTTGTCTATTGCAGATTCAGGATCTATCAGGAAGTGGAGAATAGAAATATGGTATGCGGTCAGGCGGTGCCATATTATTTTGTTCTGCAGAATGATGATCTCTTTGCTTTTTCAAGCGTCAGCGTCAGGTTATTTTCTTCTTTTTCCTATGTGGAACAGCTTCCGGACGGTATCGAGTACGAACTGCTGCCGGGAGATAAATTCACTTATAGAACGAAAATTGTCTGTAAATACCGGGGAGAGTATGAAGTGGGGGTCAAAAAAATAATCATCACTGACTTTTTCCGTATTTTCAGACTCACGTATACGCTTTCTGCGCCAATTAAAGCGCTGGTCAGACCGAAGATCGTGCGGGTGGAGGAACTGGACAGTATTACAGATATCGTCTCGCTGTTACAAAAAGACGCTCCGGCGCTGCAGACGGAGATGGATGTGCCGGTCAGAGAGTATGTGCAGGGAGATGCTCTGCATACAATCCACTGGAAGGCGACGGCGCGGGAGCAGACGTTAAAAGTCAGGACGCGCATCGGGGAGCAGAAACAGGGTATTTCGCTTATCTGTGATACGAAGCGTTACAGTAAGGATAACAGGGAGTATCTGCCGCTGGAGAACCGGATACTGGAAGTGATGCTGGCGCTGGGGGTCTTTTTTGCCGAGCGGAATATCACGTTTACGGCCTGTTATGGGCAGCGGGGGCTGAGAAAAAGCCATGTGGACAGTATCAGGGATTTTGAAGAGTTTTACCAAAAAATTTCGGAGATCAGTTTTGACGAGGCGGAAGATGCCGGAGAAACGCTGACCGAGGCTATGATAAGAGGCGGTATCCGCGACAGCAAAGTGGTCTTTATCCTCCTGCATGAATGGAATGAGACTATCGGCAGGATAGCCCAGGAAACAGCGGCCGGAGGCGTGATCGTGGTGGTATATCTGATCACCGGGGAGGATGTACAGGAGTATGTGAAATTGAGCAGTCTGCGCCTGCGGATCATCCCCCTTTCCATAGAAGGAGAACTGGAGGGGAGCCTATGAGGGAGAAGATACTGCGGATGAAAACACAGGAAATCTACCGGTTCGTGCAGGCGGCGCTCCTTTTTAGCATCCTGCTTTTTGGCGCGGGAGAATTCTGGGGAGCCGGTGATGCGGGGGCGCTGCATTTTCTAATGGCTTTTGCGGTGTTTGGCGCTGCGTTTGGGATGCGGAGGCTGACGGGAAAAGGACGGCTTTTCGTATTCTTTTTATTTCTGGTGCTTTTGCTTATAACGGGCGCCACGCTGGGAGTCAGAAACTGTCTTATGTTTCTGGCCTCTTACGGCCGCTGGCTGATCGGGACAGACACATGGGAAGCAGACTGGCTGGCAGGATACGAAGTATTGCAGGCGGCCCTGGCGGCAATACTGTGCTATCTTGTGCAATGTATCCTGGAAAAGTATTTTTTTCTTAAAGTGACGCTAATGTGTGCATTTGTCTGTACTTTATTATTCTGCCTGCTGACTGGGAAGTATATAGAACATGCGGGCGTCGTTTTTATGCTGGCCTATATTGCGCTGTTTGCCGGAGAGTGGACGGAGCATTTCTGGGAAAAGGAAAAAAAGAAAGATAAAAGGGCATATATGTTCTGGATCATGCCTTTTATGGCCGTATATGTGCTGTTCATGTTATGGATGCCCGCGCCACAGAAGCCCTTTAGCTGGCAGTTTGCGAAGGATGCTTTTTCACAGGTGCAGGAGTCTTTGACGGCATTGACGCAGAATATCATGAACGGTAAAAAGGAGAATTTTGATACGGCGCTCAGCGGATTCCCGGAAGATGGTGAACTGCAGGGTGATCTGGAAGACGAGCGCCGTGCCATTATGATCGTGAGGGGAGAAGATGATCTTGCGGGCAATGTCTATCTGACGGGGCGGGTTTATGATACGTTTGACGGCAGACAGTGGTATCAGGAAGATCGCTATGCGGCAGATGATATATTTATGGATGCGAAACAGACGCATCAGGCCGCCATGTCATTTGGAGAAGGCCATGTGCGGGACTTTCTGTCTCTGACGACGCTGCATATCCGCTATCAGTATTTTAATACCGCCTATGTTTTTAGCCCGCTTAAGACAGTAAATATCAGGGAAGGAAATCAAAACCTGACGGTCATCTGCGAGGGTGGGAGCATACTTTTTGCCGATACGCATGGAAAGGCGGATAAAAGAGGATACGGCACGGAGTATGAGGCGGATTTTTATCAGTTAAACGCAGGTTCCTGGGACTTTGAAATGTTTTTGACACAGATGCAGGAAGAGGGCAGGCAGCCGGATACGGAAGAGACGCCGCTCTCCGACGAAGTAAGAGCCTATGTGGAAGAAATAACCAGATATGCCGGCAGCGATATCGAGAAGCTGCGGATGATCGAATCGGCGCTTGCTTCTTATACTTATACAAAATCACCCGGTAAGCTGCCGGAAACTGTAACGGATGCGGAGAGTTTTCTGGATTATTTTCTGTTGGAGAGCCGGGAGGGGTATTGCACCTATTTTGCCACGGCGTTTACGCTCTTAGCAAGAGCGGAGGGATTTCCGGCCCGCTATGTGCAGGGATTCTGCGTCCCTATGGAAAAGGGCGGCGAGACGGTAGTCTATGGCGATATGGGGCATTCCTGGCCGGAAGTTTACATAGAGGGCGTGGGCTGGATAGCGTTTGAACCGACTCCGGGATATGGAGATCTGCGCTATACGCCCTGGGAGACCGAGCGGGAGCGGGAAGGAGCGGAAGTTCTTTCGCCCGATGGTTATGGAGAATATGCACAGGACGAAATGGGAGCGGCGGATTCTTCGCTGTATTCGACAGAACTGACAAAAGTGTCAGAAAAAGAAGCTGGCCTGCGTGGGAGCGGTATCGTTGGAGACGTTTTGAAAATAGCTTTATATGCGGCTTTGCTGTTTATGGCGGCGGGCGCATTATTCATCTGGCTGGAACGAGTCATCCAAAAAAGGCGTTATCGGAAACTGGATACGGCGGAGAAGTTTCGTATGGCGCTGCAGAATGATCTGCGCATTTTATCATGGCTTGGCCTGCGCAGAATGGAGACGGAAACTTTGCAGGAGTTCAGGATACGCGCCGCGCTGGGACTGGGGATAGCGGAAGATGAATT
Organism: Ruminococcus sp.; assembly: GCA_023663085.1. Classification (GTDB taxonomy): domain Bacteria; phylum Bacillota; class Clostridia; order Lachnospirales; family Lachnospiraceae; genus UBA3282. The sequence goes on along the minus strand of JAMPIB010000018.1, from coordinate 33,994 downwards.
GAGCTTTATAGAAAAATACGAGGCGCTTTTATATGGAGAAAAAAGCGTGGAGGAGGAGACGGTGGCAGAAGCCGGAAACGAGGGCAGAAAGCTGCTTTTGCTGTTAAAGGAAAAGAAAAAGAGGACATATTTTTATTACCGCGCCAGAGTGTATTTTTATTGATGCGCGAGAAAGGAAGGGATGTTAAATGAATAAAATAAAAGTATATTTAGATACATCTGTGATCAGTTATCTTGATCAGGTGGATGCACCTGAGAGAATGAAAGAAACACAAGATGTATGGGAACTTTTCAAAAGAGGACAGTATGAGATATACATTTCCGATATTGTAGTATATGAGATTGGTAAATGTAGTGTGGAAAAACGAAAAATATTATTGAGTTATTTAGATCAGATAGAGTATACTATAATTGAAACAGATGAAGATACGGTAATTTTAGCGGAAAAGTTTATTGATTTTGGATTTCTGAAGAGGAAAAGTTATGATGATTGCAGACATATAGCGGCAGCAATCATGGCAGGATGTGATTTTATCATATCATGGAATTTTAAGCATATTGTGAACGTCAGGACAATTCGCGGTATCAAAGCAGTCACAACATATGAAGGATATAAAGACTTGATGATATACCCGCCGTCAGCATTATTGGAAGAGGAGGATGAAAATTGTGGAAATGATAAGGAATGAACTTGAAATAAGCGAACGTTTTGATTTAAATGATATCAGGAAAATTCGCGCATACAATGCATCCAGATATGAGTATATGACACCGGCAGAGATAGTAGCAGATACAAAGGCCGGAGCCGCAGAACTTCTTGAAATGTTGAATAAGAAAAAAAGCAGGAAGGTCTGAGATGAAAAAACTAAGAGCGTACCGCAAATGGGGAAAAACCGGGTTTGTGATACGCTCTTTTTCTGACTCGAAGGTCAAATTAGTCTTTTATCTTAATGATCTTTATTTTCACTGGCCATTCGCCATTCCTTCCCAAGCCTCTAACAGAGGCCGAAACGGATCGTGGTCGAAGGTATGATACTCTTTCGGATATTCTTCTCCACGGACCTGTAAAAAATCCGTGATCTCCACAAGCTGTTTATTACAGCGGGAACAACTGAAAACCGTCGCCTTACATGCACGCCTGCCGGTAGGAATCTGTTCTTTACTGCGGATCGGATACATGTTCCGCAGAAGATATTTTTCCGGCTCTGCATAATGATCTCCAAAGGAAACGGGCAGCAGGAACAGATAAGGATAATGAGAGATTTTTTCTGCGGCGGCCTTGCAATGCGGACAGGTGATCTGGCCTTTCTTTTCCCGGATCAGATTCTTAACAAAAGAAAAAACAAAGGCGATCACAGCGATGGCAACGATCACAATAATGATCGCCGGCAGATAATCAGTCAGGCTCATCCCTGCATTCCTCCTTCTGCGCGGCTTTTCGCAGCCTGAAGAAGTTCAACGAAGGCATCGGCTTTGGAAACTGCCTCGGCGCCCATGCCGGATTTTAAGTTGACCATTCTGTTGGAGAGTAACGTATACATCGTAATTTTTTTGCCATCCAGATAAAAGACGAAACGGACGCCGCTCATGGTGGAGGCGACCGTTTTCGGTTCAGTGACTCTTCTGGCGTTAAAAATCTGGATTTTCTGCGGGTTATAAGCGGAAATAAAACCAATCATGCCGTTTTCTAAGTCAATATAGAGTATACCGGCTCTGCTCGTAAAAGAACTGTTGAAGTGATAAGGAAGGTCGCCGACTTTTTTGGCGGTACGTTTTACAAAAGGTTTGGTCAGACTGCCCCAGGCAATTGTCATCAACAAAAAGATCCAGATCATGAAGGCGAAAATAAGCGCCATCGGTAAAATGACATCCATACGCGGCGCCGATCCGGCGATACCGACGAGCAGACCGAGGACAAGCGGGAGAACGATTCCCAGTCCCAGAACGAGCAGGAAGAAAAAACTTCCATATTTTTCAAATTTTTCATTTTCCAATTCTTTCATGGTTAAATTTCTCCTTTATGTATTTGATTTTTAGTATGTATGTGCGTGAGGCACATACGGATATTATAGCATTACTGCGCGTTGACGACAATCTGAAAAATGAAAAAATCTTCGCTTTCTGTTCCTGTTCCTCTTCTCATCTGGATGGCGAAAAAGCGGCGCTTTATCGTGGCGAATTGACATTTTGCGCCGTCATGTTAAAATAGAATCAGGAGATATCGGAAATTTGATAAAAAATAGTAAAATCAGGAAGAGCAGGCAAAATATTGCAGGCTGAAAGAAAGGCATGGTTATTATCATGAAAGAAGTGCGGGTTTTAGAGATCAGGCAGAGCGTATATGCGGATAACGACAGGCAGGCGGAGGAACTTCGCCGGGAACTGAAAGAAAAGGGCGTCTTTTTATTAAATCTGATGTCGTCGCCCGGCTCCGGCAAGACAACAACACTACTGCGCACGATTGACGCGCTGAAAGAGAAAGTAAAGATCGGTGTTATGGAGGCGGATATCGACTCGGATGTGGACGCTAAGACCATCGCAGGATCGGGAGCAAAAGCAATCCAGCTCCATACGGGCGGGATGTGTCATCTGGATGCGGAGATGACCAGACAGGGGCTCGAAGGTCTGGATACCGGCGACGTGGAACTGGCTATCCTGGAAAATGTGGGAAATCTGGTCTGTCCGGCGGAATTTGACACAGGCGCTTCTAAAAACGCCATGATTTTATCCGTACCGGAAGGGGACGACAAACCGCTCAAGTATCCGCTGATGTTCTCTATCTGCGACGTGGTGCTGATCAATAAGATTGACGTACTGCCTTATTTTGACTTCGACATGGAGAAATGTAAAGAATATATCCATATGCGCAATCCAAAAGCCAGGATCATCCCCATATGCGCCAGAACCGGCGAGGGAATCGAAGAGTGGGCGGCCTGGCTGGAAGAAGAAGTGGTAAATTGGAGAAAACGGTAATATAAATGATATTGAGGCGCGTGCCTGCGTGTTTCAATACCATTAAAAATATACAAACGAGGGAGGAAGATATGGGAAAAACGTTAGACAAAGAACTATATCCGGATTATGTTTATCCCGAACATAAGGCGGATCACGACGAACCTGTCAGGGAGAGTATCGTCAAGCTGGGCAAGATGATAACGGACAGGATTCCGCAGAAGCTGGGGATAAAGAAGATCACACAGGATGATCCTGAGTACTGGGGACTTGCGGGAGTGGTGACTGACGAAGAAGCGGAGATCGCTCTGAAAATGGGGGTACGGAAACCGAAGACTCTGCCGGAAATGGTCAGGCTGACCGGGATGGAGGAAAAGAAACTGGAGCAGATGCTGGAGGAGATGTCTGTTAAGGGACTTTTAGAGTACAACTGGGAAAATCCGGCTCATGAGAAGCAGTATGTGCTGCCGATGTTCGTGCCGGGGGCGGCGGAATTTTTCAATATGAATAAATCCGTTATTGCGAAGAATCCGGAAGTCAGCCTGTTTTTCGAGCATATGTCCAGACTGCCTTTAGAGCATGTTACGCCGTTTGTCGGCGAGGGCGGAAACGGTATCGGTATGCACGTTATCCCGGTGGAAAAAGCGATTGAAATGGAGAGCGAATCCATCGATCTGGAGCACATTTCCTACTGGCTGACGAAGTACGAAGGCAAATACGCGGCGAGTCCGTGTTCCTGCCGTCGTTCGAGACTGACGCATGATGAAGGGTGCGGAGACGACCCGGAAGGCTGGTGCGTAGCTGTGGGCGATATGGCGGATTATGTCGTGGAAACAAATAAGGACGGCCGCTATATTACGCGTGAAGAGGCGCTGGCTATTTTTAAACAGGCGGAAGATAACGGGTTTGTGCATCAGATCACGAATATCGATGGCGCCAATAAGATTTTCGCCATCTGTAATTGTAATGTGAACGTATGCTATGCCCTGCGTACTTCCCAGCTTTTCAATACGCCGAATATGTCGCGCTCCGCATACATAGCCAAAGTAGATAAATCCAAGTGCGTAGCCTGCGGCAAGTGTGTGGAATCCTGCCCGGCGGGCGCGGTGAAGCTCGGACAGAAATTATGTAAAAAAGACGGCAGCGAGGTAGAATATCCGAAGATGCCTCTTCCGCAGGAACAGAAGTGGGGAGAACATATGTGGACGCACAACTACCGTGACGTGAACAGGATCAACTGTTACGATACCGGTACAGCGCCCTGTAAAACGGCCTGCCCTGCGCATATCGCCATTCAGGGATACTTGCAGTTAGCCAAAGAAGGACGCTATCAGGAGGCGCTGGCACTTATCAAAAAGGACAATCCGCTGCCGGCGATCTGCGGACGGATCTGTAACAGACGGTGCGAGGATGCGTGTACCCGCGGAACAATAGATGAAGCCGTGGCGATCGATGCGGTGAAACGATTTATCGCAGAGCAGGATCTGAAGGCTGAGACGCGTTATATCCCGAAACCGACAGTACCGTCGTTAAAAGGTCATTTTGATGAAAAAATAGCCATTATCGGCGCGGGCCCGGCAGGACTTTCCTGTGCATACTATCTGGCGGATAAAGGATATAAACCGACAGTTTTTGAAAAAAATGACAGACCGGGCGGTATGCTGACTTACGGTGTGCCTTCTTATAAACTGGAAAAAGACCTGATCCAGGCCGAGGTGGATGTGATCACAGCTATGGGCGTAGAGATCAGATATGGCGTGGAAGTCGGCAAAGATACTACAATAGAACAGCTTCGTAAAGAGGGCTATAAAGGCTTCTATATTGCCATCGGCTGTCAGGGCGGCAGAAAACCCGGCATCCCCGGAGAGAATGCAGAAGGCGCTTATACGGCGGTAGAATTTCTGCGGGAGGCAGGCAGAAATGAAGCCTTTGAACTGGGCGGCGAGGTAGTCGTGATCGGCGGCGGTAATGTGGCCATTGATGCGGCAAGGACGGCCGGACGCTGCATGCAGGGCAAAGTTTCCATGTTCTGTCTGGAAAGCAGGGATGAAATGCCCGCCAGCAGAGAAGAGATACTCGAAGCCTCGGAAGAGAATATCGTTATCAATAACGGCTGGGGCCCGAAAGAGATACTGTCAGAAAATAATAAAGTGACAGGTATCGTGTTCAAGAAATGCACCCGTGTATATGATGAGAATCACAGGTTTGCACCGCTTTATAACGAAGAAGAGACTATGACGGTCAACTGTACGAATGTCATTTTCAGTGTTGGACAGGGAATCGAATGGGGAGAACTTCTGAAAGGAACGAAAGTGGAACTTCGTCCGAACGGCGGCGCGATCGCCGATAAGCTGACCTATCAGACTGCGGAGCCGGATATTTTCGTCGGCGGCGACGTTTATAGCGGGCCGAAATTTGCCATAGATGCGATTGCGGCAGGACGCGAGGGCGCAATCTCCCTGCACAGGTTCGTACAGGAGCACTGTACGCTGACAATCGGCAGAAACCGCAGAGATTTCATCGAACTGGATAAAGAAGATATTTACATTGCCAGCTATGATAATACGGACAGACAGCGGCCGGAGAAAGCGGAAGAAGCACAGCTTCGTTCCTTCCGCGACCTGTCTCATACGCTGACGGCGGAGCAGGTCAAAGCGGAGACTTCACGCTGCCTTTCCTGCGGCGCCTCGGTAGTCGATCCGAATAAATGTATCGGCTGCGGCGTCTGTACGACCAAATGCGTCTTTGATGCAATTTCGCTCCACAGGGAACTGCCGGGCTGTTCCGAGATGGTGAAATCCGAGGATAAGTTAAAATATGTCCTGCCCAATATGGTCAAACAGTCCATCAAGGTCAAATTTGCGAAAAAGAAGGATTGAGGTAGATCATGCACGAACTAGGCGTAGTATTCCACATCATGGATACTTTGGAAAAAGTAGCCGCAGAAAACGAGGCGGAAAAAATCTCCAAAGTCGTACTCGAACTTGGGGAGGTATCGACGGTCATCGAGTCCTATCTGCAAAACTGCTGGAAATGGGCGGCTAAGAAGCGGGAGCTTTTTGACGGGGCCGAACTGATCGTAGAGACCCTTCCCGCCATCACATACTGCGAAGGGTGTGAGAAGACTTATCCGACTGTGGAATACGGGAAAATATGTCCTTACTGCCAAAGCCCCGATACCTGGCTTTTGCAGGGGAGCGAATTTAATATCAAAGAAATAGAAGTATACTAGGTTGAAAAATTTAAAATTTTTCAACCGCAAATTTGTTCCTTTCAGTCACAAATATCGCAGGCTGAGAGAAAGGCATAGTTACTAAAGTGTAAAAGAAAGAGAGGGAGAGATAATGATTTTTCAAATTTATGACGGAAGTACTTTATGGCAGATTTTAGGCTGGGTCATGGTGTTTGCTGGACTGATCATCATGAACGAGATCGCCCGTCGCACGAAGATTGGAGGCTGTATCTGCTTTTTCGGGATTCCCGCGGTATTGACGGTCTATTTTATCGCTATTTATGCAGGCGCGGCGATGGGAGCCGAGTGGGCGTTAAATAACCAGACCTATGTGCATATGAACAGCTGGTTCCATTATGCCAAACTCTATGCGGCATTGACCGGGTGTATCGGTTTTATGGTCATTAAGTACCATTGGGGAAAACTGGGGAAATCCCATGCTTTTAAAGTTTTTCCGTTCGTTATTGTGGCAATCAATATCCTGATCGCCGTCGCATCCGATTTTGAATCGGTGATCAGAGGCGGCAGTATCATGGGCGGCTGGTGGAAATCTTCCGAGGGCGTGTGGCTCTATGGCGGCTGGTGGAATATTCTCAACGGTATTGCGGGACTCCTCAATATTCTCTGTATGACAGGCTGGTGGGGAATTTATTCCTCGAAGGATAAAAAAGATATGCTCTGGCCGGATATGACATGGTGCTTTATTCTGGCTTATGATATCTGGAATTTCCAGTATACCTATCTGAACCTGCCGACTCATGCCTGGTATTGCGGTTTCGCTCTGTTATTGGCGCCTACCGTTGCCAATGCACTCTGGAATAAGGGCGGCTGGATCCAGAACCGTGCCAATACACTGGCGTTATGGTGTATGTTTGCGCAGGTATTTCCGCTATTTCAGGATGCGAGCCGTTTTACGACGGTATCTTCCGTATACGCATCAGGCGGCGCGGCGGCAGCTTTCGGCGAGGCGATGCCTACGGCGGCCAATCCGACGGCGCAGGGAATTATCTCCGTGCTTTCTATCGTGGTGAATATTGCGGTATTTGCGGCAATTCTGGTAAGGGCTAAGAAACAGAAGAAGAACCCGTATACGAATGAAATCTTTACAGATCAGAAGGATTTCAAGACTGCGATGAGCAGAGCGGAATAGATGATCAGAAATTGTGTTGAAAGATTAAAAAAGGGAGCATTGCCCCATGGCCGGGAGTGGTTGTGGGGGGATGTTTCTTTTTTTGGATTTGTTATTGTCATTAGCTTGACAAATATATCATATAATATTAGAATGGTATCAAATGATACCCATACTATTGGAGAAATTTTATATCTGAAGAAAATATAAGAATTGAAAGTGAAATGGCAGTTCAGGGATATATACAAGGATTAAAGTATGCGCTTGCTAATGGAGCAACCCTTACATTTCAAGAAGAACGACAGGTTGACCGGAAACGAGATATACAGTATACCAACCATTTTACCGTAGCAGAACTTTTTCCGGACGAAAATCCGGCGGATGCCTTGAAAAGAGAATTACAGACGCTTACTGTGGAAGAGTATATGCGGACTGTGAGGGATATTCGTTTTCCGAAGAGAAGTGAGATGAGGGAGTTCGGGAAAGTGTATAATGGAACCGATGATGTATATATTAAAATTCGTGTTGAACTTTTGTCCGCGTCCGGAAACCATACGGTATTTGTAATGTCATTTCATTATGCAGAGAAGTCTTTTACACCAGATATGTTTCCATACAAAAAGCAGGGAGGTGCAGTTTGATGAAGATAGTAGAAACAGAAAAAAAACTGTGTGAGTGCTGCATGGAAGTTCATGATGTGCAGAGGGTACTTATAAAAGAAAATAATGTTTTTAAAAGTGTTTCCATTGATTATGAGGCAGAATATTTTTACTGTGGTCGTGCAGACGAAATTTATGCTGATGAAGAAATGATTAAGGTAAACGATATTGCCATGAAGAATGCTTATCGCAGGACTTGTGGTCTTTTAACAACCGATGAAATTATTGCCATTCGGAGAAAATATGGTATTGGACAGAGTGATCTGTGCCTGCTTCTTGGCTGGGGAGGTAAGACCATTACCCGGTACGAGGGGCATCAGGTGCAGGATAATGCGCATGACACAATTTTAAGGAAACTTGCTGATGATCCGGAGTGGTTTCTGACACTTTTAAAGTCAGTGAAGGACTCCTTATCTCCGGCAGCATATAGCAAGTATCAAAAGGCAGGAGTACAGCTTTATGAGAGAGATTATGATCTTTATTTGAGGAGGGCAATTTTCTCCAAATATGCTTGTTTTTTAAATGCTCCTGAAATCACTGGAAACAGAAAGCTGTCGTTGGATATAGTAGTGGATATGATTCGTTACTTTGCTGATTCCAGTTTGGTAACCAGCCTTTATAAAGTTAAGCTTATGAAAATGTTATGGTATTCGGATGCACTTTCTTATAAACGCAGGCAGTATGCGATGACCGGAATGGCATATCAGGCGCTGCCGATGGGCGCCGTGCCGATTGCGCATGATTTCATTATCGACTTAAGTGGAATACATTATGAAGAAATTGAGATAGGCGATGGAACGGCATATCAATTTTTGCCGACAAGGGATAAAGAATATCCGCATCTGGCGCCAGATGATATAGAAATTCTTAATGTGATAATACAACGATTTGGAATGGCCTCAAAAGATGAGATTGTGAGTGCCATGCATAAAGAAGAAGCCTATATAAAGACTGCACCGAGGGATATCATACAGTTTAAGCATGCGGAAAATTTGAGCCTGGAATAGGAGAGATGCCAGAATGGCTGTTTTTTTCATATTTAAAATAAAAAACGCTGAACATCCTCCGATTCAGCGTAAAGCAGATAACGGGAATCGAACCCGCCTCTCCAGCTTGGGAAGCTGGCGTTCTACCGATGAACTATATCTGCATATAACCAGTATATCATTAAATCCGCTAAAAGAAAAGCAAAAAATAATGTGAGTTTCCGCCCATATCCTCTTGACAAAAAGAATTAATATGATATCATAATGATATCAGAAAGATGATCTTATACTTTTACAGACAGGAATGGAGGATACTTATGGAAGAAAAAATTTTAACAGGGAAAAAACATGGAATGGCGGTTTTACTGGCAATTCTGCTGGTATACGCGCTGGCCATAGCGGGCGCCATATTCGGCGGGATCATGGCGGATCGGGGAGAAAGCCCGGCGCTTGTTATTATCAGCGTGGTCGTTCTGTTACTGGCATGGATCTTTTTACCCGGATTAAAGGTATTAAAGCCGCAGGAGGCACTTGTACTTACATTGTTCGGTAAATATATCGGCACGTTAAAGGGCGATGGATTTTATTATGTGAATCCTTTTTGCAGCAGCGTGAATCCGGCGGCCGGGACGAGGCTTAGCCAGAGCGGCGACGTCGGCGACGCGGCCGGGCATGTGTCGGCGAATGCGGCGATAGAGATAGCGAGCAAGAAGATTTCTTTAAAGATCATGACGCTGAATAACGGCCGCCAGAAGATCAACGACTGTCTGGGTAATCCGGTTGAGATTGGCATTGCAGTCACATGGCGTATCACCGATACGGTGAAGGCGGTCTTCAACGTGGATAATTACAAGGAATTTCTTTCCCTGCAATGCGACAGTGCGCTGAGAAATATCGTGCGCCTTTATCCTTATGATGTAGCGCCGAATGTGGATACGAGCGGCGACGGTGTTGCGGATGAAGGCAGTCTTCGGGGTTCGAGCGAAGTGGTCGCGGCCCGCATACGTGATGAGATACAGGAAAGAGTTTTAGAAGCGGGAATCGAAATTGTGGAGGCACGCATCACTTATCTGGCATATGCACCGGAGATCGCGGCGGTCATGCTGCAAAGACAGCAGGCGTCGGCTATCATTGACGCCAGAAAGATGATCGTGGATGGTGCGGTCGGTATGGTGGAAATGGCCTTGGAGCGCCTGAATGAAAGGCATACGGTGGAACTGGATGAAGAACGTAAAGCCGCTATGGTATCCAATCTGCTCGTTGTTTTATGCGGCAATCATGATGCACAGCCGGTAGTGAATTCGGGAAGTCTGTATTAAAAAGGAATGATGATATGGGTGATTCGGGTAAAAAGCAGGTTCCGCTCCGGCTCTCAGCCAAATTATATGAGGCTATCGCATCCTGGGCGGAAGATGATTTCCGTTCCGTCAATGGACAGATTGAATATCTTTTGACAGAGTGTGTGAGGCAGCGTAAGAAGAACGGAAAATATGTTTCTGATGAGATAGATGTGCCGCCGGAACTGGACATAGAATGAATTTTTGACACATACGATGGGAAAGGAGGACCCGTATATGGATCATGGAAAAAAGATGATAGCTCCGATTGTTATTGCGGTGTTTTTTGTGCTATACTATATTGGGATTGCGGTAATTTTTATGATGATGCCGGTTCCTGTGATCGTCAGAGTTTTGTTTATTGTAGTACCCCTGCTTCTGGCGGCGGTGATGCTTGGTGCTCTGATCAGCAGGATCAAAGAGATTAAAGGAGGAGAAGAAGATGATCTTAGTCAATACTGATTATATCAGTGGAAAAGAACTGGAAATGTTAGGTATGGTAAAAGGAAGTACCATTCAGTCCAAAAATTTTGGAAAGGATATCACACAGGGTTTTAAGACATTAGTAGGCGGCGAATTAAAAGCCTATACGGAAATGATGAGCGAAGCCAGGGCACTGGCTACCAAACGTATGGTAGAAGAAGCGCAGACTATGGGAGCGGACGCCATTGTCAATGTACGTTATGCGTCTGCGGCTGTTATGCAGGGAGCAGCGGAAGTTATGGCATATGGTACAGCCGTAAAATTCAAAGCATAATTATATAAATAACAGAACAAAACAGCCATTTTCGCATCCGGCAGATTCTATACCTGCCAGACGGAAATGGCTGTTTGTTCTTATATAGAAAATTGTATTATTCTGCAAAATCCATAAGGATATCGTCGATTTCATCCCAATCATCTGAAGAAATGATACCGCTTGTTAAATCAATATCATATGTGTAGGTGATAGGATCTCTGTAAGAAATCTCTGATACCAGGGGACTGATAGCGGCCAGCATGTTTTCCGCATATTCATCTTCGGTCATATCGGCGGATGCGTCGGCAACTGCCTGTGCGTCCGGAAGAATGATATCCAGAAAATCTGTAGGATACATGGTCAGCGTCACTTCACCGTAGTCTGCACCATCGTCAAGGTCAACAACAGGGGTATCCCATTTGAATCTGGAAAGTACTTCGGCAGCAAGATCACGGTAGCTGTCTATAATGGAAGGATCAATCGTATCATAGTCTACATCAAGGTAATACATCAGACCCTGTGTATAATATTCGATTTCTGCCGCATATAATTCCTGTGCGCCTTCTTCCGTATCAAATTTGGTTTCTACATAGTGAGCATAATCGCCATAGAAACTTGCCTTTAACGCATCATCAACATACTGGATACAGTCATCTGCATTGCCGATATACCCCCAGTTGGTCTCTGACAGATAATAAGTTACTTTATAGACTGCATCGGAACGGATATCAATCTCTACGTTTACATCCCAGTCATCAGCGGATGTGTACTGATAATACAGATGTCCGCCATCTTCTTCCAGAACAGGTTCGCCATAAGCGGCGATGACATCTTCTCTTGTACTCTTATAAGTGATGCCGCCCGGAAGAACCAGTTTCACGCTGTCATTATCGGTCGATACATTGATCTCTACCTGTTCGATGGAGCAGTCTGCGATCTTGGACGGTTCCTCATTCAGATTGATCGCCAGCATACTTACATACTGAGAACTTACTTCGTCGTTAAAAAGTTCAAATTCGTTGGAATCAACATTGCTTTCCAGTTTAAAAGTATCTTTGTTTTCATAATTATTGGAAATATGCCAACCGCTGCTAAGCCAGTCTGCTATTTCGCCGGGAAAAGAATAAACCTCTCCATTGACAACGAACTGACCGCAGTCAAGGGTTGATCCGACTTTGCCGGTGTTTTCTTCAATCCATGCGTCTTTATTGCCTATTGCACAGGCCATTAGCTGTAAACTCATGGCAGCAATAAGACATAATGTTACTATCTTTTTCATATCCACCCTCCATCTTGATTTTTATAACTGAACAAAGCATATTATAATCAGCGGGAGGATTTTCTGTCAATGTGAAAAACACCGAATATTGGGGCATAAAAGCAGGGAATATTGGAGAAATATTGAAAAGAAGGCAGGATTTTAGTACAATGTTTTCAATAGGATACCGGAGGATGACAGAACGTGAATGAAGAAAGAACAGGAAAAAAAGGATATTTTGAAGAGGCGCTCTCTGATTTTGTATTTGACGCGGCGGCTGGCGGCGCTATCAGGCATCTGGTAGACAGAGGATTTTCTGTGGAACAGATCATGACACAGCTTTCTTATCCTGCCCCGCGCGCCAGAATTGAAAAGGCTGTCTACAGGCATCTGCAGGAATCCGGTATCCTGCTGGCGAAGCTGCCGGTGGAAGAGGGCAGGATGCAGGCTCTTTTTTTACAGGATAAAAATAACGGGAAAATGGCGGAGGCCATTGCAGCGAATATAGCAGAATACGGAGAAGAAAATTCCTATATGGAATGCCCCTTTGGCATGTGGCGGAAAACGGGATTGGATAAACAGGAGCAGTTCTTATCCTGCCTTTCTGTGAGAGAACGGGAATATATCGCAGGTATCCGCTGGGAATATGATATTATGTATCACAGACTGAATGACCGGATGCGTGAGATCGGTATGAAACTGGTCAGTCATACAAAGTGGGAGTGGGGGTTTTATTTCTGGAACGGGAAATTTCTTTCTTTGAAAATCACTTGAATAAAATAAAAGGATATGCTATATTATACACATGAGAAAACAACCGCCCACAAGGTGGTTGACCTTACAAATATGACAGAATTGCCATCCTCGCTACGGTCAAGTATACAAGGGTGGTTTTTCTATCTAAAAAAACAGAAAAGCGTGCGCTAGAGGATTCGAACCCCCGACCTTTTGGTCCGTAGCCAAACGCTCTATCCAGCTGAGCTAAGCGCACGTATCTTGTGAAAACCTCACAACACATGAAATTATATATAGTTTTGCAGGAAATGTCAAGAGATATAGCGTAATTTTTCTGTCAGCTATAAAAATCTATAAAAATCTATAAAAATTCAGCCGACAATCGGATTTTGCATCCCGTCTGCCGGCTGTTTTCCTGTTATAAGTAAGAATGGCTTATGATCCAAGGTGGAAGAAAGCAACACTGTTATTCAGCTGTTCGATAACTGATTTCAGTTCATTGGCCTGTCCGGCAACTTCTTCTATATTGGCTCTCAGTTCTTCCGTAGAGGCATTTGCTTCTTCGGCAGAAGCAGCATTCTCTTCCGAGATACCGGATAAGTCGCTGACAGAATCCAGAACGCTGACCTTGCTCTTATCTACGACTTCCACGATCTCCGTGATACGGTTTACAGCGGAGGCTGCTTCGTCTATGTTGCTGTCTACATTATCGAAACTCTGGCTTACATCTTTGAGGGCGTCTGCTTCTTTGCCGACTGCATCCTGGATCTGTCCTGCAATCTTCGTACATTCCTCGGTCTTGGAGGTGATCTCTTCTATAATAGACTGGATCTGCTGTGCAGAAGAATTGGACTGTTCCGCCAGTTTCTGGATCTCACCGGCTACGACTGCAAATCCTCTTCCCGCTTCTCCTGCTCTGGCCGCTTCGATACTTGCATTTAAGGAGAGCAGATTGGTCTGATCGGAGATATCCATTATCATCTGCGCCGCGGTTGTGATCTGCTGTACGGCATCACTCACGCTGCTGATACTGGTGATAACATTGTTGGCGCTTGTTGTAGTATAACTGTTGGCATCCAGTAATTCACCGAGATTGTTCTTGGCAGTATTGCTGACACTGGCCACTTCTCTTGTTACTTCCTGGGTTGCCGTGGAACTGCTTGCGATCTGTGTGATATTATCGGAAATCTCACTCATACTAAAAGACTGCTTCTCAACAGCCGAAGCCATACTCTGTGCGCCGTAAGCAAGTTCTTCCATAGTAGTACTCAGATCTTTGACTGCCTGTGAACAGTTATTAAGGGAGTCGTCTACGTGAGCCACGGAAGTATCCACCGTACCGGCGCAGCTTAAGATCATCTGTACAACATCGACTAACTGTGTACGCAGCGTTTCGGCCGCCGCTGCAACATCATACAATTCCCGGATCATGTTTTTATTTGTTATCTGGAAATCCAGCCGGCCCTGGGAGAGCATTACGGTATCATCCCGAAGAACCTGAATACGTTTGGCAATTATCCTGCCAACCAGAAAAGCTACAACAATGATAACAACAGTAAGGCCAAGGGATATGAGCAGGATATAAGTTAAATAGCTGTTCGTTGCCGCTGTCAGTTCAGAACTCGGCTTACCGGTGAAGATCATGCCGACGATACCGGCTTTCTGTTCGATCGGAATATAGTAGCCATAGTAGTCCGTGCCGCCGATATCAATATTTTTGGCAAAATAGGTATTTCCCTGTTCCAGAACGATTTCCCTGACCGTATCGGAACACTGTGTCAGAAGCATACGCTCTCCTGTAGCGTCAATGAGCGTTGTCATATAACGGGTATCACCGTAAAACAGTGTACAGTCTACATCTGTCTTTTCTTTAATATAGTCTACAATATCAAGATTAAAGGCCATATTGGTTCCGCCTTTATACAGTGTTTCACCAGACAGTCTGTATGTACCGCTGTCGAGCGCATCCAGGGTTTCCAACAGCGTATATCCGGTGGCCATCAGCGTGGTTTCAATTTCATTTTCCGCAGTAGATTTCATATAATCGGAAGAGGTGATGATGTTGACAGAAATAGATAAAATAGTGGGTAACAGGCATAACAAAAGTAAAATTACGATGATACTTGGCTTTTTTTTCATAGTGATTTCTCTCCTGCATTGATAAATTCTGTTTTCGATATGGAATAATATTCCCCGAATGGTATTTCATCCTTATTATAGTATAATAGGAAATCGGTAAGATAGCAAGAAAAAAAGAAAAAAATGAACCAATCTGAAAATAGGAGACTCTTTATAACAGGTGCACCGAAAAAAAGGAAAAAAGGTTATGAAGGAAGAAATTCTGGTAGAACAGCTTAAAGAAGGCAGCAGGGCGGCATTTGACGCGCTGTATGAAAAATACAGGAATCCGGCTCTCCACACGGCATATCTGATTACAGGAAATCTGGCGGACAGTGAAGATATCGTGCAGGATACTTTTGTAAAAATCTATCTGCACAGCGCTAAGCTTAAAAATAACAGTGGATTTAAGGCCTGGATGATGCGGATCCTTGTGAGGACGGCCTGGCGCAGCGCCAGAAAGAAAAGCAGGGAAATCCCTGACGAAGAGGCGGTGAGCAGAGCGCAGGATAGAATAGAACCTTCTACCTTAGACGAAGTCATGCAGCGTGAAGAAGCCGAAAGACTTGGTGCCGTAGTAAAAACACTTCCCGTTAAGCAGCGGGTGGTGGTGATACTTTTTTACTATAATGAGTTAAGCGTCAGCGAGATCGCGGGAATGCTCGGTATTATGGAAGGTACGGTCAAATCCAGGCTCCACACGGCAAGAAAGTATATGAAAAAAGCATTAGAGGAGCCGGAATGGACCGGTAACCAGAGAAAGGCGTGATGGATATGATGGAAAAAGATAAAAACTTCGGGCAGAGTTTAAAGGCGGCATTAGAGCGTGAATGTGAAGCTGTTTCGGCTTCGTCACAGCTAAAGGCAAGGATTGACGAACAGATCAACAGAAAACAGGAGGAAAAAAGTATGAGCAGGATCAGTATGAAAAAAATGGCGATCGGCGTGGCAGCAGCATGTCTGCTCGTGTCGGGTTCCGTATTTGCCGGACACGTTTCAGGGTTTGTCATGAGTTCTTCTTCCAGACCGGAATACACATCTTATGAACAGCTGTCCCGTGCGGAAGAAAAAATTGGATATTCCGCAGATTATGTGGAGAATTTTGGCAACGGTTATCATTTTGCGGGGGCGGTGACAACCCATATAGAAGCGAAGGATGAAAACAGGAATACGGTCTATACAGAAAAAGGGCTGAGCATCCGTTATCAAAAAGAAGGCGGGGCTGATCTGAATCTGGATATTGAGCAGAACCGGGAAAGCTCCTGGGAGGTTTATTCGGCGAATACAGCTGACAGTGTGAGAACATGCGGAAACGTTACAATGTATTATGATGTTATCACCAATAAATTCGTGCCGGTAGACTATGAACTGACCGACGAAGATAAGGCCAATATGGAAAGAGATGACTATAATCTGGCTGTCGGTTCAGACAGTGTGATGATCAACCAGTCTATGTCCGTAAGGTGGGAAAAAGACGGTATCCTCTATACATTGTATGGGTTTAATGTGACGCTTGGCGCGGAGGAAATGTTGGATATGGCCGAAGAGATCATAAATGCGCAGTAAAGAGGCTGCCCTGGCTTCGGAATCGCAGCGTGGCAGACGGTTGGTCTTTAAAAAGCGGAATTGCAGTTGCAGTTCCGCTTTTTTAGTGATAGTATGATGGTTGGCTGATTCTTTCCCAAGGGGAAAAGTCAGACCTGCTAAAACAGGCAGGAAAGGCTGGGTGTTATATGCAGAAAAAAATCGCGGTGATCAATGATATATCAGGTTTCGGGCGCTGCTCCATAGCGGTGTCTCTGCCCATTATTTCTTATCTGGGCGTACAGTGCTGTCCGGTGCCGACTTCTGTTTTTTCCAATCATACAGGCTATCCACATTTCTTTTTTGATGATTATACGGACAGGATGGCGGAATACATAGCGAACTGGAAGAAACTCGGTCTTGTCTTTGAAGGAATCGCTACCGGATTTCTGGGGTCTGCAAAACAGATACAGATCGTCAAAGAGTTCATAAGGGATTTTTCCAGGGAAGATACGCTTATCGTCATCGACCCGGTCATGGGAGACAACGGCAGGCTGTATTCCACCTATACCAGACAGTTGTGTGAAGAGATGAAACAGTTGATATCGTATGCGGATATTATCACCCCGAATCTGACGGAATGCTGTAATCTGACAGATACGCCTTATAAAGACCGCGGCTGGAAGAAAAAAGAATTATATGCGATGGCGCAGACGCTTTCCGCACAGGGGCCGGAAAAGGTAGTCATCACCGGTATTCGACAGGGAGAGTTTATCGCCAATTATATTTATGAAAAAGGAAAAGAACCGCGGCAGATCCGTACCCACAGAGTGGGGACAGAACGCTCCGGGACGGGAGACGTCTTTGCTTCGGTCATTGCGGCGGATGCCGTAAACGGAGTACCTTTCGAGAGGTCTGTCAGAAAAGCCTCCGGGTTTGTGAAAAAATGTATCTTAAAGTCTATCGAACTGGAGATTCCCAAAACGGATGGAGTCTGCTTTGAAGAGATATTGTTTCAATTAAAAAGGGATTAAAAAGGGATTAAAAAGAAAAGGGCTGAAAGAAAGGTATTAAGAGAAAGGTATGGTGAACCTGTATGGTAATTTTATATGAAGTGCACGAAAATCTATATGTGAATATGACGAACCGCTGTCCCTGCGCCTGCACCTTCTGCCTGCGTCAGACTATGGATGAGATGAATCATTCCGGCAGTCTCTGGCTGGAGAGAGAACCGGGCGTGGAAGAAGTCATTGCGGAATTTGATAAATTTGATATGAGTAAATATAAGGAACTGGTATTCTGCGGTTTTGGAGAGCCGACAGAGCGTCTGGATGATCTGTTAAAAGTAGCGGCTTTCGCCAAAGAAAAATTCCATATCGCCATCCGCATCAATACGAACGGTCTTTCCGACCTGCTCTATGATAAAGATACGGCGCCGATGTATGAGGGGCTTGTCGATACGATCTCCATCAGTTTAAACACTCCAAACAGGGAAGAGTATTTTAAACTGACCCGCAGTAAATTCGGGCTTGGCTCGCATGATGCGATGCTGCGTTTCGCCGGAAATGTCAGTAGATATGTACCCAATGTAGTCCTTACTACCGTGGCGACAACCATCACGGCGGAAGAAGAAGCACAGTGTCAGGCCATATGCGACAGACTGGGCGTGACCTACAGGGTCAGACCGTTCGAAGAATGATAATACTGTAATTCAAAAGGATAACCGTTTTTTTTATTCTGGGCCGAAGAGGTATCAGTTTCAATGATACAGAAGGAATCGCTTCGTAAAACTTCCTTCATTTCTTCCTGCACAGACCCTACCATATGGGTAGAGATTTTGCGGCAGATATAGGTGCCCTCCGGCAGCGTGCGGACGATATCTTTGTTTTCCGGTACGGATGCTTTGGCAACATCTTCTTCGTTGACACAGAGGAACATATACCTGTGCAGATACCCCTGGCTGTATTCATGCAGGATACCCGAAGGATAGGAAACGTTGATTTCCATTTGCTGTGCGTTTACGAAAAGTTTCAGAATATACTGCCCGTAATATTTGGGCGTATCCATTTCCTCTAAGGGAACGGTCAGAACGGTACGTGACCGGAAGGTATTCTGATAAAAACCGTCCGGCAGCAGCAGGCCCGACTTGCTTTCCGGTATCCTGGCCATACCGTCTACGGAAGTAGAGAGGCTGCGCAGCGTATCCTGCAGGGCCTCCAGAGACTGATGGATTTCCATGATCTTCTCTTCGGCAAGGATCTTGCCATCATAGAGCAGTTTCTGTAAATTAATGGTATCATGTTCCACATACTGGTTCAGGTCTTTCAGGGGAATCCCCAGCTTGATACAAAGCGTGATCGCATCCAGAAGATAAAGCTGATCCTGCGTATAGTAGCGGTAGTTGGTCTCCGCGTTGACAAAAGCCGGTTTTAAGATGCCGATCCGGTCATAGTAACGGAGAGATTTGATGCTGACGTTTTTCAGTTTGGAAACTTTACCGATAGAGAGATATTGTGAGGCCATAGGGTACTCCTTTGTATGTAGGGTATTCATCTGTTTTGTGAATATAACTCTAACCTTGTGTCATAGTTGCATATTCTACTATGACATATTTTTGGCTTTTTGGCAATAGTATCTGTGAAAATATTTGACTGGATTGTGATGCGGAAGTTGTGACGTCTTATTCCATCGAAAACGGACCCTGCTTTCGCAGGGCCCGGATTTCTTTAGCATATAAGATTTTTCGTGTACTATCCCATAGTTACCACAACATCATAGGATTCTTTACCCTTTACATAAGGTACGACGCATCCTTCGACATTCTGTCCGTCTACGGTAATGGACTTCACACCTTTTTCCACATTGCCGGGATTTACGACCTTGATATGGTAGGTTCCCTCGCGGAATTTTCTGGTGAGTTCAAAATCGCCGAATCCCTTCGGAACACAGGGGTTGATGCTAAGGCCCGTGTGGGTAGGGTATACGCCCAGAATATACTGGGAGACATTTACGAATGTCCAGGCAGCGGTTCCGGTCAGCCAGCTGTTCTTGGCTTCACCGTGGAACTTGGCGTCCGCTCCGGCTACCATCTGGGAATATACATACGGTTCCGTTCTATGAATTTCGCTGATTTCTTCTACATAAGCAGGGCAGGTCTTCTGATAAATTTCAAAAGCGCGGTCGCCGCGTCCGATGACCGTCTCGGCGATAGAAACCCACGGATTGTTATGGCAGAAGATACCGGCGTTTTCCTTATATCCCGGCGGATAGGAAGAAACTTCGCCGAGTTCTAAGTGATATTTGGTATAAGCGGGTTGTAAGATCATAACGCCATATTTGGTATCCAGTTTTTCTTTTACGGAATCCAGCGCTTTTTTGGCAAGACCTTCTTCTACGCCGACGCCCGCCAGAACACAGAATCCCTGCGGCTCGATATAAATCTGGCCTTCTTCGCATTCTTTGGAACCGATCTTGTGGCTGTAAGCGTCATAAGCGCGGACGAACCACTCGCCGTCCCAGCCGTCTTTTAAGATAGCGTCATACATCTTCTTCACTTCGGCTCTTGCTCTGTCAGCTTCTGCCTGGTCGTTCATCAGTTCGCATAACTGTGCGTATTCTTCACCATATTTAACGAACATACCGGCAATGAATACGGACTCTGCGACAGGCCCTTCGGAAGGCCCGAAAGTCTGGAACGATTCGCCCGGATGCTCGGAGAAGCAGTTTAAGTTCAGACAGTCATTCCAGTCGGCGCGCCCGATCAGCGGCAGCTCGTGAGGCCCTTTATGATTGACAATATAATCAAAGGAGCGTTTTAAGTGGTTCATCAAAGGAGCAGCCACCGACATATCGTTATCGAAAGGAACCATTTCCGTTAAGATAGAAGTATCGCCGCTTTCACGTACATAGGCAGACGTTCCAGCGATCAGCCATAACGGGTCGTCGTTAAAGCCGCTGCCGATATCGGAATTGCCTTTTTTCGTCAAAGGCTGGTACTGGTGATAAGCGCTGCCATCCTGGAACTGTGTGGATGCGATGTCAATAATTCTCTGTCTTGCCCTGTCGGGGATCAGATGCACGAAACCGAGCAGATCCTGGCAGGAATCCCTGAATCCCATGCCGCGGCCGATACCTGATTCGTAATAAGAGGCGGAACGTGACATGTTAAAAGTTACCATACACTGATACTGGTTCCAGATATTTACCATACGGTCTACTTTATCATTGGAGGATTTCACGCTGTATTTGGATAAAAGCGCACTCCAGTATTCATTAAGTTCTGCAAAAGCCTTGTCCACGTCAGCGTCAGACTGATATTTTGCCAGCATGGCATTGGCGGGTTTTTTATTGATGATGCCGGGAGATTCCCATTTCTCCTCTTCGGGATTCTCGATATAACCAAGCACGAATACAAAAGATTTCGTCTCACCGGGCGCCAGAGATACGTTGATCTGCTGGGAGGCGATAGGAGACCAGCCGCTGGCCATGGAGTTCGTGCATTTTCCATTTTCTACGGCTTCGGGGTTGGCAGCACCGCGGTATGCGCCAAGGAAAGCGTCGCGGCTTGTATCAAAGCCATCTACCGGTGTATTTACGGAATAGATGGCGTAATGATTCCTGCGCTCTCTGTATTCTGTTTTATGATAAATCGTAGAGCCGATCACTTCGACTTCACCTGTGCTTAAATTCCTCTGGAAATTTCTGGAATCGTCATCCGCATTCCAAAGACACCACTCTACATAGGAAAAGAGTGAGATTTCTTTGGCCGCATCGCCTTTATTGGTCAGTTTGACCTGGCTGATCTCGCAGGTGTCATTCATCGGTACAAAAGTCAGTACAGACGCTTCTACGTTATTCTTAGCGCCCGTAAAGCGGCTGTAGCCGATACCGTGGCGGCATTCATAACTGTCGAGCTCCGTCTGGGTCGGTTTCCAGCCCGGATTCCAGATGCAGCCGCCATCTTTAATATAGAAGTATTTACCATTGATATCATTGGGCACATCGTTATAACGATAACGCGTCATACGTAACAGCTTGGCGTCCTTATAGAAAGTATAGCCGCCGCATGTGTTGGAGATCAGGGTAAAAAAGTCGTTGCACCCTAAGTAGTTGATCCAGGGTAAAGGTGTTTTGGGGGTGGTGATGACATACTCCCGGTTAGCATCATCAAAAAAACCAAATTTCATAGTACGTTCTCCTTTTTAATTTTTTTAACTCGTTTTACGGAATCGCATCCTGCTCAATTTCTGTCTGCCTGAGCGTATCAGAAATTGATGTGATGGTATCATGTGCAAGAGGGTATAAAAGCGGATATGCGTTACTGCCATATGTGCGTTTTTCTTTTCCATTATTATAAGTAATCATTACTTCCCACTGATCACCGTCAGAAACTGCCGGGTTATGGTAACTCCATTTCCAGACGGGCATAAGGGAAAAAGCGCAGGCCAGTCTGAGTTTTTTCTGCTGTTCGGGTGAAAAGGTATCTTCCCTGTGGGTATGGAGCGTTTCGTCATAATCGTAATAATTTACTTCGACCAGATCGTCGGCAAAATCAAACTTATATTCCACCAGAACCACGCCCCAGCCTATGGACTGATAACTCAATGTACGTATATTAGTTACCGCCACTATAGAGAATATCAGACATAATAGAAAATATAACAAATATAATCCGCAAAATAAAAACAAAACTCTTATCGTGAATTTTTTTATAAGTTTATCCTCCGCATGTGCGTACCTCATGGACTGTCCGAAAACAAGAAAACGATTAAGTTATTGCAGAAACATAAGATTAAGTGATAAAAAAATTATACAGAAAAAATATGGAAAATGCAATGAAAAATTATCAGCATTATGAAGGAAATCAGGTGCTTTAGCGAAACATTGCGAAAACGTTTACTGCGATTAAGTCCAAATTGTAAACAAAGTGTTAAATAACTGTGCAAAAGCACAGAAAAATAATGAGCCAAAATGTGAAAAATACACAAAATTATTGAAAATAAACAAAAAAGGGAAAAAGTAGCTTGCAAAATTATCGAAAATGATATACACTGATATCACGAAAACGATTAAGTGATTTAGGCTGGTTCCTCTCAGGGTCACATGGCAGGATATGGCCAGACCTTTATGGGATAGGGGCAGACGCGAATGGTTTCATTGAAAGATATATCAACAGAATGCGGTGTATCCATTGCCACTGTGAGTAAGGCGCTTAACGATCACAGTGATATTGGAACAGAAACGAAAGAACGTATCAAACAGACTGCGAAAGCAATGGGCTATCTGCCCAATGCTGCGGCCAAAGCGTTAAAGACGCACCGTACATATAATATCGGCGTATTATTTGTAGATGATGACCAGAGCGGTCTGACGCATGATTATTTTGCCTATGTACTGGACAGCCTGAAACGTACTGTAGAAGCGAAAGGATATGATATCACTTTCATTAACGGATGCAAGACGAGAGCGAATAAATTATCCTATCTGGAACATTGCAGATACAGAGGGTTTGACGGCGTAGTGATCGCCTGTATCGACTTCTCTGCGCGCGAAGTACTCGAACTTGTACAAAGCGATATCCCGACCGTGACGATAGATCATATTTTTGACAATGTCTGTGCGATCATGTCGGATAACGTGAAGGGGATACGGGATCTGATATATTATATATATGAAAAAGGACACCGCCGGATAGCTTATATCCACGGAATAGAATCTTCAGTGGCCAAGAGCCGGCTGGCATCTTTTTATAAGACACTGGCTGAACTGAAAATAGATGTTCCGGATGAATATGTATCAGAAGCGCCCTATCGTGATACGAAGGCGGCCTATGTGGAAACCATGCGCATCCTCGATCTGAAAGAGCGGCCGACCTGTATCTTATTTCCCGATGATTTCGCCTGCTTTGGCGGGATCAGGGCCATTACGGAGCGGGGATTACGGATACCGGAAGACATTTCCGTGGCCGGTTATGACGGGATCCAGGTTGCCAGACATATCGAACCGCAGCTGACAACGTTAAAACAGGATACGAAGCAGTTAGGGCAGAAGGCGGCGGAGAAACTGATCGCTTTGATAGAACATCCCAAAACGACGCTTATAGAACAGATCGTCGTGCCGGGAGAAGTATTTGCCGGCAGATCGGTAGCAGATCTGAACGTATAAAGAACGGCATTTATATCAGGCAACTGATAATCTTATAAATGCAAAAGTAACGAGTAACAGCAATGTTACATCAAAAATTCTCAAAGGGAGGAAACAATCAAATGAAGAAAAAGTTACTTAGTGCACTTCTTTCTACAGCTATGGTAGCAAGCCTGCTTGTTGGCTGCGGTGGAAACGACAGTGCATCAGACAGTGCAACAACAAATGATTCTGCAGCAGCAGATACATCCGCAGACACATCCGCAGATGATGCAGCAGCAGACACATCCGCAGATGATGCAGCAGCAGATACATCCGCAGATGACGCGGCAGCAGACACATCCGCAGCGGGGGGGGGATAAATTCTATATCTACTCCTGGAACACAGAAGTACAGGAAAGACTTGCTTATGTGTATGAAGTTTATCCTGAGATCGAAGACAGAATCGAATATGTAAACGTTGGTGACTCTGCAATTTACCAGGAGAAGATCGACCAGTTATTACAGACTCCTGACGCAGAAGACTATCCTGATATGATCGCTTTCGAAGCTGGTTATATCATGAAGTATACGAACAGCGATTTCACGATCCCTGTAACGGACTGTGGTATCACAGATGCTGATCTGACAGAGATGTATCCTTACACAATTACAATCGCTACAGATCAGAGAGATGGTTCTTTAAAAGGTGTATCATGGCAGGCTTGTCCTGGTTCCTTCATCTACAGATCTGACCTCGCAGAAAGCCTTCTTGGCGTAACAAGCCCTGAAGAAATGCAGGCTAAGATCGGTTCCTGGGATGACTTCCTTGCAACAGCAAGAGAAATTAAGGAAAAATCCGGTGATGCAACAAGAATCCTTTCTTCTAACGGTGACGTTGTAAACACATTCATGTCCAACAAGACTGACCCGTGGGTAACTTCTGATGGCGTATTCCATATGGACGCTGCTATGGAAGAGTACATGGACGTTGTTAAGACATTAGAGCAGGAAGACTTAACACAGAAGACTGCACAGTGGTCTGACGAATGGAACGCTGGCCCTTCTACTGACGCTGTATTCGGTTATTTCGGATGTACATGGTTCTTACACTGGACGATCAAGGCTAACTGCGGCGGTGAAGCAGCAGGCGAAGGCACATATGGTCTTTGGAACATGTGCCAGGGTCCGGCTCCTTTCTACTGGGGCGGTACATGGTTCGGTGCAACAGCAGGATGTTCTGATACAGAACTTGCTGGTACGATCATGAGAACTCTTTGCTGTGATACAGCAGTTATGGAGAAACTTTCCGAAGAGACTCTTGACTATGTAAACAACAAGGCAGCTATGAAGAATCTGTCTGATGCTGGTAAGGGTGCATACGACTTCTTAGGCGGTCAGGACTTTATCTCTATCTTCGCTCCTCTGGCAGAAGATGTAGACGTATCCTGGATGAGTGCATATGACCAGAAAGTTAATGAGTTACTTGATACACAGGTAACAGCATATGCAAAAGGTGAAAAGGACAAAGACACAGCTATCGCAGACTTCAAGACGGCTGTAGCTGAAGCTTATCCGGCAGTAACCGTAGAATAATAGAAAGTGCAGCAATAGCTGCCTGTCTATGGATAATGATAAATATAATTCTGTACCGGCTTTTATAGTCGGTACAGATATTATAAGGGCATTTTTGAGGAGGACTGCGGCACAGATATTTGAGAGGGTTTCGGGTACGAAACATTGTCAAATGCCTGTGGCGCAGGACAGGCGGAGAAAATGACCGACAAAATTTAGAGAAGGAAGTGAACACATGGCAAACAGCAATGGTAAAAAGCGTAAAACAGTAGAGTATGGCCGTTACGGATATTTCTTTATTGCTCCGTTTTTTATTATCTTCGCAATATTCCAGTTATGGCCTTTGATCTACACACTGGGTCTGGCATTTTGTGAAAACTATACGGATACGATGTTCAATATGGAAGTAGGCCCGACTTTCAACGGACTGGCCAACTTCAGTACCATTTTCGTGAGCAATAAGGGAACATTATTTGATACTTATACATTCAGAGCGTTGGGAAATACCCTCATTATGTGGTTATTGAATTTCCTGCCGCAGATTCTTTTAGCACTGCTTCTGGCAGTCTGGTTTACAGATACCAGAGTCAAGATGAAAGCGCAGGGTGTCTATAAGATCCTGACCTTTATGCCTAACATCATCACGGCGGCCACAATTTCCGTTTTGTTCTACAAACTGTTCGATTATCCGAACGGCCCGATCAACCAGTTACTTGTAAATTCCGGAATCTGGTCGGAACCTTACCGTTTCCTGGATACGAAGTGGTCTACGAGAGGAATTATTTCCTTTATCAACTTCTGGATGTGGTACGGTAATACAATGATCGTTCTGACGGCGGGCGTACTGGGTATCAGCCCTTCCCTGTTTGAAGCGGCCAGAGTCGATGGCGCCTCAAGCTGGCAGATTTTTAAGAGTGTGACATTACCTCTGCTTCGTCCTATTATGTTATTTACATTAGTAAACTCCGCTATCGGCGGTCTGCAGATGTATGATATCCCGAAACTGTTGACGACCAGCGGGTACGGCGATCCGGATTATACGACGAGAACCATTACCATGTATATCCGTGAACTGGCCTTCACAGGCTCCAGACAGATGGGTAAGGCATCGGCGGCATCCCTTGTACTGTTCGTTGTCACATTGTTCTTCTCGCTGGTTCTCTTCTACATTATGAGAGATAAGGATGCCATCAAAGAAAAGAAGGCAATCAAGGCAGCACAGAAAGCAAGAAAGGAGGCAAAATAATCATGGCAGAAAAAGACGCAAAGGGCGGATTACATGCGAGAATCCTCGGCGCCCAGATATTTAGAAATGCTATTTGTATTTTCCTCTGTTTCTTAAGTTTGATCCCCTTCTGGATCATGATCGTAAACGCGACCAGAACCAGTGTGGATATACAGTCCAGTTTCTCATTGATTCCTTCTCATTATTTCATGGAGAACTGGCAGAAACTGTTATATCAGTGTAATGAAAACGTACCTTTGTGGAAATATATGACAAACAGTTGTATCATCGCTTTTGGTTCCACGATATTTACGGTATATTTCTCAACGATGACGGCTTATGGCGTTACGGTATATAAATTCAAAGGCTGTCAGTTCGCATGGGCTTTTATCATGGCTATTATGATGATCCCCGTGCAGGTTTCCTCGATCGGTTTCTTCCGTTTTATGTACGGACTGGGACTTGGAAACAGCTATATACCGCTTATTTTACCGGCTATCGCAGCTCCTTCCACGGTATTCTTCATGAGACAGTATATGCTGAGTGCATTGCCGCTGGAAATTGTTGATGCGGCGAGAATTGACGGTTCTGCGGAATTTAAGACCTTTAATACGATTGCGTTGCCGTTAATGAAACCGGCTATTGCAACACAGTGTATCTTCGCTTTCATTGCATCATGGAATAACTTCTATACGCCTTCCATGCTGCTTACCTCACAGAGAAAGTATACGCTGCCGATGTTCGTACAGCTTATGAGAGGTGAGAGATTCCGTTCCGATCATGGTATCATCTATGTCGGACTGGTTATCACAATCCTGCCGATCTTTATCGTATACTTTATTCTTTCCAAACATATCATTGCCGGCGTAGCGCTTGGCGGTGTCAAGGAATAAGCAAAGGTCGAAGACTTTATAAAGGTGCATTACTTTTGTGAGTGATGCACCTTTTTACCTTAAAGAAATGTCCGTCGCCGGATGGACAGCAGAGTATAAGGATGACAGAATATATGGAAATGGATAAAAACGAATTTATTGAAAAATTGCAGAGAACGCTCGCCGGTGGTCTGAACAGTTCGCAGGTAGCGGAGAACGTGCGCTATTATGAGGAATATATTGCCTCCGAGATCCAGAAAGGCAAAACAGAAGAAGAAGTCCTTCTGACACTTGGTGATCCGAGACTGTTGGCTAAGAGCATTATCGAGGCCAATAAACGTGCCGGTGCTTCTTACGGTTCCAATCAGGAATATGATGAAGAGATAGCTGACGATTCCGGCAGCCGTGCAGGCAGGAGTTTCAGTGGCGGTCTTATGCTGCCCGGCTGGCTGCTGATGGTCATCATAACGGTGGCGGTCATCGTAGTGATCGGTATCGCCACGTCGCTCATTTCTCTGTTTGCACCGGTCATCATCGTGGGTCTTGTCGTATTGCTTATCGTAAAAGTATTTCAAAATAATACAAAATAGCCCATTGAAAACAATGGGCTATTAAGGGGAGTATAAATAATTAATATATAAGGGTTTGCAGATAGAAAAATGAAGGGGTATTTCTATCTACATCTATATTATATACCAAAAAAACAAAAATGCAATTTAAAATAGTACCAAAGTACCATGCGCTATTTTGGTGAAAATATATAAAAAAATAGTACTAAAGACCTATATGGCCATTGAATACTTTCCGGTGAAACTTGCAATACTATTTCTGTAACAAAAAACAATCAGGAGGTATGCAAGATGTCAAAGAATGATTATAACCAGAATTCGCAGAACAGTGAAAAACAGCAGGACAAGGCTAACAACTGCAACAGCCAGAATGCGCAGAACAACCAGAAGAACAATTCTAAGAACAGTTCCAGCAGCAATGCGCAGAACAGCCAGAAGAACAACTACTAAAAATAAAAGCGGCATGGCCATATGGCTGTGCCGTTTTTGTTTGACATAGTTTCACAGATTTTATATGATAAAGACATGGATGATAAGAAAGGAGTGCATCGTATGATAGCATTGGATCAGGTCGGTTATTTTACAATGGGAGAAAAGAAGGCGGTCGTGCAGGAGGGGAGCAGATTTCGGCTGATGGATGAAAAACATCATGTGGTTCTGGAGGGCATACCGGAGAAATTCGGTTTTGATGAAGCCTCTGGCGATAATGTTTCTCTTGCAGATTTTTCCGTTTATAAAGTGCCTGGTACATATTGTATAAGAACAGATACGGGAGATCGTTCCTGTTTTTTCCGCATCGGAGATGATGTTTATCATGAATTGCAGAAAGATCTGCTCAAAGCCTTCTATTATCAGCGCTGCGGGTGTGAACTGCAGGCAGAGTACGCCGGCGAATACACGCACGCATGCTGTCATACAGGCAAGGCCATGCTCTGGGAAGATCATAATGTCCTAAAAGAAGTGACCGGCGGCTGGCATGATGCGGGCGATTACGGCCGATATATATCCCCTGCGGCGGTAGCAGTCGGCCATTTATTATATGCTTTCAAACTGTTTCCGGAGAGTTTCACGGAAGAGATCGGCATACCGGAGAGCGGCAACGGTATACCGGATATTCTCAATGAATGCCGTTACGAACTGGAATGGATGCTAAAAATGCAGACAGAAGACGGCGGCGCCTATCATAAACTGACATCGGCCATGCACGCGGACTTTATCATGCCTGAAAAAGATGACAGTCAGTTTTATCTTTTTCCGGTATCCTCTATGGCGACGGCTGACTATGCTGCTGTCATGGCCCTGGCTGCCGGTGTTTACAAGGCATATGATGAAGCCTTTGCCGACAGACTGTTCACGGCGGCGGAAAGAGCCTGGGACTGGCTGGAAACTCATCCGGAATATGTCGGGTTTCATAATCCTGACAACTGTAATACCGGGGAGTATGATGACGAATGCGATAAGGACGAGAGACTTTGGGCCGCGGCCGAACTTTTTGTACTGACCGGAAAAGAAAAATACCAGCGGGCGCTGGATATGCTGGCCAAAGAGGATTTGAGCAGGACAGATTTTGGCTGGACGGACGTATCGGGTCTGGCCTCCATGGCTGTCTTGACAGATAAAAAAGGACAGACGACCGGCTGGACTCAGAATACATTCAGACAGTCCGTGATCACAGAAGCGGATCGTCTGCTTGACGTTAGTAAGGCGAGCGGTTATATGGTGGCGATGGAACCGGAAGACTATGTCTGGGGCAGCAATATGGTCGTGCTCAATAGAGGGATGCTCTTTATTCTGGCGGCGCTGATATCCGGTGAAAAAGAAAAACAGGTATACGAACAGGCAGCGCTTTCGCAGCTCCATTACCTGTTAGGAACCAATGCGGCCGGATACAGTTATGTAACGGGGCACGGGGAAAATGCTTACAGGCATCCGCATAACAGACCGACGGAATGCGATGGTATCGAACTGCCGATGCCCGGCTGGGTCAGCGGCGGGCCGTTCAAGACGCCGTGTGATGAGACTGCCATGCAGAATATTGAAAAGGGAACACCGCCGATGAAATGCTATCTGGATGATGCAAGATGTTATTCCCTGAATGAGATTACAATATACTGGAACTCCCCGGCAGTTTTTCTTGTGTCATATTTTAATAAACAGACATTATGGAATGCAGATGATGCAGAGAGAATAAAAGATATCGAGGATGCAAAAAGCGCAGAAGGTACGGAGAATACAAAGAATATGGATGAAGAAAACAGTAACGATTGACAGAAAAGGAACGACACTTTACAATAATCTATGAAAAGTGAAAGAAGGGAACATATCTACCGATGGAGTTTATCGTGCCATGCCATTTCGGCCTGGAGGCAGTACTGAAAAAAGAAATTACAGATCTGGGATATGAGATATCTTCCGTGGAAGATGGCCGGCTGACTTTTAGCGGTGAAAAAGAGGCACTCTGCCGGGCCAACGTTTTTTTGCGCACGGCGGAACGAGTGTTGATAAAGATCGGCAGTTTCCATGCGGAAACATTTGAAGAACTTTTTCAGGGGACAAAGAGCCTGCCGTGGGAAGAGTATATTCCGCCGGATGGCAGATTCTGGGTTGCCAAGGCGGCCAGTATCAAGAGCAGGCTGTTCAGTCCATCAGACATACAGTCTATTATGAAAAAAGCGATGGTAGAGCGGTTAAGATCGGTATATCATAAAGAATGGTTCCCGGAAGACGGAGTATCCTGTCCTGTCCGTGTTTTTCTGATGAAAGACGAGGTGACGGTGGGACTGGATACGACAGGCGAATCATTACATAAAAGAGGATATAGAAAACTTACGGCCAAAGCGCCGATCGCGGAAAATCTGGCGGCGGCGTTACTTATGTTATCACCGTGGAAGGGGAACAGGATACTGGTCGATCCTTTTTGCGGCAGCGGTACCTTTCCAATCGAAGCGGCCATGATAGCGGCACATATGGCGCCCGGCATGAACCGCAGTTTTACCGCGGAAGACTGGCAGCATATCATACCGCGCAAGTGTTGGTATCACGCTATGGATGAAGCCGATTCCCTGGTGGATAAGAATGTGCAGCCCGATATACAGGGATATGATATTGATGATAAAATGGTGGCGGCGGCCAGAGAAAACGCTGCGCTGGCGGGCGTGGAGGATATGATACATTTTCAGCGTAAAAGTGTGGATCAGCTCAGCCATGCCAAAAAATACGGTTTTCTGATCACCAATCCGCCTTACGGAGAGAGACTGGAGGATAAGGAGAACCTGCCGGCTCTTTACCATACACTCGGTGAGCGCTTTGCGGCGCTGGATTCGTGGTCTATGTATATCATCACCAGCTATGAACAGGCTGAGAAGTACATTGGGCGCAGGGCGGATAAGAACCGCAAAATTTATAACGGCATGATGAAAACATATTATTACCAGTTCATGGGGCCTAAACCGCCCCGTCGTAACAGCAGACAGCAGGAAGAGAGGCGTGATCAGTAAAATGCAGCAGAACCGACTTATGAAAAGAACAGCAATTTATACGTGCCTGTTTACTGTTTGTGCCCTTGCGTCAATTTTTTATTACTCGACACACAAGCTTGTTGTCATCGCGGATGTGGCGCAGGATGAAGTGGTACAGAGCACACAGGGCGGAGTAAGCGGCGAAAACAGCACGCAAAACAGCGAAAACAGCACGCAAAACAGCGAAAACAACGCGCAAAACAGCGAAACCGGCATACAGGAAACAGCACAGACGCAGGAGGCGGCAGTCAATGCCGAAAATGCCATTATATTTGCGCAGAGCGGGCAGGAAATGAACTATTTCTGCATTCCCCTGCATACGGAAGTCAAGGCGGAGAATGTGGCGGTGGAAAACCACTATATGGACAAGGAACTGTGGGTGAGCATCAGCCAGGTCACAGAAACGAAAGCCTATGAGGATTTTTATCAGACACAGGGCGTCTATGGAAACCGTAACGCGGTCATGGACGGCTATTATGAGAGTGGAGAAGATACCTTCTGGCTGAAATTCCACTTAAATGATGTTTATGAATACCATAGTATTTTCGAGGATGGTAAACTCTATATTGAATTTGTTCCGCCCAAGGAAGTATATGACAGGATTGTCGTTATTGATCCGGCTTATGGTGCAGATGAGACAGGAGCCGTTTCCGGCGATCTGGAGGGGAAAAATATCACCATCGAAATTGCGCGTGCCCTCAAGAAAAAACTGGATGAGACGGATATCAAAGTTTATTATACAAGAATGGATGACAGCAATCCTTCCGAGGAAAACCGCATTGGGCTGACTAATGCGGCCAGAGCGGATATGCTGATCCGTATTGAAGTCAATGAAAACGAAGATACCAAGATCTATGGCACGGAGGCCGTATATAACAGTAAATTCTTCATTCCCGGATTCGGCAGTATAGAACTGGCCGATCTGCTGGAACGCGAGGTCGTTACGGCTATCAGCGGCAAGGCGAACGGGCTCGTGGAATCGGCGGAGGAAGATGCGGTCATCAACCAGGCTACTGTCCCGGCGGCAACGATCCGTGTCGGTTATGTCAGCAACGGACAGGAGGCTATTTTGCTAAACAGAGAAGACTATGTCGAGAAGATCGCCACCGGTATCTATCAGGCAATTATGACAGCGTATGAGAACTGAGGATGGAGAAGTATACAGGAGCAGATGAAAAAATGGAGCGGACGATTATTTTTGCTACCGGAAACGAAGGAAAAATGCGGGAGATCAGACAGATCCTGGAAGGCATGGACGCAGAGATCCTCTCTATGAAACAGGCGGGCATTACCGCCGATATCGTAGAAGACGGAACGACTTTTATGGAAAATGCCATTATCAAAGCCAAAGCGGTAGCGGCTAAGACTGACCATATCGTACTGGCGGATGATTCCGGACTGGAAATCGACTATCTGCATAAAGAGCCGGGAATCTATTCAGCCAGATATTTAGGAGAAGATACGCCGTATGATATCAAGAACGCACAGCTTCTAAAGCGCATGGAAGGCGTGGAGGAAGAAAAAAGAACAGCCAGATTCATCTGTGCGATCGCGGCGGTGTTTCCTGATGGAGAACTTGTGACTACACAGGGGATTGTGGAGGGCAGGATTGCTCATCAGATAGAAGGTGCAAACGGCTTCGGCTATGATCCTATTTTTTATCTGCCCGAATACGGCTGTACTTCCGCACAGATAAGCGAAGAAGAGAAAAACGCAATAAGTCACAGGGGCAGAGCGTTACGGAAAATGAGAGAGGAACTTGAGAAAAGGATATAGCAGGTGGACATATGAAAATACTGATTGTCAGCGATACGCATCGTCGGAACGAGAATTTTTTCCAGATTGTGGAGAAAGTCGGGCCGCTTGATCTGGTAGTGCATTGCGGAGACGCCGAAGGCAGCGAGGATATACTGGAAAAGGCCGCAGGCTGCCCGATCCAGGTTGTACAGGGAAATAACGATTTCCTTTC
Organism: Ruminococcus sp.; assembly: GCA_023663085.1. Taxonomy (GTDB): domain Bacteria; phylum Bacillota; class Clostridia; order Lachnospirales; family Lachnospiraceae; genus UBA3282. Next base: position 475 of record JAMPIB010000018.1, on the reverse strand, counting down.
CAGAGTGCCCAGAGAAAAAGAATTCATGATCGGCAGGTATAAAGTGTGGCTTACGCATGGTCATAATTATTATGTTTCCATGAATTACGAGAACATAAAAAACGAAGCCAGAGACAGGGACGTCGATATTGTCATGTGCGGGCATACGCATAAACCTGTTGTGGATATCGCCAATGATCTGACGCTCATAAACCCCGGCAGTCTCAGTTATCCAAGGCAGGAAGGACGGAGACCTTCTTATATTATCATGGAATTGGACAGAGCAGGAGAGGCGCATTATACGATTAATTATTTATAGAAATTTTCGAGAATTTTTCGATAGAAATATTTGTGGATAAAATAAGAAAAGAGGTTGACAGACAAAAAGCCATATTATATAATATGATTTGCGTTGTGAACAGAGAAAAGATGCTCGTGATACCTGCCGGGGTGTGGCTCAGCTTGGCTAGAGCGCCTGGTTTGGGACCAGGAGGTC
>JAMPIB010000017.1 GCA_023663085.1 Ruminococcus sp. | reverse complement strand
TAGCGGAACGCTTTCAGACGCTCTAAATCCTGCTGGTGTGTCTGCTCTGTTGTATTCAGAAATATCACCTTCCTTCACCACTTTTATTATACATCAGGCAATATCTTTTGAAAACTGAATTTTTTTGTGAAAATTTCCGATACCAGTTCTTCATCCCTCCGCTACTACAATATATTTATGGTTAATACCCCTTACAGCCAGTAAGCGGAAAACAGTTGGACGATTCAAAAAAGCAAAATGCTAAAATAGCGTCATAAGAAAAATTCATACGAAAAAAGCGGAGGAAAGCGGTATGGCAGAGATCAGACAAAAAATTATCAGTTGTTCTAAAGGGCATTATTATGACGCAAATCGGTATGCAAGCTGTCCTTATTGCAGTTCGGGGAGTTTTTCCCCTACGGTAGACCCGTTTGCGGAGATGGCGGACGATAATGCGGGAGATGGCGGGATTGGTAAGACGGCAGACATAGGAGGAGAAAATAATTACGGGAATTTCGGGCCGACAGAGGCTCCGCCGGTCAGGAACAGGGCGGCGGAATCCATGAGTAAGACACAGTTTGTAGATACTTCCACATCAACCGGCGCTGCTGTACCGGTAGTCGGCTGGCTGGTAGCGGTAGAAGGACCCTGTCGTGGGACGGATTATCGAATCCATACAGGATACAACTATATAGGACGAGAAGCCGGGGATATTTGTATTCATGGCGATAATACGATTTCCGCGGAAAAAGACGCCAATGTTACGTTTGTGCCTCAGACGAGAAAATTTTATATTGCGCATGAACAGGGGAAAAATGTTCTGCTGGTAAATGATATGCCTGTTATCGGCGGCGGTATGGAAATTCATAATTATGATGTGATCACAATAGGAACTACGAAGCTGATGTTTGTCGGGCTATGCGGCGAAAAATTTGTCTGGGGCGAGGATTAGTGTGAAAGCATGGGGATTAATATGATAATAAATAATCTGATAATAAAAGATTTAAGTGTATGGATGGCGCAGACAGAACAGGATACAGGGGAGTTTAGCGGTTATGTAGGAGTCAGAACGTCGTTGTTGACAGGTATCGGGATCGCGGCAGGGATATTACTGTTATGGATTCTTTTTCTGTTATGGCGATGCAGGAAGTTGAAAAAAGGACAGGGGGCGCAGACTATGGCATCGACCGGATCACTGGAGATCGGGGCAGTAGAAACAGTCCGAATCGGCAAACTGCACGAGCAGGGAGAGCGTTCAGGTCAGCAGGACTGCTTCGGCGTATCAGATGAATCTTTGATGCAGACGCATGGGTTACTGGCAGTAGTAGCGGATGGAATGGGCGGACTTGCGGATGGCGATAAAGTGAGTACGGCAGCGGTAGAAAGTATTTTAGATCAGTTTCTTCTTTATCAGGGAAAAGGTACGCCGGAACAGATATTACTCATGCTGGTGCAAAAAGCGGTGGAGAGTGTAAACGAACTGCTGGGAGCGGGTGGTGTCGGCAAAAGCGGTTCCACTCTTGTTATGGGGCTTTTGCGTGACAGCCGGCTTGCATTTGTATCGGTGGGGGACAGCAGGATCTGTTTGTATCGTCACGGACTTTTAATGCAGTTAAACAGAGAACACATTTACAGGAATAAGCTGGCTCTGGACGCGGTCAACGGCGAAACGACTTTACAGGATATATATGGGGATTCCCGCGGGAGCGGCCTGATCAGTTTTCTGGGAATGGGAGTGGTACAATATATTGATTTTCCGGCGGAACCGCTCAGAGTGATTCCGGGTGATAAGCTGCTATTTATGAGTGATGGTATCTATAATGCGCTGGATCATGAAGAACTTATAAGGTGCCTGAACGCGGAACCTGAGGAGGCGGCGAAACGGATTCAGGAGGCTATACAGGAAAAAGCTTATACCAATCAGGACAATTATACTGCGATTATCATCGGTTGTTATTAAGCGGTAAAAGATAGGGGGTAGGCGGAGTGATTTGCTATGCAAGCTGCACAGATACCGGCGGAAGACCATACAATGAGGACAGCGTCGATTGTAAGAAAATAGATGATGATCGTATATGCGTCGTACTGGCGGATGGATTGGGAGGACACGGAGGCGGGGAGATCGCCTCTAAAGAAGCGGTGAAGCTGATCCTGGAAGGATGGAACGGCAGCGCAACACCGGCTTTGTTGTGTGATCTGGCGCAGGCGGCGCATCGCAGAATATTGTCTTTACAGACGCCGGTATGCAAAATGAAGACAACGGTCGTTATCCTGTCGATAGAAAATAATCGTGCACAGTGGGCGCATGCGGGAGATTCCAGATTGTATCATTTTATCGATGGGAAACTGGTTTTTCAGACATGCGATCACAGTTCGTCACAGATAGCGGTACTAATGGGGCAGATCAAACCGGAAGAAATTCGTTTTCATGAAGATCGCAGTCATATTTTCCGCGCGTTGGGGCAGGAAAGTAATTTGAATGCGGATGCAAAGGAAGAGGAACTATCTCCGGGAAAACATGCTTTTTTACTTTGTACGGATGGCTTCTGGGAATATGTTTATGAGAAGGAAATGGAACAGGAATTGCAGGCGGCAGATTCTCCGCAGGATTGGCTGGAGCGGATGAGAAGTCATCTGGAGGGCCGGGCGGAGGATGATAATGATAATAATACTGCGGCAGCAGTATGGATCACCATTTAATAACTATAAAATGAAAGGCAGGTTATGACAAGTATGGATCAGAATTATAAGAAAAAAAGAAAAACAGCGTTCAGAAGAAAAATAGCTGCAATCGGTATTAGTATTATCATGTTATTTACGTTAACCGGATGTGCTGATACTGCATCGGAAACGCAAAGCCATTTGGATGCCAAAAATGGTGTTGTGGTAGTCAGCGAATATGTTGCGCTTGATGGAGTAGAAGCAGGCGTGGCGCATGGGAGTGGTTTTTTCATTGGCAAGGAAGGAGAAGACCCGCAGTATCTGGTCACGAATCATCATGTCATTGCGGATTATCTGTATTTCGGTGCAGGGCAGCTTGCTTCTTATACAGATGAGGATGGAACTACATATGCTCTGAAAAGTTATGTACGGGTTTATTTTGACTCCAGAGATTATGTTGAGGCATATGTGGTAGGATATAACGAGGTTGCTGATGTTGCGCTGCTGCGCATCGCGTCGCCTACAAGTAAGCGGCGTGCTCTGAAACTTTGTTCTCCTACGGGAAATATGGTGGGTTCTACGGTATATGCGATCGGATATCCCGGAGTTGCCGATAATCCGGTCGTAGATTCCGTGACAAGCTGGGGATTGGAGGATCTGACATTTACATCAGGCATCATAAGCCGCCTTACGACGACGTCGGGAACCGGTGTGCAGAATATACAGGTGGATGTTTCTATCGGGCATGGTAATTCCGGCGGGCCTATCGTTAATGAGAACGGATCGGCAGTCGGTATCAGCGCATGGGGATATATGAATGAAAACGCCGAAGAAGCTGCCTATGCCGTAAATATTGATGAAGTGATCACACTTTTGAATTTGTACGGTATTGCGTACACAATGGAAAATGAATCCGGTACAGCAGGAAGTCCGGCGATCATTATCGGTATAGTGGCGGGATTACTTGTACTGCTTATCATAGTGGCTGTTGTCATAATTTTATCAAAAAAGAAAAAGAAATCCGCGGCCTCGTCAGTGTTGTCTCCGACAACAGGAGTTTCTTCTACGGATGATACCGGTTATCGTTTACAGGGTGTTGCCGGAAGTATGGAAGGGAGGCGCTTTATGATAAGAAAAAATACGCCTCTGACCTTCGGACGTAATGCGGAGGCCTGCAATGTGGCTTTTCCGGCGGCAACTGCGGGTGTCAGCGGCAAACATTGTCAGGTCTGGTATGATAACGGAACTGTATGGATCAAGGATCTTGGTTCAAGCCACGGAACATTTTTGATGACAGGAAAGAAACTGGCGGCCGGGCAGGCGATGCAGATCAGGCCAGGGGAACGGTTTAGCCTGGGTTCTGATGCCGAAACATTTGTTTTAGTGCAAAAGGGAGGCAATTAGTATGTATGAGCACTTTTGTCCATACTGTATGAGAGAAGTGGAAAGAGAGACGGAAGTTTGTCCGGACTGCGGCAGCCGCCTTGCAGTAGATACGCCTTCCCACCATTTGCCGGTCGGGACGGTTTTAAAAGGCGGGAACGGTCATCGTTTTTTGTTTGGTATTGTTAAGGGTGAGGGCGGTTTCGGTCTGACTTATATCGGAAAAGAATTAAATTCGGGGCGGCTGGTGGCGATAAAAGAATATTTTCCCTCCCGCTGTCAGCCGCAGAGACTGCCGGATGGTTCCATAAGACCACAGGAGAGATTTGAAGAAATATATGCTCACGGCATGCAGAGTTTCTTAAGCGAAGCGAGTATGCTGCGGGCAGTAGCGAATCTTCCGTCTATTGTGTATGTGATGGATTATTTTGAGGCCAACAGAACTGCCTATATGGTCATGGAATATCTGAATGGTTCCACGCTTCAGCATGTTATGCAGAAGCAGGAGCGGATTCCGGCGGACACACTGATCCCAAAGTTCCTGCCGTTAATGCGCGATCTGGAGAGCCTGCATAAGGCCGGCGTACTGCATCGGGATATTGCGCCGGATAATATTATGTGGATGCCGGATGGCAGTCTGAAACTTCTCGATTTCGGATGCGCGCGTTCTTTGGAAGACGGACGTTCTATGACAGTCGTATTAAAACCGGGATTTGCACCGATTGAACAGTACCAGACGAGAGGACAGGGGCCCTATACGGACTTATATGCACTCTGCGCTACGATATATTATTGTATTACCGGAAAGATTCCGCCGGCTTCGCCGGAGCGTCTGACAACGACTTTTGATAACCAGCCGGATTCTTTGATTCCGCCTTCAGCCCTGGGCGTTTCTCTTTCGCCGGAACAGGAACAGATACTGATGTGGGGATTATCTTTACAGCCTTCCGTCCGGCCTCAGAATATGGAGACGCTGGCGGCACGTCTGGAGAAGGCATCCGCATCACAAGCGGAGATGGCAAAGGTGCAGAATGCAGGAAGTCAAAACATTGATTCGCAAAATACAGCGTATCAGAATGAAATTATAAATGACAGCTATCCCATAGATGGGAGTGCAGCTTCGGATAATCATGGAAAAAATATCCTGTCAATCGCTATAGCCGTCGTGGGAGCAGCCATAGCCGCGATCATTATCCTGTTGTGTATACTTTGACAGAAAAAGGAATATTGTGGTTACAGGAAAAGTGTTTTATATTATATATAACGAAGAAATGGAGTGAGGCTCATGAGTAAGAATTATTGTCCCTATTGCATGACGCCGGTGCCGGAAGGGGAAAGCTGTTCTGTGTGCGGACTGACTTCGGGCACTTATATTCCTTCTCCGCATCATCTGCCTCCGGGAACGGTACTGATGAATCGTTATCTGGTCGGACGCGTTTTGGGCGAAGGCGGATTTGGGATTACTTATATCGGATGTGATCTGCGGCTGGAATTAAAGGTTGCAATCAAAGAATATTATCCGGTTGACCGTGCAACAAGAAACGCTTCTGCATCACTGGAAGTCACTAATTTTATAGGACCATCCGCAAAGAGTTTTGAACGGGGAAAGCAGAAATTTCTGGGCGAGGCGCAGGTTATGGCGCGGATGGATAAACAGCAGGTAATTGTCAGTGTCCGTGACTTTTTTGAAATTAATAATACGGCTTATATCGTAATGGAATATATAGAAGGCATTACTTTCCGGGAACTGGTGGAGAAAAAGGGAGGAAAGATTCCTGCCGGAGAGTTATTTTCCATGGTTGAGCCGCTCTTTCATGCACTTTCCATGATGCACGAAAATGGCCTGATCCACAGGGATATTTCGCCGGATAATCTGATGCTGGAAAACGGAAAAGTCCGTCTGTTGGATTTTGGCTGCGCAAGAGAGGCTTCTAAAGGCACGGAAACCATGACAATTGCCTTAAAGCATGGATATGCGCCGATTGAACAGTACCAGCAAAAGGGGCAGGGGCCCTGGACGGATATTTATGCACTCAGTGCAACCATTTATTATTGTCTGACAGGAAAAGTCCCGCCGCAGGCTTTAGACCGCATCACAGAGGATGAACTGCTTTTACCCAGTAAACTCGGTATCGACATTACTGAAAAACAGGAGACGGCTTTGTTAAAAGGAATGAAGCTTCAGCCGAGCCGTCGTTTTGCCAGTGCGGAAGAGATGTGGAGCGCCTTGTATACACAAACAGAGGAAGAAACGACAGTGGCGGATGGTGAGACAACGACGGCGGAGGAAGAGGCCGTCGTAGCACCGAGAACTGTCGAGGGCGATGAATTGTCAGCCGCCGCGCCGAGGACTGTAGAAGGCGACGAGCCGACGGCGGCAGAGCCGGGGATTGTGGAAGATGACGAGTCGGCGGCAGCAGAGCCGGGAACTGTTGAGGGTGACGAGTTGTCAGCTGCTGTGCCAGAGACTGTGGAAGATGACGAGGCGGCCGTCGTAACGCCGGAGCCTGTGGAAGATGACGAACCGGCAGCCATAACACCGGAGGCTGCCGCGGATACGGAGCAGAGCGGTACGCAGCACCTGACGGGCAATCCGGATAAAAAAGTAAAAATTTTTTTGGGGGCGGGTGTTGCGGCGATCTGTCTTATTGTGATCTGTATTGTGTGGATCAGTCATTCCGCAGAAAAAGGAAGGGTAAATGTCGCCAATCAAAATACTTCGTCGGGAGAAGATGAAAACGGGTATAGAAATGCCGGGGATCAGGCGGCGGAAGGCGGCTCGATATCAGTAGACATAGACGAGCATATTTTTGACAATGCCGTTATGTTTACAAGCGGCGATGACCAGGAATTTCAAGCCCTTATGGAAGATGATTCCGTAGAGTCTGTTATTATGGAGTGTGAAAATATAGATATAAGAAGGACTGTTGTGACGAAACCGGTATTGTTATCGACGGGCACATTCTGGTATGCGGACAGTATAGTCATTGATGAGGGCGGATATTTGCAGGTTGAGGGCAGGCTGAGTTTTGATCACTCAGGATACTTGAAACTGTGCGGAGACGTTCTCCGTCTGTGCGTTATGGATGGCGGGATATGCTGGTCAAGTAATGCGTTTATATGGCTGGATGATGAAGCAAATTTTGTTACTGTGGGAGACAATGGCGGTGAAGAACCGGATGCGGAGCACAGATTTGTTTTTTCCGAAACGGTTTTTGAGAAAAGTAACGTATATTCCGCTACGGATTTTGCTTCTTTGCAGCAGGCTGTTGAAGCGGGCGGCCCGATCAGTATCGACGCGGATATCACGCTGGAAGAGGATGTGGTTTTGGGCGTACCGGTACGCATTTCGGAAGGTGTGACAGTCAGTACGATGCAGGCTGCGGAAGGAAACTGGTATAATTTTATGCTGGAAACAGGATCTGCCCTGATCAATAACGGTAAACTTGAAGGAAATCTATGTGTAGCGGACGGGGGAACGGTTATTAACAATGGCTCACTGGAAATGTGTGTGGAAGAAAATATGCGGAGCGCTTCTTTGTGGGTGGAAGATGCAAGTGCGGTGGTCAATTTCGGAACGATGACAGTTGATGATGCAAGCCGCTTCTGGAAAGATTCTTTGTTTATTAATATGGGGGATGTAAATTGTTATGAGTTTTATCTGGTTGGCGGACACATGGCTAATTGGGGAAATATGACAGTAATGGAAGGCAGCAGGGAGAAGGAATCCTGGTTTGAGATACTAAACGGCAGCATATTTTGGAATAAGTCCGGCGGCCGGGTGAAGGTAGAAAAAGCTGCGCATATGCGTAATGGCAGTTGGATCCTTAACTCTGGAGAAATGGTGGTCGGTTATCAAGGCAGATTTGATAATACGCTGCTTATGAATGACGGATTCTTTCAAATAGAGAACGGTGCAGGAATAGATGAAAACCATGTTGGTATTTATTATGGCGGAGGCGATTATGATACTGGAGGAGCGGATATCAAGGTACATCATACCTTCTATTATGATGCGGAAGAAACGGTGGCCTTGGCGGAAGTAACGAGTGAGGAAGAATTGCTGCATGCGCTGGAAGATAATGCAATGGAGGCAGTACATATCAAAGCAGATATAACGGCGCATACGGATATAACAATAAGAAAACCGCTTGTCATAGATAGCGGCTGTTCCCTGACTATGGCGGATGGCGCGGCGATCCTGGATTATGGAAATATCATTATACTGAGAGAGCAGGCTTCTTTGCGCGGCAGTACGATCACTTTGCAGGAAGATGCGCAGCTTTGTATGGAGGGTTCGGCTTTGATCATAGAAGAGAATGGAAGTCTGACACTGGACAATTCCATTTTATGGGGCTGGCCTGTCAGTATAGAATTGAGTGAGGCTTCTTTCTTTTTGAAGAACAAAGCAGGATTGGCACTTGAAAATGTGTCGTCTCTGGAAGTTAGTAAGAGTGAGATCATTCTGCAAAATCAAAGCGTATTTGCCATGCCTCCGCAATACTTTGACACAGTGAATATAAATAACAGCAGCATCAGGCTTGCCGGGGAAGGCAGAGAATCCTTTTTCTATATGATCTCAGATATGGATTTAACGGATTGCAGTTTACAGATTGAATCCGGAGTATTCTATAATATGACTGGAAATATGAATCTGCGAAACTGTGCTGTAACCATTGCGCCGGATGGTGAGTTTTACAGTGATGTGTCTAATTTATCGCTGCTTAGCGGAACAGCGGTGCATAATGAAGGACTTATTGCGGTATCCGGCTGGGATGAAAATTTGTTTATGGTTCATGGTGAACTGGAAAATTATGGTGTCATGGAATTTGCGATTCATATGGAGTTGTCGGAGCCGATCAATAATCAGCAAGAAGTGTATTATCACGAAGATTATTATCGACGGGATGAAACTGACTGGAAATGGGAGGATACTTATGTGGAAGGTAATGTGGCAATTCCACGCTGATAAGAATGCTGTAATGAAATAAGCGAAAGTAGTCGGTTATGGCCTATGTGTCGAATACATAGGCCATAACCTGTTCTAGACGTTCGCTCATGGATTCTTCCGCATTACAGGAAATCGCATAAAGGATCAGCCAGTCAGCGGCATTACGGGGGTCAAGAGGGGCCATCCCGCAGTCGTCCAGAATAGCGTTCAATGTCCACCAATGGTATTCTACCCGGTCTTCCAATGGTATATAATCTTCATCCAGTTCTCTGTAAAAATCAGGATCGGAAGATTCATTTTCCGTAACGACATAAAGCAGCAACAGCAATTTGCGGGGAACGTCTTCCTTATGATTGCGGATATTTTTGATAGAGGTTGCACTCGGCCAGTTCTGCTTTAAAAGTTTTTGCACGATATTATAATCTGTACGCTTTCTGCCGGAAGGAACATTCAGAGAAAGATAGGTCTGCATGACGGTTTCCAAAGAATAATTTGCTTCGGTGTTATTTTCCCAGCAGGGTATGGGACAGATAAGCTGATTTAAAAACTTATCAAAATAGTAATAGGCGCGCAGATGCATACAGCCAAAATGATGCTGATTTTTTAGATAGTATTTTTTCAGATCCTCTAAAGTGCAGATGACTTGAAATTCAGCCCGCATTTCCTGTGTGAGATGGGATGTTTTCTTGGTTCTGGCCAGATTCAGTTCACCAACGGGCGGCAGAGAAAAATAAAATTGCAGAGCATCCTGATAGTCGTATCCGTTGCGTAAAAACCATGCGAGAATGAGTTCGTAGCTGTCCCGATACTGGATGCGGTAATCTGTGCAGAGACAGAGAAGGTAATTTAACTGCTGTTCACTGAGCCGGAGCGCAAACGCGATGCAAAAAATGTCGTTTCTGCTATTAGGACGGTTTTTGTCGGAAAGCCAGTTGCGGATTTTTTTGGAGATCGAAGGCGGAGCGGCATCTGGCGTAATGTTCAGGAAAAAATCTGTCAGACGTGAAACCAGATCGGGAGCCGGATACATGTCGCGCAATGTATCTGCAAAATTCCGCATGATGATCCGTCCGTTTCGCAGATAGTCCGCAGCCATGGCAGGTGTCATATTTCCATAGACGATATTTTCATATTCAATAGCGGACTGATAAGTGAATTCAATCGACATAAGCGTTTCCTTAAATATCATATTTCGGGTGCGTTGATCCCGATGTATTTATTATACCGTGTAGAATGGGAAAAGCAAACCGTAATTTCGATGAAAAATGATATCAAAATAACTTGACGGGATTTATGGCTTGTGATATAGTATTGGTATCAATGATACCGATTTGCGCGAAAAGTAATATTATAAAGAAAGGTATGGTTAATAATTATGCAAAGATATAAGAAAGGCGGGTGAGGAAATATGGATAAAAACCCTGATTTTTCCGGAGAATATGTATGGATATTTGGTATTACGAAGAATTTGATTGACCAGAATGAAGATTTTTATATTAAATTAAAGATCAAACAAATAGAAGAGGAATACTTATTGATTATGTCGTTTCACCCCGAACGCCCTGGAAATCCGAAAGATAAATTAGAATTTCCATATCGGCCCTGATAACTGTTTCTGATATTTATACTTATATCTCATTAAATTTGAACTCTGGAAGTGCTATTCCGGCAATTAAGAGATTGCCGGATAGTATACTTCATTATATATAATACTGATAAAAAGTTTCTGAAAGAAAGGAGCTTATCAAATGGATAATTTACTATGTCTGGAATGTGGATTTACGAATGAATATGAGTTCCGCCAAACTACAAGAAAATATGAAGGAGACGGATATAGTTTTACATTGGAAGTAAAGGTGCCGTTTTGTAAAAAATGCGGAAACCCTATAGAAGTTGAAGAGATCGAGGAAGAAATCGCCGAAAGAGCAAACGGGAAAATACGAGAATGTAAAGGGATTATTAAGAAAGAAGAAATTATTTCAATATTGTCCCGATATAATGTGAGCCAGAAATTTTTAAGCAGATTGTTAGGCTGGGGTGAAATCACCTTAACACGTTATATCAGTGGAGGATATACGCCGAATGCGGCCAACAGTGAGAAAATAAAAGCTCTGAATGATCCATATGTTTTTCAGCAGCTTTTGGATGAAAAAATAGAAAAAGCCGGTGAGGAATTTGAAAGTGAAAACTTAGTCAATAAATTGCAGGATAATATCAATAGAAATATAGGCGAGATAGAAAAGCGATCAGGTAAGGTTTATAAAGTCGTCAACTGGTTTTTAGGGCAGTCCACGGATGAAAATCCGGTTACCCATCTGGCTTTACAAAAACTGTTGTATTTTTCACAATGTTGGAATAAAATATGGAATCATGCGTGGTTATTTGATGATGATTGTGAAGCATGGGTTCATGGGGCTGTATATCGTAATGTATATAATAATTTCAAAAAATTTAAATATAAGCCTTTGCCCAAAGTCAAAAGGAACGAAGAATTTACAGAGGCGGAAACGACAGTTTTGCAATTTGTAAAAGAGTATTATTTTGATATTTATACCGCTAAATCATTAGAAATGATCTGTCATTTGGAAGAACCTTATCAATCGGCGAGAGAAGGATATGAAAAAGACGCAAGCTGCGGAGAGGTAATAAATAAAAATGTGATAGAAGCGTATTATACGCGGATTGCGGAGAAATATGATATTTCAAAAGAGACGCCGGCCCATGTAAAGAAATATTTGAATGATTTATTAGCATAATCCCACAAGGAGACCCTTCACCATGTTACTCGGAGCATTAGAAGCCGGCGGCACCAAAATGGTATGTGCCATCGGCAATGAAAACGGAACCATAACAGAACAGATTTCTATTCCCACGCAGACACCGGAGATTACCATGCCCAAATTACTTGCCTTTTTCCGAGGGAAAAAGATCGAGGCGCTGGGTATCGGTTGTTTTGGCCCGATCGACTTAAACCGTGATTCGGACACGTATGGATGTATTACGACGACGCCGAAGCGAGCCTGGCAATATTATGATATCGCGGGCACATTTAAGCGAGAACTTGGTGTGCCGGTAGGATTTGATACGGATGTGAATGGTTCTGTTTTGGGTGAGTATACATGGGGAATCGGCAGAGGGCTAAACAGTTGTATCTATGTTACGATCGGAACGGGTATCGGCGTCGGCGTGATAGCGGATGGACAGCTTTTACACGGAATGCTGCATCCGGAGGGCGGGCATATCCTGTTACAGAGATTACCGCAGGATGCGTATAAAGGCTTTTGCCCCTTCCATGAGAATTGTTTTGAAGGACTGGCGGCCGGGCCGGCTATTGAAGGACGTTTTGGGAAGAAGGCCGTAGAACTGGCGGATGTTCCCGAAGTCTGGGAGATGGAGGCTGAGTATATTGCACAGGCGCTTGTTGATTACACCTGCATGTTGTCTCCACAGCGTATCATCTTAGGCGGCGGCGTGATGCACCAGACGCAGCTTCTGCCGATGATACGGAAGAAATTTGCGAAGTTATTAAACGGCTATCTGCAAACAAAAGAACTAAAAGATCTGGATTCCTATATCGTTGTACAGAGCCTGGACGATAAACAGGGCATCATGGGAGCCTTGAAGTTAGGGCTGCTCGAACTGGAAAGAAACTCATAATGTCAAATCTGCCTGCATAAATTTAAAGAAAAGAATTTATGCGGGCATTTCTATGGCACAGGTTTTCGCTCATTTTTCCAGTATTATCATCCCGGTCATCATATTTTACATAGTAGCATACGGAATCAGCGTTAAAATTAACGTTTATGAGGATTTCATAAAAGGAGCCAAAGACGGTTTTCATACGGTGATACAGATCATGCCGACGTTAGTCGGATTAATGGTGGCGGTAGGCGTTCTGCGCGCGTCCGGTTTTCTGGATTTTCTGGGAGGTCTTTTTGCGGGCGTGACGCAGCGCTTAGGTTTTTCTTCGGAACTGATACCCCTTATTCTGGTAAAAATGTTTTCTTCATCTGCAGCGACGGGCCTCGTTCTGGATATTTTCAAAAATCACGGGCCGGATTCCCTGATCGGCATGACGACTTCTATTTTGATGAGCTGCACGGAGACCGTTTTTTATACGATGTCCGTATACTACATGGCCGCCAGAGTCACCAAGACACGTTATACGTTAAGCGGCGCCATTCTCGCAACGTTAAGCGGTGTAATTGCCAGTATTGTTTTAGCAGGAATGATGTAGAAAATTCCCGTCCGCAGGTTTCCATTTACGGACAACACATGTCGCCCGGCGGAAATCCGGACTGTTACAATTTTATAATTTTTTTACATGCAAACTATTTTAGAACCAAATTATATATGGTAAAATAAGCACAGGCTCAGCAGCCTGCGTTTATTACATCGGACAAGCCGTAACACGGCGCGGGAGGAGAAGAAACATGAGTTCATTTGTAGAATTTAAAGGTGTCAGCAAAACATACCATATGGGTGAAGTGGATATCGAGGCATTGAAAGATGTAAATTTTACGATTGAAAAAGGGGAGTTTTGTGTGGTAGTCGGCGCCTCTGGCGCGGGCAAGACGACAATTTTAAATATTTTAGGCGGGATGGATTCGCTTTCTTCCGGACAGGTTTTATTAGACGGGGAAGAAATTTCTGTGTATAACAAAAAGAAACTGACTTCTTACAGGAGATATGATATCGGTTTTGTTTTTCAGTTTTATAATCTGGTGCAGAATCTGACAGCTTTGGAAAATGTGGAACTGGCGGCGCAGATCTGTAAGGATCCGCTGGATGCGATGACCGTTTTAGAGATGGTAGGGTTAAAAGACAGAGCGGCGAATTTCCCGGCGCAGTTATCCGGCGGGGAGCAGCAGAGAGTGGCGATCGCGAGGGCGCTGGCCAAGAACCCGAAACTGATGTTATGCGACGAGCCGACAGGAGCGCTCGATTATAATACGGGCAAAGCGGTCTTAAAATTATTGCAGGATACATGCAGGAAAACAAAGATGACAGTTGTGGTCATCACACATAATCAGGCGTTGACGGCTATGGCCGATAGAATTATTACTGTAAAGAGCGGAACGGTACAGAAGATGGAAATGAATGAGCATATCATACCGGTGGAAGAAATCGAGTGGTAGAAGCCGGATGGGGGATTTGATTACGAGATCTGGATACAGGGAGTCGGATAAATGAGCAGCGGAATGATAAAAACAACGATCAGGGAAATAAAGGAAAGTCTTGGACGGTTCGTGGCGATCATGGCGATCGTTATGCTTGGCGTCGCTCTTTTTGCGGGGCTTAAGATAACAAAGCCTGCGATGATCGCCACGGGAAATACCTATCTGGCCGAACAGAATTTCTATGATTTCAGACTGCTTTCTACGATCGGATTCGAGGAAGAGGATGTACAGAAATTCAGTGAACTGAAAGAAATCTCAGAGGCGGAAGGCAGTATCTCCATAGATGCGCTGTGTGCGATAGAGGATGGAAACGAATCCGTATATAAGATACAGGCCATGCCGGAGAAAATTAATCAGCTTGTATTGACGCAGGGCAGGATGCCCGAAGCGGCTGATGAATGTGTGCTGGATGCGTCTTTATTTGCAGATGATATCATAGGCTCCCGGATAACGGTGACGGATAATAATAATGAAGATACGTTGGATATGTTGAAAGAGAAGACATTTACGATCGTCGGTATCGTGCAGTCACCCTGTTATATTAATTTTGAACGGGGAACGACATCTATCGGCGATGGCAAAGTAACGGGTTTTTTCTGTGTGCCCAGGGAGGCTTTTGACTGCGATTATCTGACGGAGATTTATCTGACGGTAGAACAGCAGTATGATATTTATACGGATGAATATGACGATTACATAGAGAGTCTGGAAGATGGTCTGGAGGATGAGACTGAAGCGGTCGTAGCGGCAAGGTATACAAGGCTGGTCACAGAGGCACAGGAAAAGATCGACGACGCGCAGACGGAATTGGATGATAAAACGAAAGAAGCGGAAGAAGAACTGGATGATGCCTGGCAGAAGATTACCGATGGTGAGCAGGAAATTGCCGACGGTGAGAAAGAGATAGCCGATGGCGAACAGGAGATCATCGATGGAGAAACAGAGATCGCCGATCATGAAAAAGAGATAGCTGACGGCAGGGCGCAGATACAGCAGGCTAAAGATTCATTAGATGCGCAGGAGGCGGAACTGACGGCGCAGGAGACGCAGCTTATGGCTATGCAGGTTATGATGCCCGCTGAGCAGTATCAGGGTGCGTTATTGCAGATACAGCAGGGTAAAGCGCAGATTGAGGCGGCGAGGACACAGATTGCCTCGCAGGAGGCGGAACTTTCAAGCGGCGAACAGGAGTTGGCGAGTGCCAGAACAGAACTGGAAGAGGCCAGAACGGAACTGGAAGACGTGAAAGCAGAGATTGCGGACGCCAGAATAGATATCGAAGAAGCTAAGACAGAATATGAGGATGCCAAAGCAGAGTTTGAGGAAGAAGTTGCGGACGCGCAGCGCAAGATTGACGATGCGCAGGAAGAACTGGAGGAGATTGAAGAGCCGGATGAGTATGTGCTGACAAGGAATGCCAACATTGGTTATGCCTGCTTTGACAGCGATTCTGACGTTGTGGAGGCGATCGCCAGTCTGTTTCCGGTCTTTTTCTTTCTGGTGGCTGCACTTGTCTGCATGACGACCATGAACCGCATGATAGAAGAGCAGCGCACGCAGATCGGCGTGTTGAAGGCGCTCGGATACGGAAACGGTGCTATTATGGGAAAATATTTATTCTATGCGGGTTCTGCGGCGGCGGTCGGCGCCATAGCCGGATATGCGCTGGGGATCTGGTTATTCCCCAAGACAATATGGGCGGGATATGCTATCATGTATAATATGGACGGGATACACTTTTTATTTGACGGCTGGCTGGCGTTCTTTTCTCTGGCGGCGGCGCTGTTGTGTTCCATGGGAACGGCTTATTTTTCCTGCCGCTATGAACTCTACAGTGTGCCTGCGAATCTGATCCGCCCAAAAGCGCCTAAGAGCGGCAAGCGTATTTTTTTGGAAAATATTACTTTCATCTGGCGCAGGATGAAGTTTTTACATAAGGTTTCCGTGCGCAATATCATAAGATATAAAAAGCGTTTTTTCATGATGATACTCGGTATCAGCGGCTGTACGGCGCTGTTAGTGGCAGCTTTCGGTATCAGAAGTTCTGTGATGAACATAGCGGAGATACAGTACGATGAGATCCAGATATTTGATATCGGAGTTACTTTTTCGGATAGTATGCAAAAAGAAGATATGGAGACTTTGCAGGAAGAGATACCGGATATAGAAAGAATAGCCTGTCGGTATGAGGAGACTGTCGATCTGGATTTTGGCGGCAAAACGAAATCACTCTATCTGGAAATACCGGAAGATGTGGAAACATTTACAACGTTTGTGAACCTGCATACCAAAGACGGAGAAACCATCCCTTATCCGGCGGAGGGCGAGGCCGTTCTAAGCGCTAAGGCGGCGGAGAATATGGGGATCAAGACTGGCGATACTGTGACGGTAAGAGATAACGACATGAATACCCTTACGGTGAAAATTTCAGGAATCTGCGAGAACTTTGTGTATAATTATATTTATATAAACAAGGAGACTTACCGAAATCAGCTTAATGTCGCGCCCGAATATAAGAGCGCTTATGCCATTGTAAAAGATGGCGTGGACGTCCATGAGGCTGCGGCTGCTACTGCCGACAGGAATGATGTACTGTCCGTTACAGTCATCCAGGATATGCGTGTGAGAATATCCAATATGATGGAAAGTATGAATTATATCGTGGCGCTTATTATTATCTGTGCGGGAAGTCTGGCTTTTATCGTCTTATATAATCTGACGAATATCAATATTACGGAACGGCTGCGTGAGATAGCGACCATTAAAGTACTTGGTTTTTATGCGAAAGAAACAGCGGATTATGTTTTCCGGGAAAATATGGTACTGACGGGATTGGGAGCGCTGGTGGGACTGTTTCTCGGTAAGTGGCTGCACTGGTTTATCATGTATAATATCAATATTGATATGGTTTCATTTAAGACAACGACCACGCCGCTTAGTTATGTGCTGAGTTTTATCGGGACTTTTGTATTTGCATTATTTGTAGATGGCATTATGTTTTTTAAACTGGATAAGATCAATATGGCAGAATCTCTGAAGTCCATGGAATAAGAGAAATGGAGCGGCAGATATGGATATCAATGGTGCACTGAACGCCGTGCTTGTCAAGTTGTTCCGTAATATTGAAGATATTGAGCAGCAGGCGATCCGGACAGAAGAATATAAGGATATGACGACGAACGATATACGCGTCATAGAAGCAATTGGTATGGAAGGACAGAAAAATATGACGACCGTCGCCAAAGAACTGCATGTGACGACGGGAACGCTTACGATTTCCATCAACAGTCTTGTAAAAAAGAATTATGTGGGGAGGGTCCGGAGCGAGGAAGACAGGCGGGTCGTGCTTGTCTCTTTGACGAAAAAAGGAGAAAGGGCTTTTTTGCATCATCAACAGTTTCATGAAGAAATGATCGACGCTGTCGTTGCACAGCTTTCGGAAGAAGAGAAAGCTGTGCTCACCAAGGCGTTAGAGCGTCTTAACGACTTTTTCCTGTCAAAAGGGCAGCGTTAAGAAGCCTGCCCAGCGTCCTGTAATCGGCCGGCCCGTTATTTAACAGGAAAGTGTGAAAACGGTATAGAGAAAAGTTATCTCCCCAGGCGGTCTTAGCCTGGTCTTTTAATGCTTCAATCTCCAGATATCCCAGATAATATTTCAGGTAATTACACGGTTCTGCAACAATATATTCATAAATGGCGCGTGCGCTTTCTTCATGAGTAAATCCCAGTGCTGAGAGAATCTGATAAACTCTTTCAAAAGAAGCGCCTTCGTAATGGATGATGATGTCCAGAAGGGAATACAGACATAATTGTATCTGTCTGTTCAGTTTAGAAGCCAGATACAGAGACTCCGTTTCCGGATGCGCATCTTTGGTCAGGCGGATGGCATAGTCGTAGGAATTAAGTTCCACATACATGGCCCAGCCTTCTATGTAACCGCCGTAATTAAGGATCTGGCGTAAGGCCGGTGCGCCTTCAGAGCGCATATGATACCCGCTGTAGACGGTCTGATACAGATGGCCCGGATATCCTTCATGCGCCAGCGTCGTAAAAAGAGAAAGTCCTTCGGCCGCGTCCAGACCATTGATATAGATAGTATTCTCACGCATATCGTCGATGGGCGGCGTTAAAAAGAAGGCAGGCGCCGAATAAGGGGCCAGCGCTTCATTGATATATTTTATACTGCAATGCGGAAACTGCTCTGTGCTCGTTGGAATAGCCGGATAATCTTTGGCGATCATGGTCTGTAATACGGAGAGCATGTTTTCGGGTGTAAGAGAAGGAAATGTGGTATCTTCTGTGGAGAGAGTATCTGTCAGTGCAGGATGGGCACGTAACAGGGCGATCAGAGAGGAATAGTTTTTCTCAAAGTCTTTGGCGAGCATGGCTTTAATTTCCGGAACGCTGCGATAGGAGCCGGTTGACAGCCGCAGCCAGGCCTGATAGTATTCCTGTCCGCCTGTAGTGTAAAAGAGTCCCTGTTCATTATGACCGTTTCCTTTTAACAGAGTCAGTTCATCGGCAAGTTTCTCATAAGCAGGTGCAACGAGTGTTAAAAGCAGCCGTTTGTTTTCCCCCTGACGCTTCAGCGCTTCACCTGCATCCATAATACCCTGCTCTACCAGTTTTTCCAGACGTTCGGCAAAAGTAATTTCCAGAAAATGCGTATCGCTTTCCAGTTCCTGTCTGTTCATCAGAAGCGAACATTGCTCGATCACTTTATCAATAGAAGTGTCGGACAGGAAAAGGTCGTAATCCATTTTTTCCCGCTCGTAGAGCATGATGCCATCGAGATAAGCCGGGATCTGCGTGAGTATGGAAAGATAATTTTCGATATCGTCCGTAGAAGCGATCCGGTAATCCGCCAACAGTATGGGAAGTTCGGATTGTATACCGGAAACGGGAGAAAGCGGTTCTTCATAATAAGGATAGGCGGCGCAGGCTTTGCGGTTTTCCAGATAAGTGGAGAACAGGATGTATGTATATTGATTGGCGGACGACATTTTTTCGGGATGGAATTTTTTCAGCAAAGAAAGCGTTTCCTGTATCCCGTCCCAGTCCTCCAGAGCCTGGCCTGCGTGGTAGGCGGGGAGCGTCAGGGAACTTTCGTCGATGCCATATGCGGCTGGATCAGTCAGTGTGTAATGCAGATTGAGCGGATTAGCAGACAATTCGTCCACAAAAAACTCTCTGGCAAATTTTTCAAATCGGGAATCTTCATGAAAATAATTATAAAGAAAGAGTGTCAATAAAATAAAAAGGAGCAATATCAGGACTGCTCCCGCCCATTGTTTAAAAGAAAGTTTTTTTTTCAAGAAAAAGACCTGCTTTGTATGCTCTTATCTAAATATATGCCGGGACAAAGCGGCGCATTCGTTGAAAATCAGTAGACGATCTGGTCTCTGCCGTTTTCTTTACCCATATATAATTTTTCATCCGCCTCTTTGATAATAGTATCAATATCAGACCGGAAATCATATTCGGCAAGACCGAAAGTCATGGTAATGGAAAAAGTCTTGTCGCCGGCATTGAATTTCAGGGCCTTGATGTTATTCCTGAGCTGTTCTAAGTGCGCAAAGGCTTCGTCGCCGTTGCAGTCCGGGAAGACTATCAGAAATTCTTCGCCGCCCCATCTGGCGACAAGGATATGACTGTCCAGTGTCGTTACCATGACGTCGGAAATATTCTGCAAAACAATATCGCCTATATCATGTCCGTAATTGTCATTTACTTTTTTAAAAAAATCAATATCGCAGATGCAGATACTCGTAAATGACTTGTTGGCAGGAGTGATCAGTTCATCCAGATATTGTCTGGCTTTTCTGCGGTTGGACAGCCCTGTTAGGGCATCTGTATTGGCCTGGTCTTCCAGCTGGTTGTTATAGTCGATCAATTTGCCCTCCAACGTTTGCGAATCTTTGCTGAAAACATAGGCAATCATGGAAAGACACCAGAAGATCGTGATAGTATTGATAATCTGTAAAAGATTCGTCATAGAGCCGGTAAGCTGGACAATAGGCTCTCTGCTGCGGCATAAAAAGAACAAAAAGATACGGAAAGCACAAAGCACGATGGCAAAGAACGCCTTATGACCGTAGTGGGAGTATGTCGAGAAAAAAGCCAGTACAAGGAGCACAAGGATAAAATGCTGCACACCCGTATCCCAGCCCAGATAAAGGATATTGATGATGATCCAGGCCGCCATGGACAGATTGAGCGTATAGGTGACGACCACAGTCCGGCGGTGATAGGTCATAATGAAAATAAGCGCAAACATGATAAGAGAGACCAGTAAGATGGCAATTCCGATATTGTTTAAAATACTGATATAGATTATACTATTTACAATAATATAAGAAAGTATGGACAGAAGCAGTATTCTGATGACAACGATTAACTTCGGCGATTCGTTTGCTTCTCCGGTATCTTTTAAAATATATTGTGCCGCTTTGTGCAGCCAGGGGTTTTTCATCGGCTTGGTCATACCTTTCTTCCGCAGATATTTTATCATATGATATATGGCATATACGATTTAATCTTACACTGACTTGACCCAAAGCGCAAGCAATATTAAAGGATTATGCAAAAAAAAGCAGGACAGGGCAGGAAGGGACAGGACATGAATAAGTATCCGTTAAAAAATAAACTGATGATGTTGAACCTGGTGAGCATACTGCCATTTGTGGCGGTTACTTTTTATCTGATCGTTTCGCTCCGAAATTACAGCAGCGCTTATGATGAGATCGTCAGCAATATGACCATTGCCAACAGTTATAACCTGAACTTCAAGGAGGAAATGGACGAAAGTCTGTATAAATTAGTCGTAAGCGCTGTGACGTTTGAGAATATCAGCGGGGATGCGGCTCTGGAAGATCCCTATAAAGTAATAGACGGCCTGCGGGAGGATTTCGGCGTCCTGATGCGCATCACGACAGATAAGGAAAGCAAATCATGGCTGCAAAGGCTTCTGCGTAATATTGATACGCTGGAAGACCGTGTTGATGACATTAAGTTCAATCTGCAGGAAGGCGGTCACTATGACGAAAATATTGAAATGCTGGATAATAACATTTATATCTTAACGGAACTGATTCAGGATGATATCCAGTATTATATCTATTATCAGACGCAGAGCATCGAAAATCTGAAAGTACAGTTGAACACACAGGTTGAAAAATTTATCGTTTTATGGACGGTATTGTTAGTCTGTATTATCGTCGGCGTCCTCTTTGTATCTTCTTTTATTTCCAATGGTATCACACGGCCGATCAGGGAACTATGCGGGGTGACGAGACAGATTTCCGAAGGAGATTTTTCTACCCGTGCAGGGGTGGAGACACAGGATGAGGTTTCCCAGCTTGCTGACAGTATCAACGAGATGTCGCAGCATCTGGAGATTATGGTGAGCCAGATCAAGGAGGATGAGCGGAAGATGCGTTATGCGGAACTGCGTCTGTTGCAGGAACAGATCAATCCGCATTTCCTGTATAATACGCTGGATACGATCATCTGGCTGATCGAGGGCAATATGAGCGCGCAGGCGGTCGATATGGTAGTGTCGCTTTCCGACTTCTTCCGTCTGGTATTGAGCCATGGCAAGGAGTTTATCACGATACGGGAGGAAGAACTGCATATCCGCAGTTATCTGGAGATCCAACAGGTACGTTATCATGATATTCTGGATTATGAGGTTGCCATTGCGCCGGAATTATATCCCTACAGAATTTTAAAGCTGACTTTACAGCCGCTTGTAGAGAATGCACTCTATCACGGCATCAAGTATAAAAGGGCAAAAGGGAAGATCACGATAAGCGGAGAAATGACGCGCAAAGAGGATGGGGCGGAAATCCGCCTGACAGTAAAAGATAACGGTGTGGGGATGGAACCGGAAGAGTTGGAGCGTTTGCAAAAAGAGATCGTAAGACCCTGTAAGGAAACGGAAACGGGATTCGGTCTTGCCAATGTAAATGAGCGTATCCGCATGAACTTCGGCGCAGCATACGGTATGACGATCACTTCGGCGAAAGGAGAAGGCACAACCGTGCAGGTGGTGATCCCTGCGCAGATCATGGAGCAGGACTTGAAAGGAGGCGCACATGAAGAAATGGAATAGACTGCGGAAGGCAGGGGTGCAGGCGGCCTGCTGCGCGGGTCTGCTGGTCAGTATATCGCTGGCAGGATGCGGTTCCTTTCAGAATGTGGAACCACAAAAAGAG
The DNA here is from genome assembly GCA_023663085.1 of Ruminococcus sp. Classification (GTDB taxonomy): domain Bacteria; phylum Bacillota; class Clostridia; order Lachnospirales; family Lachnospiraceae; genus UBA3282. The sequence continues at coordinate 35,508 of JAMPIB010000017.1, read as the reverse complement.
GAAGACATTCTGGCAGAGGCGGATGAAGATTTAATCGTGGTAGGCTTTTCGCAGCTTGGCAGCGAGTCGGTGTGGCGGACAGCCAATTCGGAATCCATACAGGGGACGCTGACAAGAGAGAACGGTTTTTTTCTGGAATTTAATAATGCCAGACAGAAACAGGATAATCAGATCAAGGCAATCCGGGGATTTATTTCTCAGCGCGTAGACTATATCATATTCTCACCCGTGACTGAAGAGGGCTGGGATACCGTTTTGCAGGAGGCCAAAGACGCGGGGATTCCCGTGATCCTGGTGGATAGAAAAGCATCTGTGGATGAGTCGCTGTATACGACCTGGGTCGGCTCCGATATGCGTAAAGAAGGAGAAAATGCCGGGATCTGGCTGGAAGAGTATCTGAAAAGCAACGGCAGGAGCGAGGAGGATATCAACATCGTAGTATTGCAGGGAACGACAGGTTCTTCGTCGCAGATCGGCAGGACGGAAGGCTTTGATGCCATCGCAGCCGGGCATCCGAACTGGCATATCTTACAGCAGGAGTCCGCGGATTTTACGACTGCCAAAGGACAGGAGGTCATGGAACAGTTTCTCAGGAAATATCCGGATATTGATGTGGTCGTCTCACAAAATGATGATATGACGTTCGGTGTCCTGCGGGCGATGGAGGAAAAAGGGATGACGACAGGGGTAGACGGAGATGTGATACTGATCTCTTTCGATGCGGTGCGTGAGGCGCTGGGACTTGTAGCGGAGGGTGTCATCAATGTGGATGTGGAATGTAATCCGGTACAGGGAGAATATATTGCCGATATTATCAACAGGTTAGAGAATAACGAAACGGTAGATAAGGAAAACTGCGTAGAGGAAAAAATATTTACGCCGGAGAATGTAGAAGCGTATCTGGACACAAGGACATATTAAAGATAAGGAGCGGCAGGTCATGGCATTGAAAGTTTTTTTGGTAGAAGATGAGAGCGTAGTCAGAGAAGGACTCAGAGATAATATTCCCTGGCAGCAGTTTGGTTATCAGTTCGTCGGAGAAGCGGGAGATGGGGAAATGGCGCTGCCGCTTATCCGTAAAACAAAGCCGGATGTGCTGATCACGGATATCAAGATGCCGTTTATGGATGGCCTCACACTCAGCCATATCGTGAGTCAGGAATTTCCGGAGATGAAAATTATCATCATCAGCGGCTATGATGATTTTGAATATGCAAGAGAGGCGATAAAAGTAGGCGTGGATCAGTATCTGCTCAAGCCGATCACCAGAAGAACGCTGCAAAAGGCCCTTACGGAAGTAAAAGAAAAAATTGAATCCGAGCAGGAGCAGAAAAACTATCTGAATAAATATCAGGATGATATGCACGAGTATGAGCAGTTTTTCCTGCGCCACTTTTTTGAAAAAGTTTTCGCGGGAGAACTTTCCGTGCAGGAAATCTACGAAGAAGCGCAGAAACATGCTCTTAATATGGACGCATCCTGTTATAATCTTGTTCTGATCGACGTGCAGGGAAAGAGCGTAAGGCGCAGTTCGGGAGAAGTCTGTCAGAGATGTTATGAGGAACTGATGCGCTTTTTGATGCGTTTTCCCAATTATTATCTGGTATTCCGCTGGAGTGTGAATGTATATGGCATCATGATCCAGGGAGAGGAAGAAAATATAAACGAGCGGACGGCTAAATGTCTGGAGGGGATAGAGCAGATCTGTGCGCAGTATGAGGAGGAAGTGAACTGGTACGCGGCGGCGGGTACGCCGGTCGGAAGATTCAGCCTGCTTGCGGACTGCTACCGGAAGTTGAATCATATTTTTAACTACCGCTTTTTTGAACCGGGCAGACATATCATCTCGGAGCAGGAGGCGGAAAGCGCGGCCAGTGAAAACGGCGAGGACGCGCTGGAGGCGGTCGATATGGCGAAAGTCAATCCTGAACTGTTAAAAAGTTTTCTGGCCAGGGGACAAAAAGAAGAAGTGACAGAGTTTGTCAGTAATTTTCTAAACGGATTGGGACAGGCGCTGCGCTCCAGAATTTTCTGGGATTATCTGCTCTTAAATATCCGCTTTGCGACGCTTTCTTATATAGAAGGGCTTGGTGTGACAAAACAGGAGTTTTTAGAGCATGTCCATACAGAGAATATCCAGAAACTGGAGATTGGTCTGGAAAATATGCAGCGTTATGCGGGGGAGCTTCTGACACAGGCCATCGCCTTCAGAGACCGGGAATATGACACACAGGGCAAAAAAGCCTTAAAAAAGGCACTGGAATATATAGAAGAAAACTATACAAGAGAGAACCTGTCGTTAAATGAGATCGCGGCGATCATGGAAGTAACGCCCAATTATTTCAGCGCGATGTTCAGTCAGGAAATGCAGATGACGTTCGTGGAATATGTGACGCAGAAACGTATGGAGAAGGCCAGATGGTTATTGCAGGAGACAGAAATGCGCGCGAATGAAATTGCACTGGCGGTAGGTTATAAAAATCCGCATTATTTCAGCTTTGTATTCAAAAAAACACAGGGCTGTACCCCCAGAGAATATCGTGCGTAAATTTATTCCGGCAGGCGCATACAGCTCCCGCGTCCGATCAGTTTCCAGAGAAGCTGCATGGAAGACGGACTGCGCCCCTGCATTTTCTGGATCAGGAGAGAAACGGCGGCGGAGGCCATCTCATGCGGCTCATGGGAAAGAGAAGTCAGCCCCGGTGCTGACAATTCGCTGAGATAACTGTTGTCGAAGCTGACGATGCTGATATCTTCCGGTACCCGGATATCACGGTAGGATAATTCTTTGATAAGCCAGTAGGCAATCTCGTCATTATGGCAGATGACGGCGGAGCAGGAAGAGAGATTCTGACTGATAAAATCGGACAGAAAGCGGGTATCCTGCTTTTTTTCCAGACGTGTAAGCTGTCCGGTCGTAAACCAGGCGGTCGTATCTTCGTCGATCGGCAGACCAGCCTCCAGCATGGCGCGCACAAATCCCAGATGGCGTTCCTGTCCCTGAATGGTATCTAACTGGAAGATACCGGCTATTTTTTTATGATTCTGCTCTATTAAAAACTGTCCCAGCATAAAACCGCCGTTAAAATTATCGTCTTTTACATATAAAGAAGGCGGCAGATTGGAATAGTAGCCGTGGAAAAAGACAATATTGGTCCCGGCGGCGGAAAGCTTTTCATATAGATCAAAATTCGGGGTCGGGAGCGCAGAACGGGAAGGCTCGGCGATCAGACCGCGCAGAGGCTGTTCGCATAAGCGCTGTAACATGATGCGTTCCGTATCGGTACGGTTGTTGGTGATAAAAACAGAGACAGAATACCCTTCTTTGGAAAGAAAGGTTTCCAGATCACCAAGCAGCGCCGGGAAGATATATTCTGTATCCGAAGAAAGCAGGATGGCCACATGGTTTTTCTCTGCGTCCGGGAGCAGGCCCGTTGCATAAGAGCCGCTGCCCTGTCTGCGGGCGATCAGTCCTTCCTCTTCCAGAAGAAGAAGGGCCTGTCGGACGGTCTGTCGGCTGAGATGATAGCGTGTACACAACTCCTGTTCGGTAGGGAGCCTGTAACGCCCGTATTTGAGATTGTCGCTTAGGTCTTTTTTTAACTGTTCGGCCAGTAGTCTGTATTTTGTACTCATTTTTCTCCCCTTGTGATTCTTTACTATAAAAATACCATAATTTATCACTTTAATTAAGAGGCCGTCTTCTTTTTTTGTATAAAAATTTAAACTTATCCTGCATGAAAATAAAAAAATCAGCTTTTTTGGTTCTATTATAGAAGAAATGACCATAAAAAAAGAATGTATTTTATGGAAAGGTTTTTGCGGATTGGAAAAAAACTGACATAAAATGATCTAAAATCATAAAAAATTGTAAGGAAATGAGAATTTGTATCGAATTTTGTTATATATTCATAGAATTTGTATTATAAAAACCGTTCAAATTGGTTATTACAACGAAAAATAACTTGCCGGAACAGAAAACTTCTGTTAAACTTTAACCAGTAAGGACGAAACATACAAAAACGACCTTACAAAAAAGGAGGATGAAAGAATGAAAAAGAAATTGGCAACACTGGTACTTAGTGCAGCAATGGTTGCTGCAACGTTAACAGGATGCGGCGGCGACAGCAGCACAACGGCATCTACAGATTCAGCAGCAACAGAAGATACTGCAGCAGACGACACAGCAACAGAAGATACTGCAGCAGCAGACGACACAGCAACAGAAGATGCTGCAGCGGCAGCGGACGACGCAGCGGCGGATACAGCTTCTTCAGGAGAACTGATCAAAGTCGGCATCATCAACAATGACCCGAACGAGTCCGGCTATCGTACAGCGAACGACGCCGACCTGAAAGCAACTTTTACAGCAGAGAATGGATACGATGCATCTTTCTCATACAGCAATAAGAATGAAGAGCAGATCGCATTCGCACAGACATTTATCCAGAACGAAGTAGATTACTTACTTCTTTCCGCTGCTGATACGGCAGGCTGGGATTCCGTTTTGACAGATGCACAGAACGCAGGCGTTAAAGTTATCCTGTTTGACCGTGTAATCGACGCTGATGAGAGCCTTTATGAAGCTTCTATCGTTTCCGATATGGAGAAAGAAGGCCAGATGGCAGTTGACTGGTTAAAAGCACAGGGACTCAGTGAGTACAATATCATCCACTTACAGGGTGTTATGGGTACAGCAGCTCAGAAGGGCCGTTCCGCAGCAATGGATGCAGCGGTTTCTTCCGAAGGATGGAACCTTGTTACACAGCAGACGGCAGAGTGGAATGCTGAAACAGCTCAGCAGATTGTACAGTCAGCCATTGATTCCGGGCAGTCTTTCAACGTTATCTATGCAGAGAATGACGATATGGCAAGAGGCGCTGTAGCAGCTCTTGACGCAGCGAATATCTCTCATGGCGTTGGCAAAGACGTTATCATCATGGGATTTGATACCAACAAGTGGGCATTACAGGAACTGCTTGATGGAAACTGGAATTACGATGGCCAGTGTAACCCGTTCCAGTCTTCTTATATCAATGATATCATCAAGACTCTGGAAAGCGGCGGCACGATTGATGAGAAAACAATCATCATGGATGAAAAAGGTTTTGACGCTACAGAAATCACATCAGATGATGTTGAGCAGTATGGCATCTAAGTAAATTAATGGCGCGGCGCAGAAAATAAGGCTCTGCACCGCGCCTTATTATAATGTGGGAAATTTTTCACAGAGCTGGATAATTCGCAAAGCGATTTTCTTGTATGTAGGAGGTGACTTAAGGGTGAGTGAGAGCGCTTTATTGGAAATGAGAAATATTCATAAAAGCTTTCCGGGTGTGCGCGCCCTGCAGGGAGTGGATTTCACATTACGACAGGGTGAGATCCATGCTTTGATGGGGGAAAACGGTGCCGGAAAATCGACACTGATCAAGGTTTTGACAGGGGTTTATGAGAAAGATGAAGGGCAGATCTCTCTGGAGGGAAATGCAGTAACGATACGTTCCCCGCAGGATGCACAGAAAGTCGGTATCAGTACCGTATATCAGGAGATCACGTTATGTCCGAATCTTTCGGTGGCGGAAAATATGTACATAGGCCGCACGGCTAATATTTATCAGAACTGGAAAAAAATGAACGTCGATGCAGAGAAGATCTTACAGTCTCTGGACATACCGGCGAAGGCGACGCAGCAGTTAGAGAGCTGCTCTATTGCAGTACAGCAGATGATCGCTATCGCGCGTGCGGTTGATATGGACTGTAAGGTATTGATTCTGGACGAACCGACCTCGTCTCTGGATGAGCAGGAAGTTGCCAAATTATTTAAATTGATGCGTAACCTGAAGGCAAAGGGAGTCGGCATTATATTTGTCACACATTTTCTCGATCAGGTTTATGAAGTGTGCGACAGGATCACCGTTATGCGTGACGGTAAACTGGTAGGCGAATATCCTATTAAAGATCTGCCGCGCGTACAGCTTGTATCCAAGATGCTTGGTAAAGAGCTGGATGATATGGCGGATATTCAGGATGAACAGCAGGTATACAAACGCAAAGAGGGTGCTGTGCCTGTACTGGAAGCAGAAGGATTAGTCAGTGATGCGGGAATTAAACCGTTTGATTTCCATATAGATAAAGGTGAAGTAAACGGCTTCACCGGACTGTTAGGTTCCGGCAGGAGCGAATGTGTCCGGGCAATTTTCGGTGCGGACAAAGTAACGGGCGGAACAGTCAGGAAAAACGGCAAGGCCGTTAAGATAGCCAAACCGCTTGATGCCATGAAAAACGGTATCGCCTATCTTCCCGAAGACCGTAAGATCGACGGTATCGTGGGAGACCTTTCCGTGCGGGATAATCTGATACTTGCGCAGCAGGTATTGAAAGGATTCTTTAAACCGTTTTCTAAGGCAGAAGCGAATAAATTTGCAGATGAGTATATTAAATTATTGAGTATCAAGACGGCATCGGCCGATACGCCTATCAAATCGCTTTCCGGCGGGAATCAGCAGAAGGTCATATTGGCGCGCTGGCTGCTCACGCATCCGGAATATCTGATCCTCGATGAGCCGACGCGTGGTATTGATGTCGGAACGAAAGTCGATATACAGAAATTAGTACTGAAACTGGCATCGGAGGGCATGAGCGTTACTTTCATATCTTCCGAACTGGATGAAATGCTGCGTACCTGTTCCCGTCTGGTCGTTATGCGCGATCGAAAAGTGGTAGGAGAACTTACAGGCAGCGATCTGAACCAGACCAAAGTCATGAGTACGATTGCGGGAGGTGAAAAATAGTCATGGGAGCAAAAGAAACAAATAAAACAAATGGCGGAAATTTTTTCTCCAGACTGGTGAAACAGCAGCTTTTTATTCCTCTGGCTGCGTTATTGATCCTTATCATATTTAATCTGATCATGGATCCTTCTTTTCTAAAAATTACTCTGGAGCATAATAACCTGGGAAATCCCGTTTTGGCCGGATATCTGATCAGAATCCTGGATAACGGTTCCGAGGTTGCGATCCTTGCTATTGGTATGACGCTTGTGACGGCGGCTACCGGCGGACAGGATATCAGCGTCGGTGCGGCGGTAGCCATAGCGGGCAGCGTACTCCTTCGTATCCTGTGCGGTGCGGATGGAAGTCCGGAAACCATGCAGGCTCCGGTTATCGTTGCTTTTCTGGTAAGCTGCATTGTGGCAATGCTGTTTGGCGCCTTTAACGGTGTGCTGGTAGCGTACTTCAGGATTCAGCCTATGGTAGCGACATTGATCCTTTATACGGCGGGTCGTTCGATCGCGGCATGGGTCAATCAGAACAGACTTCCTATCGTCAATGAAACATCTTTCGGATATTTTGGCGGTTCGATTCCGGGAATCCCAGTGCCGACGCCGTTTATCATAGCGATGATATGTATGCTGATCATCGGGCTGGTACTGAAATTTACCAATCTGAGATTATATACGCAGGCGGTTGGTATCAATGAAAGTTCTTCCAGATTGAACGGCCTGAATCCACAGCTTATTAAAATGCTTTCCTTTATCATTCTTGGCGTATGTGTAGCGGTCGTAGGACTGATCAAAGTAAGCAGGACTTCCACCATCAACTATTCCGTTATCGCCAAGGATATCGAAATGGATGCCATTCTGGCGGTTGCACTTGGCGGAAACGCGCTTGGCGGCGGTAAGTTCAGTATGGTGGCGTCTGTGATCGGTGCTTATGTGATTCAGCTTCTGACGACAACTTTATTTAAATTCAATGTACCTTCCGATGCACTTCCTGCCTATAAAGCGGTGGTCATCATTGCTCTGGTCATTATCAGTGCGCCGGTAGTACGGTCATGGTTCTCTTCCACAGTGAAGAAATTGCAGAAGAAGGAGGTAGCTTAGTATGTCATCGAATCAAAAAACATCTGCATCCGGCGGTTTGCAGAATAAACTAAAAAATATGACGGATACCAATCTGCTTCTGACGATTACGATTGTAATCTTTCTTCTTATGTATATCTGCGCGATATTGTTTCTGGGCGAGGGATTTAGAAAACCGCAGATGTTCTTTAAAATTTTGAATGATAATGCGGCGCTTATTATCTTATCCTGTGGTATGAGCCTTGTCATGATCACGCGGAGTATTGATATTTCCGTCGGCGGCATTACCGGACTGGTTACGATGTGCTGTGCGGTATATCTGGATTATAAGGGCGGAAATGTGTTCGTATCGTTTCTGGTCGCATTGGCGATCGGCCTGGCTTTTGGTCTGTTCCAGGGATTTTTAATTGCTTATCTGGAGATCCAGCCCTTTATCGTTACGCTTGCCGGCATGTTCTTTGCACGCGGTATGACGACCATTGTAAATACGAATCCGTTCAACGTAACGAACGAGGCGTTTGTAGCTTTGAAAAATACCCGTGTTATCATACCGGGTCTGGGCTATACGACCAAGTCCGGGAATTATGTTGACGCCTATGTGGAGATTGGCGTTATTGTGGCGCTGCTGATCGTTATCCTGTTATTCTGCGTACTGAAATGGACGAAATTAGGACGTCAGTTCTATGCGGTCGGCGGCAACGATCAGAGTGCGTTGATGCTTGGTATCAATGTCAAGAGAACGAAATTTTTAGCGCACCTGTTGTGCGGACTGTTAGCGGGAGTCGGCGGGTTTGTTTTCTTCCTGCATGTCGGTGCGGGTGCGGTATCCAACGGCAGCGGCGCGGAAATGAACGCCATTGCCTCTTCCATTATCGGCGGTACGATGCTGACAGGCGGTGTTGGCAATATTATCGGAACGTTCTTCGGTGTTGTTTCGCTCAATACCATTAAGAATATCGTTTCCTCCGCCGGTTTACAGGATGCGTGGTGGACAGGGATCACAGTCGCAGTCATGCTGTGCCTGTTCCTGATTATCCAGAGTGTGGTCATTGCGCGTAAAAAGAAACGCTAAAGGATTATTCATAATATCATATATAATACAGGCTGCCATGCCGGTGATCACGATTGCCGAGCTGACAGCCTTTTGAAAAATAAAACGGGCGGCCGCAAAAAGCGGCGGAAAGGGAGAATTTATGCAGACAAAAAATTACAAATTCTGGTTTTGTACAGGCTCGCAGGACTTGTATGGGGACGAATGCCTGCGGAAAGTAGCGGAGCATTCTGCGAAGATCGTAGAGGGGTTAAACGCTTCAGGCAGGCTGCCTTTTGAAGTGGTCTTAAAACCTACGCTGATCAGTCAGGCGTCCATCCGGAAAACTTTTAACGATGCGAATAATGATGAAGAGTGCGCGGGCGTCATCACCTGGATGCACACTTTTTCTCCGGCGAAAATGTGGATCCTCGGCTTAAAAGAATTTAAAAAACCGCTTTGTCATTTACATACACAGTTTAATGAAGAACTTCCATATGATACAATAGATATGGACTTTATGAATGAGAACCAGTCGGCGCATGGCGACAGAGAATACGGGCATATCGTAAGCCGTATGGGTATCGAGAGAAAGATCATCGTCGGACACTGGGCAGATGCGCACGTTCAGGAGCAGCTTGGCAGCTGGATGAGAACAGCGTTAGGCATTATCGAATCTTCCCATATCAGAGTATGCCGTTTCGGTGATAACATGAACAACGTAGCCGTCACAGAGGGTGATAAAGTAGAAGCGCAGATCAAGTTTGGCTGGGAAATTGACCATTACTGTGTCAACGATCTGGTGGAATATGTGGATGCCGTAGCGCAGGGCGATGTGGATGCGCTGGTAGAAGAGTATTACAGCAAATATAAGATCATCGACGAAGGCAGAGACTTAAACGAATTGAAAGCGCATGTGGCAGTACAGGCCAGACAGGAGATCGGTATCGAGAAGTTCTTAGTCGAGAACGATTATCATGCAGTCGTTACCCATTTTGGCATGTTAGGCGGTTTAAAACAGCTGCCGGGTCTTTCCATCCAGAGGCTTATGGAGAAAGGTTACGGTTTCGGTGCGGAGGGCGACTGGAAAGTAGCGGCTATGGTGCGTATGATGAAACTGATGACTGCCGGCATGAAGAACGCCAAAGGCACTTCTATGATGGAAGATTATACTTATAATCTTGTTCCGGGCAAAGAAGGCATCTTACAGGCGCATATGCTGGAAGTCTGTCCTTCCGTGGCGGATGGGGAGATCGGCATCAAAGTCTGTCCGCTTTCCATGGGGAACAGAGAAGACCCCGCGCGTCTTGTATTTACCTCTAAGACAGGCCCGGCGGTTGCCTGTTCGTTAGTAGACCTCGGAACGCGTTTCAGACTGCTCATTAATGCCGTGGATTGTAAGAAAGTGGAAAAACCGATGCCGAAACTTCCGGTAGGTACAGCATTCTGGACGCCGCAGCCGAATCTGGAGATCGGCGCTACGGCATGGATACTGGCAGGCGGCGCGCATCACACGGCCTTCTCTTATGACCTGACGGTAGAGCAGATGGTTGACTGGGCGGCGGCTATGGGTATCGAAAGCGTTGTCATTGATAAGGATACCACGATACGCAACTTCAAGAACGAATTGAGATGGAACGAAGCATATTATAATTAAGGAGGACTTTGTAATGGGATTTTCGGCAGAAGAGATCAAAAAGCAGATTGACGATGGCAGGACTGTGCTCGGTATTGAGTTCGGCTCTACCAGGATCAAGGCTATTCTGGCAGCGGAGGATAATACGCCGATCGCCTCTGGTGCGCATGATTGGGAGAACAGGCTGGAGAACGGTATCTGGACATACTCTCTGGATGATATCTGGAACGGATTCCAGGACTGTTACCGCGATCTGGCGCAGGATGTGCAGAAACAGTACGGCACGGAACTTGTGAAGATCGGTGCAATTGGATTCAGCGCGATGATGCACGGTTATATGGCGTTCGATGAAAAAGGAGAACTGCTCGTACCGTTCCGCACATGGAGGAATACGATCACCGGGCAGGCGTCCAGGGAACTGACAAAAGTATTCAATTATCATATTCCGGAAAGATGGAGTATTGCCCATCTTTATCAGGCAATCTTAAACGGCGAGGAGCATGTGCCTTCGGTACGCTTCTTTACGACACTGGCAGGTTATGTGCAATGGAAACTGACAGGTGAACGCACGCTTGGCGTGGGTGATGCCTCCGGTATGTTCCCGATTGATATTGCAACCGGCGATTTTAACGAGAAGATGATCGCACAATTCGACGAACTGGTAGCGGATAAAAAATTCCCCTGGAAATTAAGAGAGATCATGCCGAAAGTGTTAATGGCGGGTGAACCGGCAGGTATTTTGACGGAAGAAGGAGCGAAACTTTTGGATCCCAGCGGGAAACTGCAGGCAGGTGTGCCTCTTTGCCCTCCGGAGGGTGATGCGGGAACAGGAATGGCGGCCACCAATTCCGTGGCGCGCAGAACCGGTAACGTATCTGCGGGTACAAGCGTATTCGCCATGGTGGTACTGGAGAAAGAGTTACAAAAAGTATATGATGCCATAGATCTTGTGACAACGCCTGACGGCTCTTTGGTAGCTATGGTGCATTGTAATAACTGTACTTCCGACTTGAATGCCTGGGTCAATATCTTTAAAGAATTCATGGAGAGCATGGGTATGAAAGTGGATATGAACGAACTGTTCGGCACTTTGTACCGCAAAGCCTTAGAAGGCGACAGCGACTGCGGCGGCCTGCTCGCTTATAATTATTTTTCCGGGGAATCCATTACCGGATTTGAAGAAGGACGCCCGTTGTTCGTGCGTACCCCTTCCGATAACTTTAACCTGGCCAATTTCATGAGAGTGCACCTTTTTACGGCGCTCGGCGCATTGAAGACAGGAATGGATATTCTGTTAAAAGAAGAAGGCGTATGTGTTGACGAGATGTTCGGACACGGCGGTCTGTTTAAGACCAAAGGCGTCGGGCAGCGCATCATGGCGGCGGCTATCAATGCCTCCGTAAGCGTTATGGAGACGGCGGGAGAAGGCGGCGCCTGGGGAATGGCTCTGTTGGCTTCTTATATGCTTCATAAAGACAACGACGAAACGCTGGCGGATTTTCTGGAGAAGAAAGTTTTCGCAGGACAGGCAGGCACGAAAGAAGCGCCTGTAAAAGAAGATGTGGAAGGCTTTGATAAGTTTATGGAACGCTACACGAAAGGTCTGGCGATCGAAAGAGCGGCGGTAGAGTCATTATAAGAAGAAAAATTTTAGAAAGAAGGGAACCTGCGATTATGTTAGAAGAATTAAAGCAACGTGTTTATGAAGCGAATATGCTTCTGCCGAAATATGGCCTTGTCACTTTTACATGGGGAAATGTCAGCGAGATCGACGAGGAATCCGGTATTTTTGCCATCAAACCTTCAGGCGTGGATTACGAGAAACTGACGCCGGATGATATGGTGCTCATGGACTTAAACGGCAATAAAGTAGAAGGGCGTTACAATCCGTCTTCCGATACGCCGACGCATCTGGAGTTATATAAAGCCTATCCTGAGATCGGCGGTATCGTACATACGCATTCCTCCTATGCGACAAGCTGGGCGCAGGCGGGAAGAGGCATTCCCTGTTATGGAACGACACATGCGGATTATATTTACGGGGAAGTGCCCTGCTTAAGATGCCTGAGCGAAGAAGAAATTGAAGAGGCTTATGAGAAGAACACCGGCCTTTTGATCGTCAATGAGTTTCAGAAAATGGGTAAGGACGTCATGGCGGTCCCGGCAGTCCTGTGCAAGAACCACGGCCCTTTTGCCTGGGGTAAAAATGCGCATGATGCGGTGCATAACGCGGTCGTTCTGGAAGAAGTTGCCAAAATGGCATACAGGGCGGAAACCATCAATCCCCGTATCCAGCCTGCTCCGCAGGAATTACAGGATAAGCATTATTACAGAAAGCATGGCGCGAACGCTTATTACGGACAGAGTGATAGTGAAAAATAAAGAGCAATTTTTGACTGGAGGCATTTCGTAATGTGTGATATGATTAGGTGAAAGAAGGGTATTCTTTCACCTGTCCACAGAGGCGGATTGAGAGAAAATAAAATATTATGGAGGTTAAGGATGAACAAGTTAGAGTTACAAAAAGCGGCTAATGAAGTCCGTAAGGGCATTGTAACTGCGGTGCACAGCGCCAAAGCAGGACATCCCGGCGGATCTTTATCGGCGGCGGACATTTTTACTTATCTTTATTTTGAAGAAATGAATATCGATCCCAAAGACCCTAAGAAGGCGGACAGAGACCGTTTCGTACTTTCCAAGGGCCATACGGCGCCGGGACTGTACTCGGCACTGGCTAACCGCGGTTATTTTCCGGTAGAGGATTTAAAGACGCTGCGTCACTTAGGCTCTTATCTGCAGGGACATCCCTGTATGCAGGAAACGCCCGGCGTGGATATGTCGTCAGGTTCTCTCGGACAGGGCATCTCGGCGGCAGTCGGCATGGCTCTGGCAGGCAAGATGGATAAGAAAGATTACAGAGTATATACGCTGCTTGGCGACGGTGAGATTCAGGAGGGACAGGTCTGGGAGGCATCCATGTTCGCCGGCCATAGAAAACTTGACAATCTGGTTGTTATCGTAGACAATAATGGCTTGCAGATTGACGGTAAGATTGACGACGTATGTTCTCCTTATCCGATTGATAAAAAATTTGAAGCCTTTAATTTCCATGTCATCAATATCGATGGCAATGATTTTGACCAGATCGACGCGGCATTTAAAGAAGCCAGAAATACGAAAGGTATGCCGACAGCCATTATCTGCAAGACCATTAAGGGCAAAGATGTTTCCTTTATGGAGAATAACGCGGGCTGGCACGGCAAAGCGCCGAATGATGAAGAATATAAGATCGCCATGGCGGATTTAGAGAAAGTAGGTGAAGCATTATGTCAGAAGTAAAGAAGATTGCAACAAGAGAAAGTTATGGAAATGCACTGGCAGAATGCGGTGCGGATTTCCCGAATCTGGTAGTATTGGATGCAGACCTTGCCGGAGCGACCAAGACCGGCGTTTTCCAGAAGGCTTTTCCCGACAGACATATCGACTGCGGTATTGCAGAATGTAATATGACAGGTATTGCGGCTGGTCTTGCAACCTGCGGTAAAGTGCCTTTTATCAGTTCTTTCGCCATGTTTGCGGCGGGACGTAATTTTGAGCAGGTTCGTAATTCCATCGGTTATCCTCATCTGAATGTCAAGATCGGTGCGACACACGCCGGCATCACGGTAGGCGAAGATGGCGCGACACACCAGTGTAACGAGGATGTGGCGTTGATGAGGACGATTCCGGGTATGACCGTTATCGTACCTTCCGATGATGTGGAGGCCAAAGCGGCAGTCAGAGCGGCGATTGAAAAAGAAGGCCCTGTATATCTGAGATTCGGCCGTGCGGCAGTTCCGGTCATCAACGACAGACCCGATTATCATTTTGAGATCGGTAAGGGTGTTTTGTTAAAAGAAGGCACTGACGTGACCATCGTAGCAAGCGGCATTACCGTATCCTCTGCGTTAGAAGCAGCGGAAATGTTAGCGGCTGACGGCATTAACGCAGAAGTTATCAATATCCATACCATTAAACCGTTAGACGAAGAACTGATCCTGGCTTCTGCTAAGAAGACAGGCAAAGTTGTGACCGCAGAAGAACATACGGTGATCGGCGGACTCGGCAGCGCGGTATGCGACTGTTTATCAGAGAAACTGCCGACGCCCGTACTGAAGATCGGTATGCAGGATGTGTTTGGTGAATCCGGCCCGGCAGCGGCATTAGTAGAAAAATATGGTTTGGATGGCAAGGGTATCTATGCGAAAGTAAAAGAATTTGTGAAAGCATAGTGGTCGAAGGAGTTCTTATGAAGAATTTATTATCACCTTCTATCCTCGCGGCTGATTTTTCCATTCTGGGAAAACAGATCATGGAGGCGGACGAGGCAGGGGCGGATTATATCCATATTGATGTTATGGATGGTGTGTTTGTACCGTCGATTTCTTTCGGAATGCCTGTGATCCAGACGATCAGGCCCGTGACAGGGAAGGTTTTCGATGTACATCTGATGATCGTGGAGCCGGAACGCTACATAGAAGAATTTGCGAAATGCGGCGCAGACAGTATTACTTTTCATCTGGAGGCGACTAAAGATGTAAACGGCGTTATAGACAAAATACATCAGGCCGGCTGCAGGGCCGGCCTGTCCATCAAACCGGGGACGGCGGTGGAGGCGGTAAGAGCGTATTTGCCTAAGATAGAGATGCTTCTTATCATGACCGTGGAACCCGGATTCGGCGGACAAAAATATATTCCCGAATCCACGCAGCGTATCAGAGATGCCCGCCAGATGGCAGATGAGGCAGGACTTACTACAGACATTCAGGTAGACGGCGGTATTACCAAAGAAAACGCACGTATCGTTTTAGAGGCCGGGGCCAATGTCATCGTAGCAGGTTCCGCGATCTTCGGCGGCAATATCCATGACAATGTTACGCTTTACCGGAGAATATTAAACGGCGAAGAATAAATGCCGTATCGCAGGCAAAGAGAAGGGCGGAAACATTGAAGAAATTAGGACGCAACGATCCCTGCTGGTGCGGGAGCGGGCGAAAATACAAGACATGCCATATGGCCTTTGATGAGAAAATACAAAAATACGCGCTGGAAGGCCATATCGTGCCCGATCACGATATGCTCAAGACGAAAGAGCAGATTGAAGGGATAAAAGAAAGCAGCAAGATCAATATAGCCGTGCTGGATCATGTAGCGGAAAACATTAAAGTCGGTATGTGTACGGAAGAAATAGACCGCCTTGTTTATGAAAAGACCACGCAGATGGGTGGGATCCCTGCGCCTCTTGGATACGATGGGTTCCCGAAAAGCGTCTGTACATCCATTAATTCACAGGTCTGTCACGGTATCCCGTCCAAAGACGATATTTTAAAAGAGGGTGATATCGTCAATGTGGATGTCTCTACCATTTATCAGGGATATTTTTCAGATTCATCGAGAATGTTCATGTTCGGGGAGGTAGAGCCGGCGACTGTGCGGCTGGTGGAGACGGCGCATAAATGCCTTGACATCGGTTTAGAGCAGGTCAGACCCTGGAACTTTCTGGGGGATATGGCGCAGGCGATCAACGATTTTGCCAGAGAAAACGGTTATTCCATAGTGCGTGAGATCGGCGGGCACGGCGTGGGATTGGAGTTCCACGAAGAGCCGTTTGTCAGCTATGTTACCAGCAAAGGCACGGAAATGCTGATGGTGCCGGGTATGGTCTTTACGATAGAACCGATGGTCAACATGGGAAAGGCGGATATCTATATTGATGATGAAAACGGCTGGACAGTTTATACCGAAGACGGACTGCCCTCGGCACAGTGGGAGATCACGGTCGCCGTTACCGAAGATGGATATGAGATACTCACCTGGTAGCGGCCGGAATATTTTTGAATATTTTTAATATAAGTTTTTTATATGCGTAAAAGTTTTTGACAGATAAAAAGTCGGGAAACATCGAATGAAACGGTGTTTTTCCGGCTTTTTTTGATAAAAGTTTGTGAAAATTTCCGATATTGCATTTGTCTCATAATTTTGATATCGTACAGATACAATCTTTGAAATTCATCTGCTATCCTTATCCCGTCAGGGATGATCCGGCGATTCGCCACGATTCAAATGATTTATGAACTTAAAAATGGATGAAAAACAGGAGGTATTTTTACAAAAATGAGAGAATTTATGACAAGAGTGTCGGATTATTTCAGCGAGAGAAGGAACGATCCGGAAAAGAATGGAAATCCACTGGTGTTCTGTATGCTTGGCGTGGTGATCTTAGTCGTCATCATCCTGTGCCTGATCTTACTCTGGCAAAAGAATACGGACAAAAAAGAAAAAGAAGAGGGATTAAAGGCGGAGACTTTTGAGAAAAAAACGGAGATCGTAATGTCCGCACCTGATGAGGAGGACGAGCTGAAACAGCAGTATCTGGACAACGTTGCATATCTGGGCGAAAAGGTAGAGAGTCTGCTGCAATCCATGACGACAGTGAAAGAAACACTGGAAGAAACGATATTGGCCGACGCGCAGGAAGATACCCTTTTAAAAGAGCAGATAAGCGAGGTGGAGAGCGAGATCGGGAATCTTATCATACGATTGCAGAATACGCAGAATTATCTATATGATCTGACAGACATGATCCAGATCATGGATACGGAAACCATTCCCGCCATACAGGAGCAGATCGGCGAGATGGAATCACAGATGAGCGGGATAGGCGCCGATATCACCAATATCTATAGTAAGATCAGCGCCTTAGAGACAACGGATGCCGGACTTCTGGCGAAAATACGTGAACTGGAAGGAACTTTAAAAACATCCATCGACCAGAATCTGATAGATATTACCAATAAATTTGAGGATATGCACACGCAGATAAAACAGGTGGAAACGCAGATTGACAATGTAGAGATACAGATTGGGGATGCGAAAACGCAGATAAATGCTCTGGAGAGCCGGATAGAAGAACTACAGACACAGTTACGGCAGCTGGATACGCATACTTTGAAGTATCGTTATGATGAAGCGGCGAATACGCTTTATTTGTCAGACAATCCATAAAAATCCGGCTGATCTGTCATAATTTATTCTTTTATCCGTTATTGCCATTTGACAACCCCAAGCCTTTGTGATATCTATTAAATTAGGGATTTTTTAGGAAAGGGATGGAAATGATGAATAATAAAGGAAAATATTATATCACAACGGCAATTGCCTATACTTCGGGGAAACCGCATATCGGGAACAGTTATGAAATCGTGCTTGCGGACAGTATCGCCAGATTTAAAAGAAAAGACGGTTATGAGGTTTTTTTCCAGACGGGAACGGACGAACACGGCCAGAAGATTGAGCTAAAAGCGCAGGAAGCAGGCGTTACACCTCAGGAATTTGTGGATGGCGTCGCGGGACAGATCCGCTCTATCTGCGATTCTTTAAATACATCTTATGATAAATTTATCCGCACGACAGATGGATATCATGAGAAACAGGTACAGAAAATTTTCAGGAAATTATACGAGCAGGGTGATATCTATAAAGGCGCCTATGAGGGTCTGTATTGTACGCCCTGCGAATCCTTCTGGACGGAATCGCAGTTAGTGGATGGAAAATGCCCGGACTGCGGCAGGGAAGTAAAACCGGCCAAGGAAGAAGCTTACTTTTTTAAGATGAGTAAATATGCGGATAGACTGATAGAACATATCAATGCACATCCGGAATTTATCCAGCCGGTATCCCGTAAGAATGAGATGATGAATAATTTTCTTCTGCCGGGATTACAGGACTTGTGTGTTTCCAGGACTTCTTTTAAATGGGGTATTCCGGTGGATTTTGATGACAAACATGTCGTTTACGTGTGGCTGGACGCGCTGACCAACTATATCACAGGTATCGGATATGACGCTGACGGGAACAGCACGGAGCAGTATCAGAAATTATGGCCCGCCGACCTGCATCTGATCGGTAAGGACATCATCCGTTTCCATACAATTTACTGGCCTATTTTCTTAATGGCGTTAGGCGAGCCGCTGCCGAAGCAGATCTTCGGTCATCCGTGGCTGTTACAGAGCGATGGGAAAATGAGCAAGTCCAGAGGAAACGTCATTTATGCGGAGGATTTAATCGACTTCTTCGGTGTGGATGCGGTGCGTTATTTTGTCCTTCACGAGATGCCGTTTGAAAACGACGGCGTTATCACCTGGGATCTGATGGTGGAAAGACTCAATTCCGATCTGGCTAATACATTAGGGAATCTGGTCAACAGAACGATTTCCATGAGCAATAAGTATTTCGGCGGCGTGGCAGAGAATAAGAAAGCCGGTGTGGACGCGGGAGCAGAGGACGTAGATGCCGATCTGTGGAATGTGCTGACGGACACGTATACAAGAGTCTCTAAGAAAATGGACGATCTGCGTGTGGCGGATGCAATTACGGAGATATTCGTATTATTCAAACGCTGCAATAAATATATTGACGAAACGATGCCCTGGGCGTTAGCCAAAGACGAGGCAAAGAAAGACAGACTGGCGACGGTCTTATACAATCTGTTAAACGGCATTCTGGTCGGGGCAAGCCTGTTAGAGCCGTATATGCCGGAGACTGCCGCGAAGATTCTGGAACAGATAAATGCGCAGGCCGTTTTGTTTTCCGTATTGGAGGAGTGTGCCGCAAAGCAGGATAGCGCTAAGGCAGCAACGCTTTATCCGTCCGGAAATCAAGTGACAGAAACACCGGAGATACTTTTCGCCCGTCGCGATCTGGCGGAAGTCATGGAGCAGGTAGAGGCAATGTTTGCACAAAGAAGAGCGGCAGCAGGCGTAGAAGAGGAAGAAAATAAAGAAGAAAGCGCGGAAGAAGTCATTGATATGGAACCGAAGGAGACGATATCTTACGATGATTTTGATAAATGTCAGTTTCAGATAGGCGAGATCATAGAATGTAAGGAAGTGCCTAAATCCAAAAAGCTGCTCTGCTCCAGAGTGCGTATCGGGTCTGTCGAGAAACAGATTTTATCGGGCATCAAACAGCATTACAGTGCGGAAGAGATGGTTGGTAAAAAGGTCATGGTGTTGACGAATCTGGCGCCGCGGGAGATCGCGGGGATGACGTCGGAAGGGATGCTTCTGTGCGCGGAAGACGCAGAGGGGAATCTGGCGCTCATGACGCCGGAGAAGCCCATGCCTGCGGGTGCAGAGATATGTTAGAAGATGTGTTAGAAAACATGTTAGAATAACGGATAAAAAGAATAGATAATAGAAATATAAAGAAAGGCATAAACAGCAATATGATACAAAAAGAAGAATTTTATTTTGACTCCAGAGATCAAAAAAATAAGATACATGCAATTAAGTGGGTACCGGAGGTAGAGAAGCCGGTCTGTATCTTCCAGATTGTGCACGGTATGGCGGAGCATATAGATCGTTATGATGAGTTTGCCCGTTTTCTGGCGGGCAAAGGGATTCTGGTCGTGGGAGACGATCATCTCGGCCACGGCAAGTCGGTGCCGGAAGGCGGCACATACGGATATTTCTGCGAGGATGATGCGGCCAATGTTCTGGTAAGAGACGTCCATCGTCTGAAAAAGATCATGCAGGAGCAGTATCCGGGAGTTCTTTATCTTATCATGGGACACAGCATGGGTTCCTTTATTTTGAGAAATTATCTGTTCCGTTACGGGAACGGGGTGAACGGAGCCATTATTGCAGGCACGGGAATGCAGTCGAAAGCGACGCTTTTCGTCGCACGGATGGTGACTGCCATCCAGAAATTCTTCTGCGGGCCGAAACATGTCGGTAAATTTATCGACAAGGCGTCTTTCGGGCATTTTAATGACAGATTTATGCCGGTCAGGACACAGTGTGACTGGCTTTCCAGAGATGAGGCCAATGTGGACAGATATATGGCCGATCCTCTGTGTGGTTTTGTTTTTACACTGAATGGATTTGCCGCATTATTCCAGCTGATCCATAACTGTTATGATGTGGAGAAAATAGAAAGTATGCCGAAACACCTGCCTGTTTTTCTGATCGCCGGAGCGGACGATCCCGTGGGAAATTACGGAAAGAGTATTGAGAAAGTATATAACTCTTTTAAAGAACATGGAATGCAGAATGTTCAGATGAAATTATATGAAAAAGACCGCCACGAGTTATTAAACGAAACGGACAGGGAACAGGTATACGGGGATATATACCGCTGGATATTACAGAGGATCGCATAGATTTAGATCAGCGCGCCGTAAGAGGGGACGGCGTCTGTTTGGGAAAGGGGAGTTTATGAAGAAATTATTCAGTGTCATGGCGCTGTTTCTATTGCTTGGTCTGTGCAGTATGAATGTCAGCGCGGCGGATACGAAAGATATGGTTGTTGCGCTGGGGGCGGATCTTACGGAGGAACAGCGCGCCGGGGTGCTTTCGTTAATGGAACTTACGGAGGCGGATCTGGCGGAGTGTACGGTGATCTATATCACGAATGATATGGAACATGAATATCTGGATGCTTATCTGGATGCGTCCCTGATTGGAACAAAATCTTTATCGAGCGTCAAGATCACTAAGAAAGCACCCGGCAGCGGTATTCTGGTGACGACCAGAAATATCAATTACTGTACGACGGGGATGTATCGCAATGCCCTTATGACCGCGGGTATGGAAGATACGGATGTGTTAGTCGTCGCTCCGACGCCGATCTCCGGGACGGCGGGACTGATCGGTGCGCTGAAAGCTTATGGTGTGATGGCTGATAAGGAAGTATCGGATACGGCACTCGATGCAGCGCTGGATGAACTGATCACGACCGGAGAGCTGGCGCAGAATTTACAGGGTGAAGTCGGTTCTGACGAGGCGGAGGCGCTTATAGCCTGGTTGAAGGGAAAGATTGCCAGCGGCGAACTGGATATCGGCGATGAGGAAAGTGTGCGGGCGGCCATAGCGGAAGGCGAGACAAATTTTGGCATCACACTTTCGGAAGAAGATAAATTAAAGATCATCGGCCTTTTGCAGAAACTGGATTCTCTCGGTTTAAATGCCGAGTACCTGATAGAACAGGCGCAGAGTCTGTATGAAAAATACGGATTGGGGATCGTGGAAAACGCTAACGAGGCGATCAACGAGGCGGTAGGAAATGCCCTGACCAGCGCAATTAAAGGTTTTTTTGAGAATCTGGTA
The DNA here is from genome assembly GCA_023663085.1 of Ruminococcus sp. Taxonomy (GTDB): domain Bacteria; phylum Bacillota; class Clostridia; order Lachnospirales; family Lachnospiraceae; genus UBA3282. The sequence goes on along the minus strand of JAMPIB010000017.1, from coordinate 13,834 downwards.
AATTCGATAACGGATTTCTTTAAAAATCTTTTTTCATGAACCGTGTCTGTGAGATCATAAACAGTCTGAAACATTCCGCGAAAAACGGAATGTTTTTTGCCATTCTGCTTATAATAAATTAAAAATTTATAATTGCCGGAATGGAGGATTATTATGAAAATTGCATTTTTCAGTACCAAACCGTATGATAAGATCTGGTTTGAACCAATGGGGAAAGATTACGGGTTCGATATCCATTTTTATGAAGTGCCTTTTTGTGAAGAGACAATATATCTGGCGGGAGGATACGACGCCATCTGTATTTTTGTAAACGATTACGTTACGGCTCCGATGATAGATAAATTATATGAGATGAAGGTAAAGGCTATCCTTTTGCGGAGCGCCGGTTTCAATCATGTGGATATCAAGGCGGCGGAAGAAAAGATACTGGTGCTCCGGGTGCCGAGTTATTCGCCGGAGGCGGTAGCTGAGTTTGCCATGGGAATGCTTCTTACGGTGAACAGGCATATCCACAAGGCGTATAACAGGACAAGAGACTTTAATATGAGTTTAAACGGTCTGATCGGCGTGGATCTTTTTCATAAGAGTGCAGGTATCATCGGCACGGGCAAGATCGGAGAGGCCATGATCCGTATATGTAATGGTTTCGGAATGCAGGTGCTCGCTTATGATCCCTATCCGAATAGCAAACTGGAAGTGGATTATGTGGAACTGGACGAATTGTTTGAAAAGTCGGACGTGATCTCCCTGCACTGTCCGCTGACTTCGGGAACGAAGCATATCATAAACCGCGATTCCATAAATAAAATGAAAAAGGGCGTATATCTCGTCAATACTTCAAGGGGCAGTCTGATCGACACAGAAGCGCTGATAGAGGGTCTCGTTGAAGGAAAATTCGGCGGAGTCGGGCTGGATGTCTATGAGGAAGAAGAAGGTATTTTTTATGAGGATAAGTCCAATGAGATCATGCGGGACGAAAATCTGGCGAGACTGATGACATTCCCTAATGTCCTGATCACTTCGCATATGGGATTTTTCACCAAAGAAGCGATGCAGGCCATTGCCATAGAAACTCTGGAAAATGCCTATGCACTGGAAAATGGACTCCCGCTTGTAAATCGAACAGAAATACGTTAAAATAGAAAAAAAGGAAGGGAGTCAGAACAGTGCCGCAGGTTCCATATCAGATCAGAAGTGCATACCGGGATGAATGGGATGATGCAATGGCGCTGGCGTGGAAGACTTTTCTGCAATTTGAAGCGGATACCTATACAATGGAGGGTATCAGGCATTTTGAGGATTTTATCACGGATACGACTCTGCACCGTATGTTTATTATGGGCGCCTATCAGATGTTTGTAGCGCTTGAGGGCAAAAAGATCGTGGGGATGATTACTTTACGGAACGCTACGCATATTTCCCTGCTTTTTGTAGATGCAGGGTATCACAGGCAGGGAATAGGGCGTGCACTGATAGAATATCTGCGGGAATATCTGCTTTCCGAAGCAGGCGTGAGCAAAGTGACGGTAAACGCCGCTCCCTATGGAGTCGGATTTTACCATAAATTGGGCTTCAGGGACTTAAGGCCGGAAGAAGAAAGAGACGGGATCAGATATACCCCTATGGAATTTGTCCTGTAGGGCGGACCTGCAGGCGGCATATCAGTTATCAGAATGAAAGAAAAGGATGGGCGATCATGGAGTATATTAAGAGCAAGGATATTTTTGTGTTGATGAGAGGTACCTTAAGACTGATCCACCCCAGATTAATGGATCATGGATACAGAGTTGCCTATATGGTTTATAAGATGCTGGAGGATAAAGGCATTTATGAAGAGTTTGAACTGGCAGATATCGTCATGGTGGCGGCGCTGCATGATATTGGCGCTTATAAGACGGAGGCCGGAGCCCTGAACGATATGCTGCGGTATGAGTCCAGAGACAGCCGGGCGCATACCATTTACGGATATCTGTTCTTTAAATATCTGTCTCCGGTAGAAGAACTGGCCAAGGTCATCATGTATCATCATATGGACTATGAACAGCTTCAGAAAGTGGATTATGAATATAAGGATCTGGCGGCTTATATCAATATCGCTGAGAAGATGGATATATATTTTTCAGCGATGGGCAGCCAGTTTAACATGCAGATGTTCCATAAACAGGCGGGCACGAAACTTTCCGAAGAAGGACTGAACAGATTCTATGACGTGGCGAAAAAATATGATATTTTCACGAATCTGAAAACGGGCGATTATAAGAAAGATCTGGAATATATTTTAGATTTCATGATCTTTTCCAATGAGGGTAAGAAAAAGTTCTGCGACATGCTGATGTACTGTACCGGATTCCGCAGCGAACAGTCTGTGGTGGATACCATAACTACCATACATATCTGCGACCAGCTGGCCAGTAAATTACTGATGACGGAAGACATGAAGGAGAAACTCTATTATGGAGCGCTGCTTCATGACCTTGGTATGCTGGCGGTTCCGAAAGAGATCATAGACGCACCGAAAAAACTTAATTCGGAAGAGATCAAGAAGGTCAGAACGCATGTAGACGCAACGGAAAAAGTGCTGAATAATATGCTGCGCGAGGATGTTCTTTCCATCGTGCTCGGACATCATGAACGGGAAGATGGCAGCGGTTATCCGAAGAAATTAAAAGCGCATCAGATGACCCAGGAGCAAAAAGTATTACAGATCGCGGATACAGTCACCGGTATGATCAACCAGCGGAGTTATCGAAAACCGCTCATCAAAGAACAGGTGATCGCTATCCTTAACGATGAAGCGGCCAAGGGCCGGCTGGATAAGCAGATCGTCAATACATTTGTCAATTTTTATGATAATATTATGGCAAGCGCGGAAAAAGAATCCGCCGAAGTCCTCAAAATGTACCAGTTGTTGAATTCCCAGTATGCGCAGATCAGTAAGCGTTTCAAAAAATAGGCGGATTTTGTTTTTTCGGCAATTTTTTCTGAAATTTTTGTAAAGTGGGTAGTTTTTTTGAACGGTTTGGTACTATAATAGTATCAAACAGGAAAAGAGGTTAGTTGTTATCATGGGTAGATTTTTTGATCTGGAAAGTCCGTTTATGCGGTTTTTGAATCTGGTGGGCGATCTGATGATACTTAATTTTCTGGTACTCATCTGTTGTCTGCCGATCTTTACGGCCGGTGCCGCTTTCACGGGAATGCACTATGTGCTGCTCAAGGTTGTGCGTGGAGAAGAAGGATATCTTGTAAGAGGCTTTTTTAAATCGTTTAAGCAGAATTTCCGGCAGGCCACGCTGATATGGCTGATGATGTTAGTGGTGATAGGGATCATTGGAGGAGATTTTCTGATCTTTGCCTATTCGGATGTGGAATTTCCCAAGGCGTTTATCATTTTCATCCTTGCGCTGGCTGTGCTCATGCTCATGGTATCAGTCTATATATTCCCAGTATTATCCAGATTCGATAATACGATTAAAAATACACTGAAAAACGCGTTTTATATGGCGATACTGAATCTGCCAAAGACAATTTTAATGGTGTTATTACTGATCCTGCCGCTCGTTATCGTATATTTTTCAGCATATGCAGGCATTTTTGTAATCATGTTCGGTATCTCGCTGCCGGCATATCTTTCTGCTTTTTTATACAGTAAGATTTTTAAGAAATTTGAGCCTGAGGCGGCTGCGGTAGTCTCGGATTACGAATTTACCATTAGCACAGATGAGGGAAATGGGGAAGAGAATGGATAAACAAACGAAGTCGGTAGCGGTACAGTGGATCGGGCCGTCAGTACTATTGGTAATTGCATTGATGATCATGGTCTTTAACTTCTCAACAAGAAGCGAGACCAAAGCCTACGATACGGTCACTAAAAATATGATGGTATCGGCGCAGGAGTGTCTGAGCGGTCTGACGGATCAGATTACATTATTTGAAACGGTCGGAGAGCCGATAGCGTCGCTTCTGGAAAAAGAGACGGCACTGGTTTCTGCCGATACAGCGGCTATGTTAGATGTTGCGGCGCAACATACGGGAGCGTGGGGAATTTATCTGTGCGATGCTGCGGGAAACGGCATAAACAGTGCTGGTGAAGAGGTTTCCATCGCAGGGAAAGCGTATTTTGCGGATATCCAGTCAGCGGCGGATACGGCCTATTTTCTGACGGCTGATGACGATATCACCGGTAAAGACGTCATCATTGTGAGCGTCCCGGTCAAACGTCAGACAGAAATCGCGCATATACTGTTTTTTTATCCGCTCGATAACTTTGACCGTGACGTGAAAAAAAGTGATTTTGTAGCCTGGGATATGGAGGCGCTCATCAATTCCGAGGGGACGGTACTGATCGCGGATGGGCCGGAGAACATATGGGAACAGGGCAGCATCATCTATGACAGTCTGCAGGGAGATAATACAGAAGCAGGCAGAAAGATGAAGAGCCGTATTGCCAATCACACAGGAGGCATGGTTTCGGTCAATCTGGATGGACTGGAAGATTCGCTTGTATATATTCCGACCGGCTTTAACGACTGGATGTTTGTAGCCGGTATCCAGCAGGAGTATGTTGACAGGATGGTATCGCAGCAGTGGAAAGATGTCAAAGACATGCTGTTCCAACTGGCAGCCGTTATTGTCGTATTCCTGTGTATTGTAGTCATTATCAATATTATCAGCAAATTATATAATGTCAAAAAGCAGAAACAGCTGGAAGAAAAGGCGGATACGGATCTTTTGACAGGACTGAACAATAAACTGGCCACGGAACGCAAGATCAAGGAATTTATCGCCAAAAATCCGGAGGCGCAGTCCATGATGTTCATTCTGGATATTGATAATTTCAAGAAGATAAACGATACGATGGGACATGCTTTCGGAGATGAGGTGCTGCGTTCATTAGGAAAGCAGATCGGCGCTATTTTCCGGGCTTCGGATATCGTCGGGCGGGCCGGCGGCGATGAATTTATCGTTTTTCTGAAAAATATCACGGATGCCGAGGCTGTCAGAAAAGAAGCCAAAAAGGTCGAGGATTTCTTCAAGGATTTTAAGGCGGGTGAATATACGAAATATTCTGCTACCGCCAGTATCGGCGTAGCTATCTTCCCGGAAGAAGGAGAAGATTTCGAGAGTATTTATAAGGCGGCGGATCGTGCGCTTTATATGGCGAAGGAAAGAGGAAAGAACCAGCTTGCTTTCTATAAAGAGAAATGGCTGAAAGAAGAGGCGTAAAAGAGTTTGGGCAATGTGTACAAGAATCTCATAGATTCTTCGTCAACTTGTCAGAAAAGAAAAATATTTTGAGTGAAAATAAGCAATTTTTACAATGGAAATCGAAAACTTTGTGAAATAATGGTATGGAAAAGGGTAGAAAAGTTCGTTATACTAAATCCAGACTTGATTATTTATAATCATGAATAAACAAAAATATCAGGAGGCACAAGCACATGGCAAGTTTATCATTAAAAAACATCTGCAAGGTTTATCCTAACGGATTTGAAGCAGTAAAGGATTTCAACCTTGAAATCGCAGATCAGGAATTCATTATTTTCGTAGGCCCTTCAGGTTGTGGTAAATCTACAACACTTCGTATGATCGCTGGTCTGGAAGACATTTCTTCCGGCGAATTAAAGATCGGTGACAGAGTTGTAAACGATGTAGAGCCGAAAGACAGAGATATCGCGATGGTATTCCAGAACTATGCTCTGTATCCTCATATGTCAGTTTATGACAATATGGCATTCGGTCTTAAGTTAAGAAAAGTACCGAAGGATGAAATTGATAAAATGGTTAAAGAAGCTGCTAAGATCCTTGACTTAACACCTCTTCTTGATCGTAAACCGAAGGCTTTGTCCGGTGGTCAGAGACAGCGTGTTGCTATGGGACGTGCGATCGTTCGTAATCCTAAGGTATTCCTTATGGATGAGCCGCTTTCCAACCTGGATGCTAAACTTCGTGTGCAGATGCGTGTTGAGATTTCCAAACTGCATCAGAGACTGGGCACAACGATCATCTACGTAACACATGACCAGACAGAGGCTATGACTCTGGGTACCAGAATCGTTGTTATGAAAGACGGTGTTGTTCAGCAGGTAGATACGCCTCAGAACTTATATCAGAAACCGCAGAACCTGTTCGTTGCAGGATTCATGGGATCACCTCAGATGAACTTCTTAGACGCTGTAGTTGAAGTAAGCGGCGATACTGCAAGCCTCAAGGTAGCAGGCAGCAGCATTCCTCTTCCGGCAGCTAAGTCAAAGAAACTGATCGACGGCGGTTATGCAGGAAAGACTGTTACATTTGGTATCCGTCCGGAAGATGTTTATGATTCCGGAGAATACGTTCAGAATGCGAAATGTGTATTCGAGTCCAACATCAAAGTATACGAGCTGCTTGGTGCAGAAGTTTACTTATACTTCGATCTCGCTGAGTTCCCGATCACGGCAAGAGTTGACTCCCGTACAACAGCAAGACCTGGTGACACAGTTAAGTTTGCATTTGATGTTGAGAAGATCCACGTATTTGACAAAGAAACAGAGCAGATCATTACAAACTAGTCACAATAAATTACAAAGGGGATGCAGAAGCGCATCCCCTTTTTCAAGTTGTGCCTGCGTCGCAAGTATTGCAGGCTGAGAGAAAGGCGTGGTTATTAAAATGATTTCCGGGCAGGTTATTAAAACGAGTATAGAGGAGTTAAAAGCCATTACCAGAGTGGATCTGTGTGTGATGGATCTGGAAGGAAGTATAGTAGCCTCTACTTTTGAACTGAATGATCTTCCTTTGAATCTGATCACAGAATTTGCGGATTCTCCGGCGGACAGCCAGGTGATTGGCACACATCATTTGCTGAAGATACTCGATGAAGGGGAACTGTTGTATATATTAGATGCAAGAGGTGCCGGCGAAGATTCCTATATGATCGGGAAAGTGGCGGTAAGTCAGTTGCAGAATCTCATTATTGCCTATAAGGAGAGGTTCGACAGAAATAACTTTTTTCAGAATCTGTTGTTGGATAATATGCTTTTGGTGGATATTTATAATCGTGCCAAAAAGCTGCATATAGAAGTCAGCATACCGCGGGCGGTATTTTTGATTGAGACCGGGTTTGAGAAAGAAAGTCCGGCTTCGGAACTGTTAAACGGGATGTTTTCCGTACAGGCCGGCGACTATATTACGGCGGTAGATGAGAGTAATGTCATCCTGATAAAGGCACTGACGTCTGAGGATGATTATGAATCGTTAGAGCGGATGGCCAGTACGATCGTTGATATGATGAATATGGAGGCCATGCTGAACGTCCGCGTTTCCTATGGGACTATCGTAGAAGAATTGAAAGAAGTTTCCAAATCCTACAAAGAGGCCAAAATGGCGCTGGATGTAGGCAAGATTTTCTATGAAGAAAAGAAAGTGACCGCCTATAATAAATTGGGGATCGGCAGGCTGATCTATCAGCTTCCGGTCAATCTCTGCCGTATTTTCATTGACGAGATCTTCGGTGCTAACGTACCGGACGATCTGGACGAAGAGACGTTGACGACAATCAATAAATTCTTTGAAAATAATCTTAACGTTTCAGAGACTTCCAGACAGTTGTTCGTTCACAGAAATACGCTTGTTTATCGTATCGAGAAACTGGCCAGGAGTACGGGACTGGATATCCGCACCTTTGATGATGCACTTACCTTCAAGATTGCGCTGATGGTCGTAAACTATATGCGCTATCTGGATTCTCTGGAATATTAATAACAGGTGTTTTGATTAGCTGATACCGGGTGAGAAATCATCCGGTATTTTTTTAGTATGTCCAACATATATATAGAACACAGAGGGGTGAGAGCATGTATCAGAAAGAAGTCATTTATTTACATCTGTTCGATGGGGAAATAAAAGGAAACTGTGTCGGCTACCTGAAAGCAGAGAAAAAAGAAGGACAGTACGCATTGGAATTACAGGTCAGAAATTTTCCACAGGGGATAACAGGAAGTTTTCCAATCCGCCTGCAAAGTGAGAACGGCTGGCAGGAGCCGGATGCGCTGACAGTAAAAGAAGGTGCTGGAAAATGGACAGGAACTTTGGCAGAAGCGCCCCTGCGGGCGGAAGTCATCATAAGTCCGGCCAGTAAGATAAAAGGGGAGGGCAGAAATTGTAAAATAAAGGATAAACCGCGGGATATAACGCCGCCTGTAGTAGAGCCGGAAATCCCGGACAAGGGAAAAGGGGCAATTCATGAGAACAAAGCGATTCGTGAAAACAGGGCCATAATAGCGGCGGAGAAGACAGATTCTCCCACAACCCCCATCAGAGAAGAGCACAGCAAAGCAGAGCGCACGTCCCAGACAGGGCAGATGCCATTGTATGAGAATAAATGGGAACAGCTCATGTCTACATATGAGCAGATCCATCCTTACGGTGATGACAGAGTCTACGTTAAACTGGAACCAAAGGATTTTGTCATCCTGCGGGAAAATTACCAGCATCTTGTAAATAACAGTTTCCTGCTGCATGGATTCTATAACTATCGTTATTTAATATTGGGAAAAGAGAGCGGTTTTTATCTTGGCGTACCGGGTGTTTTTTATGAAAGAGAAAAGATGGTTGCACTGATGTTCGGTTTCGAGGCGTTTGAATGTGAAGGCGGGGAGGCGGAAGAAGGGAAGTTCGGATATTATCTGCGAAAAGTGGAGCTTTGATATGGCCTATCCGCGGGAAATATGCTACAATAAACGCAGACTCGGCAGTCTGCGTTTTAAGAATTAAAATCACACGATATGATCAGGAGAACAGAAGATGGATATTGCAGTATTATTGGGCGGCGTAGGTTTTGACAGCCAGAAGAGGACAATCAGCGGCATTTTGGATAATGCACTTCCGGAAGGAACGAATGTCTATATATTTACATGCGATGGCTGGAATTATGAATCGCGCTTCAAATATGAGAATGGGGAGTACAATATTTACCAGCTGCCGGACTTTACGCAGTATGATGGCGTTATCATCAGCCCGGATACGATCCATGATCTGAATGTGACCAGAGAACTCAATGATAGGATAAGAAAGGCTAAAGTTCCCTGTATTTCACTGATGGTCAACTGGGAGGGCGCGATCAGTATCCTGCTGGAAAATGAGACGGGTACACGCTCGGTCGCCGAGCATCTGGTGCAGGAGCATCATGCAAGGCGGATTTATTTTATTTCGGGGCCTCTCGGTAATCAGGATGCGGAACAGCGTCTGGCAACCTATCAGGCGGTAATGGACGAGTATCAGTTGAAATGGGACGAAAAGACAATTGTCTACGGCGATTATACTTATAGGGGCGGTATCAAGGCGGTGAAGACTTTTCTGGAATCGGACATGCCGATACCGGATGCTATTATGGCCGCCAACGACGAAATGGCCATAGGTGCAATTCTGGCTTTACAGGAGGCCGGTTATCGGGTGCCGGAAGACATTCTGGTGACAGGTTATGATAACAGTTCTATCGCCAAATTGAACCATCCGCGTCTGACTACGGTAAGACGCGGAGAATATGCTGCTGCGGAAATGGCTTACAAATTGTTAAAGCAGGTGATTAATGGCGAAGAGGTTCCCGGAGAAAGCGTCGTATACGGGAAACCCATTTTTTCACAATCCTGCGGGTGTGAGAAAAAGCACAGCTATACACATGCGGAATTGCAGGAATTGTATGTGAAAAAGTCCGTTATGGTAGATGAAAATCTGGAAATGTTAAAATGCTGTGCTGCGGACTTTACAGGATTGCAGACTTTTGAGGATTTTATGGAGTGCGCGAAACGTTATATCAGCCATCTTAACCCGGAATATTTTTATCTGTGCATGTGCGGTGCCATTGAGAACTACTATGAAGAACTGGAACGTATGGCGGAGGGCGAAGAGCGGGGAAGAGACGAGACCATCTATAAAGATGATATCTGGATTCCTCTTGCCTATGAAAAAGGTGCTTTTAACAGTTATGATGGTTTTTCTAAAAACGAACTTCTGCCATCTTCCTGTAAAAAGAAAAATAACGGCTGTTTTTATCTGGTCATGCCTCTGCATCATCAGGAATATTGTTTCGGCTATTGTGTTGTGGGCAATTACAGACCGGCTTTGGAGAATCGTTTTTTCAGACACTTTATCCTCAGTCTGGATAACGCGCTGGAAACGGTGCGCAGGCAGGATACTATGAACGCGATGTTAGGCCGTCTGAGCCGTATGTGGCTCTATGATGAATTGACGGGAGTCAATAACAGAGCCGGTTATCATAAATTCGCCCCCAGGATCCTGGAGGAGGCCAGAAGGAGAAAACTGCCCGTTGCGGCTATTTTTGCCGATATGGATTCGCTGAAAAAGGTGAACGATCTCTATGGACATGAAGAAGGGGACGTATATATCAAGGCAATGGCCAATATTCTGGAAAGCTGCCGTAGACACGGCGAACTGCTGGTGAGATATGGAGGGGATGAATTTGTCATTATTTTAAACGGGTGTTCCGAAGAAGAGATTCGGGAATATATCGACAGGATACATACGGCAATCGGACAGTACAATGTACGTTATACGAGGTCGTATCAACTGGATGCCAGCATCGGCTATCATATCGAGCCGGACGCAGGACAGATCAGTCTGGAGAAACTGGTGGAACTGGCCGATCAGGACATGTATCAGGTCAAAAGAGAGAAAAAAGCGCTGGCGGCGCAAAAATAAAAGAAAAATAAGAATGAATATAAAAGCAAAACCGTGCGCCATCTCTTGAACATGCCCCATGCACGTTACCTTTACAGTTAACTCCGCCAGGCACCCTTACGGCACATGGAAGCTTCCACTTAGTGCTGCTGTGTTCCCACCCTGACACGGTTCATGGATTCCCATTGCGCAAGACCCGAACTTCAACGCCACTTATAAAGGGCAGCTACACAGGAAAAAGCCCTCAATCAGGCATCACCCCTACTAGAGCGGATTGTAGGTACAGGGCACCGCTAACGCCCCGGCTGCACGGTTTTATAAGTATACTGTTTTTTTAATTATTTGTCAACTCGACTTTTTTGCGTATCCGCAGTTCTTTGAAAAAGGTTGTCAACAGAGAGGAACAGGTTTCTTCCAACACGCCTCTTCGGACAATGACCTGATGGTTGAACTGCGGCATTTCCAGAATATTGAGGATAGAACCGCCGCATCCTGCCTTGGGATTCATGCTGCCCATGACCACTTCGGTAATGCGGGCCTGCACGATGGCGCCCGCGCACATCTGGCAGGGTTCTAACGTCACATAGAGAGTACAGCCTTCCAGTCGCCAGTCGCCCATTTTTTTACTTGCTTTATTAATGGCAGTTATCTCTGCATGGGCGAGTGTATTCTTATCGGTATTACGTCTGTTATAGCCCCTTCCGATGATCTTATCCTCATAGACGATAACACAGCCTATCGGGACTTCTCCGAGCGCGTAGGCTTTTTTGGCCTGCCTGATAGCTTCTTTCATATATTTTTCATCACGATCTGTCATGTTTTATCCCCTTTAAAGACAGTACTATAATAACAGCATGGCGGGCAGCAGATTAACGGCGTGGAGGATAACAACACGCACAGCAGGCTGCCCATAAAAATAGTTTACCATATTTGGCGCGGAAATTCTGTATATAAATACAAAATAAGGATATAATAAAAAAATAAAGATACAACATTATGTATAAAATGTTGCATCTTATCTGTTACACTTTATATATCGGATTCATTCTTAAATACTTTATAGCCAGATAAAATTTTTTTTAAAAATTTTTAAATAGCATTTCAGCCATGATTCCTCATAATTCAATATGAAGATAAACATTGTCTTTTTCCTCCTGCTCGATTCCCAGATAGTGCTTGGTAGTCTGATAAGATGAGTGATTATAAAGGTTCATCAACATGACCGGCGATGTGCCCTGCTGCCACGCATGATAGCCAAAAGTCTTTCTAAGGGAATGACAGCCAATGTTCTCTTCCAGACCGACGTAGCGGGCGGCCTCTTTGACGATGCGATAAGCCTGATATCGGGAAAGCGGCATTCCCTTATATTTTTTGCTTTGAAAAAGATAATCGGCGGGTTCTGCGGAAGTATGAGTCTCAAGGTAATAAGACAGAGCTTGCTGTTCGGTCGTATTGACGGCGACGATCCTCTTTTTTCCTGTTTTCTGTTCTGTCATGGCGATGTGAGTATGAAATTTTTTCTGACTGATATCGACGACATCCTGCCATTTAATCTGTAATAAATCCCCGATCCGGAACGCCGTGTTGAGCCCCATGATGATCATGGTGTAGTTGCGGGGATCGGGTTTTACATCTTTATAATAGTCTTTAAATTTGTTCAGTGTTTCTTTGTTTTTGATTGGATATGTGATACTCATGATTTTCCTCCATTCTGTTTGGTTATTTTACATCCTATAAAGTGTAATAATATAAGATAAACAACAACTGGTGCGGAATGCAACATTTTATACATAATGTTGCATGGCAGGGAGGCACTTTAAAATGCTAAAGGAAAGCAGGGAGGTTTCAGAATGTTAAGACTGACAGTAGGCGCGGAAGATTATCTGATGATAGGAGACGATATCAAGATTATTTTTTTAGGCGGGAGCAAGAACCATCTTCGTATCATGCTGGATGTACCGAAGGAAGTAAATGTCATACGCAGCAGGGTGATTGAAAATAACACCTGTGACGAAAAAGAAAGGGCAGCGCTCCCGCATTATTATCAGGTGCCGGATCTGCCGGAGAAATATCGCAAGAAAAAGATTGCGGTAAATGATTCTTTAAAAAAGCAAAAGACAACATCGGATAAGGCATAACATCGTGGTAATAGCCTGAGGCTATCCTGGGGGCTTCGGGTTTATTATAAAAACAAATGTTATATAAACAAATGTCGTAAATGGATTTGCGGCAGTACAAAACAAGGAGGTAGTACTATGGTAGTAAAACACAACATTACAGCAATGAATTCCAACAGAATGCTTGGTCTGACAACAAAGGCACAGGCATCATCCACAGAAAAGTTATCATCCGGTTATAAGATCAATCGTGCGGCGGATGATGCGGCAGGTCTGGCGATTTCTGAAAAGATGAGAAGACAGATCAGAGGATTGACACAGGCATCTGCTAATGCACAGGACGGTATCTCCTGCGTACAGACAGCAGAAGGCGCGTTGAACGAAGTACATGATATGTTACAGCGTATCAATGAATTGGCAGTAAAAGGTGAAACAGCTACCTTGACAAGTGTAGACCGTTCCTATATCCAAACAGAAGTACAGCAGTTGATGTCTGAGATTGACCGTGTACAGAGCACGACCACATTCAATGAGCAGAACCTGTTGACAGGTACGTTTACAGGAAAAGCAATGCAGGTAGGCGCAGAAGCCGGTCAGCATATCGTTATTTCTATTCGTGCAATGGGTGTTGACGGTTTGCTTGCGGCAGTAAAGAAAAATCAGGCAGATAAAACATTCGGAAATGTAGAAAAAGATGGCGACTCTGTTAAGGATGTGAAAGTTAGTGATGTGGCAGATGCTGTTGTTGACAAATTCTACAAAGAATATGATAAGGATGTTTTGAAAGACAAAGTAGCGGTTGAAAAGGATTTTGCCAGCTTGAACGCTTATACGAAGGCGATGTTACAGGAAGTTTCCAAACAGCGTTCCGATCTTGGTGCCGTTCAGAACAGACTGGAACACACGATCAGCAATCTGGATAACATCGTTGAGAACACAACGAGTGCAGAAGCAGCGATCCGTGATACGGACATTGCGACAGAGATGGTTAAATACGCTAACAACAACATCTTACAGCAGGCCGGAACATCCATGTTGTC
>JAMPIB010000016.1:19632-59791 GCA_023663085.1 Ruminococcus sp. | reverse complement strand
AAGGAACTGTTTTTAAATATGGCGATAATGTGGATACGGATGTTATCATTCCGGCCCGGTACTTGAACTCTTCCGATCCCGCAGAACTGGCAACACACTGTATGGAAGATATTGATAAAGAATTTATGGAAAAAGTGCAGAAAGGCGATATCATCGTAGCAACTAAAAATTTCGGCTGCGGTTCTTCGAGAGAACATGCGCCGATCGCTATCAAAGCCGCCGGTGTAAGCTGTGTCATTGCGGAAACATTCGCCAGGATCTTTTACCGCAATGCCATCAATATCGGTCTGCCGATCATCGAATGCCCGGAAGCCGCCAAAGATATCGCGGCCGGAGATACGGTAGAAGTCAACTTCGATACCGGTATCATCACAGACATTACGAAAGGCACTACTTATAAAGGACAGGCTTTCCCGGAATTTATGCAGAAGATCATTGCGGCGGAGGGGCTTGTGAATTATATCAATCAGAAATAATTAAAAAGTGCATTACTGCGGTGGGGCGGTGGTGCACTTTTTATTGCTGGATGATCTGCGAATAAAAAATTGCACAATACTATATTTTGTATCTGATATCGTATAAAATCTAAATAATGTCTATTTCTTGATATTTTTTTCTTTTGACAAAAATAACGACCCTGATTTTTTCTATATAGTAATTGTTCGAAGATATGCGTAATCAAATTGACTTTATATACAGAAAATTGTATAATTTTTTCTATAAAATAAGGAAATACAAGAAATGTTATATGAATCAAAATATAATAATATATTGAAAGGAAAGTTAAAAAAGCAACGGATGATATCGGCAATAAAGAAAACAATATTTGAATTATATGAATATACAGATGATAATGATAGAAATATACAAAACGTCAAATCCAATATATTAGATATTATATTATTGTTTTTATATGCTGCAATTTCCTTTTATAATGGTATTAATAAAATCTCAACATTACAGATATCGGAATCTATTACAACGACAAATTTAATAAATATACTTATGGGATCAAGTGTTTCGCTGTTAGTTTGGCTGAATGTGATCGTACTGATAAGACACAATATCAGTTTATATAAAAAAATTAAAGAATATAAAGAAAATTATATTTTAGAACAATCAAAAAGAAAAAGACCTGTAGCCGGAGTACGTTTTCCTGCATGGCAAGGTTGTCTTTTTATAATATGGGCCGCATATTTATCTGTTGCGGTAGTTTTAATATGTATACTGATTACCGGCAATAATATCATTCATCCAATAGGTTTAATTGCAATTTTCACAACATTGGCAACATTTATTCTTGAATTGATAACTGATATGGAAAATCTTTTTCATATTCAACCGGTAGCATATGAAAGAAAGAGGAATTGATCATGATAATTACTATTGCGGTTATATTTTTTGCTTTTTTTGTAATAAGTGTGATTGTTGACAGAAGTACCAATATAAAGTTTCAAAAAAAATTAAATGGTCAAAATTTAAACATTATCCTTGTCAATCATGATGAAATGGATATTAAAGCAGAATTTTTTAAAGAATCTGCTTTCTTTAAACTTAATAATACAGGGAAAAGTCCCTCAGAAATAAGTAAAATTAAATTTGTACGATACAGTACAGATGAAGACTATTTTATAAGAATCAGGTAAAAAGAATATGGAAAACTTTTATAAAGAAATATGGAATAATGTAGAAATTGCATGTGATTATGCTAAAAGTGAAGAAATAGAATTTGACGGGACAAAGAGAGTAATTTTTGAAAAGAAGTGTAGAGAACTCATTGATATAGTTGAACAATATATGAATACTTCTTCTGAAACATTAGACAGACATAAGATGGCGGCTATTTTGATCATTGCAATAATCAAAGCAGAACCTCTTGTGTGTAAAAAAAAGCATGCGGACTCTGTTTTTGTTGCAAATTATGTTATTGCTGTAGAAGTAGGTCTTTCATATATGCGAGAACTTCTGAATGAAATATTGGAGACTCTGGGAGAAAATTTAATAGATAAATATTTTTTCCCAGAGTCATGGATTTGTGAGAATGGCTATTTCAGAGTTTTTTACAGAAATTTATATTTTACCAATACAAATGTAGAATGGGAATTAAATCCTCTGGATATTGCTGAAAAATTATTTTTACTTGAATATATTACATTGCTGAAAAAAGGAATAGCTCCCACAAAATTAAATGAAGAGGACAGTAAATGTTAGCTGTCAAAAACGAATATATGCGGGAGGCTGTGAATACCATGTTTGAACTCAGTGCAGATGAACAGATACGTAAACAATGCCTGGACAGAGATGAGTACTATTGACGACTCGCCTGAAATCGTATCAGACAATGTATAATACCTTCGTTGATATTTTTTCTGGAAAATTTGCTTTTCTACCTTGTTTCTACAGGAAATTTGTGGTAGATTAGTAGAGCACGCAGGACATAATGATAAGACAATGGAGGTATTTCAAATGAAAAAATTATTGGCGTTAATTTTATCCGGCATCACAATACTTAGCATGTCGATGATCACACTGGCATCCGATCCCACATGTCCATGTTCGCCCGGACATCCCGGTGGTTGCACGTGTATGGTTAAGCAAACCGGTACAGATGAATTTGGTAACTCTATGTCCCTGTACACACACCCTGCCGACTGTCGGTGCGGCTCTGTGAGTTACGGTAATGTAACTTTGTATAGAATGAATCTGGATGACCTCGCCGGCGAAGCTAACGCGCTTGCGCAGAAGCCCGCAGGCATTCCGTGGTCTGTAGCGATCGCCGCCGCTAATGAAAATAAAAGCGTCGGTGAATATATGAACAATGCCGTTACCAGCACACCGGGTCTTTCCGAGACAACACCTGTAGCGCAGGGTGGTAACGTTGTCATTGACGGACGTGTAAGCACCCAGACCTTCACTGTGAAAAAAGTATTACCGGCACATGTAAGTTCTATAAAAGAACAGGCCGGGATAATGGGCGGTAAGGTACTGAATTGTGTAGATATTGATGGCTTTGTATATTTTAATACAGCGACTGTAAACTTCTATATGCCGGGTGTTGTAAGCGGACAGAATATACAGGTTTATTATTTGTCCGGCGGTGCATGGACGCCTTTAAATGTAACGGAGATCAGGGAAGATCATGTGATCGTAGATATGACAGGATATGGTATTGTGGCATTCGTGGAATTGCCCGCACAGACACCGGTTGAGACTTCTGATGAAGCGCCGGTCGAGACTCCCGCAGAGGTTTCTGTTGAAGCGCCGGTTGAGACCCCCGCAGAGGTTTCTGTTGAAGCCCCGGTCGAGGCTCCCGTGGAGGCTTCTGTTGAAACACCGGTCGAAGCACCTGCAGAAGTTCCGGCTGAATAATAAAAATCATAAAACTATATCGCAATGCACTGTTATATTTTTGTGACAGTGCATTTTTTTATTGTTAAAAGTGCACAATTTTACCCCCCCCCGAAAGGCATATTCTTTATATAGATGTACCAAAGTTTTTATTTCACACACATTCCGCCTTGTTTCGACAGGAAATCTGTGGTAAATTGTTAAAGCACGCAGGATATATATGCATGACAAAATGATAAGACAACGGAGGTATTTCAAATGAAAAAATTATTAGCGTTAATTTTAGCCGGCGTTACGGTATTGGGAATGTCGATGGCGGCATTTGCGGCAGAAGTACATTGCCAGTGCACATTAGGAAGTTGTGGCGGTACATGCTATCAGGATACTGATGAAAAAGATGAGGATGGTAACGCAATAGTTGCAGCAGCTACTGATTGCAAGTGTGGTTCCGGTGGCGCCAGCAGCGACAGCAGCGTAGACCCGGCCATCGCCTATTGGGTAGACCAGGGGCTTTCCAGAGAAGAGATCCTGATCGCACAGGAAGGTGAAGCCAATGCGCTTGCACAGGAGGCTACAGGTATTCCGTGGGAAACAGCCATTGCAGCAGGTTCAGAAAATAAGAGCGTTGGTGAATATATGAACAATGCGGCTACAGCAGCACCCGGCCTTTCCACAGTAACACCTGTTGCACAGGGCGGCGGCGTTATCATCAACGGACAGCCGAGCAATCAGGTATTTTCCGTAAATAAACCCTTATCAGCACATGTTGAATCTGCTAAGGCACAGGCGGCGGCAGTAGGCGGCAGAGTAATGAACTGCGTTGACGTGGATGGTTCCGTATTTTTTGATACAGCAACCGTAAACTTCTATATGCCGGGCGTTGTAAGCGGACAGAACATTCAGGTTTATCATCTTGCTAACGGAACCTGGACGCCGGTAGCTATTGCAGAGATCAGAGAAGATCATGTTGTAGTTGATATGACAGCTTATGGTATTTTAGCATTTGTTGAAGTTCCGGCTGAAACAGCTGCTGAATAAATTCAGACCATATTTCAGATTTTAGTTGTACATTATTTCATACAAAGACCACATTGTTATCACAGATAACAGTGTGGTTTTTTATGTTTTATCATCAATATATTTCAAATATGCAGTAAGATGTTAATAGACTTTTTATTTTTCCTATGCTATACTTATATCAATAGATAGGCAGGTTTACCACATTCCGGCGTTTTTAGCCCGATATCCTGTATTGTCCTGTATTTACATACATACCCGCGGCAGGATGCCTCCGGTTTCCGGCACGCGGGAAATCAAATGATCTAAGGAGGAAATGCAAATGACAAACACAGATTTACTGCAGGCTTTATATGACGACATGCAGAATATGAAGCAGGATATGCAGAACATGAAACAGGACATGAGTGACGTGAAACAGGATGTGAAGGATGTGAAACAGGGTCTGCTGGATATGGACCAACGAGTCTCCAATGTGGAATATGAGGTCAAAAAGATCAATCTGGTTCTCGAAAATGAGACCAACCGCAATATCCGCATCGTGGCCGAAGCGCATCTTGACCTGTCAAGGAAACTGGATGAATGTATATTGCTCTCCAGTGAGGTCAAAGCCAGACAGGAAATACAGGATCTTTATATCAACAGACATGAGAGCCTGTTGAAAGCCAAAGCCATATAGAGTAGGAAAACGAACCACCTGCACACTGTCTGAAAACGACAGTGTGCTTTTCTCATAAATGGATAAATGGCCGCAAGAAGCGGCAATATCAATGCTTTTGGAATTTTTTTACAAAAATTTGCGCAGGAAAGATAAAAAAGTATATAAATTTTTGTAAAAATATAGTATGATAGTAATATAGAGCAACCGGAACAGGCCAAAATCATTTTTTAGAGGAGAATTCACTATGCTAGCAACCTTAATACCACTTTTTGATGAAACCATGGCGGTAAAAGCCTATTCATTATTTGCACAGAAGAAAAATTATCTTCTGACGCCGAGTCTTCTGGGAACCGGAAGTAATGATGGAGCCGCTGATATTGTCGGACTTGACTTGATAGAGAGTATGGGCATCGAAACATTATCCGCGGATAAAGAAGTCTTTGTGGAAGTCAATAATATCTCCATTTTTGCGGATATCAATTCCCAGACTAAGGCGCCGCATGAAAGGCTCGTACTTTTAGCCAACCACACGGTCACCGCGGAGGAAATATATGTCAAACGCCTGAAAGAGTTAAAGCAAATGGGCTACCGGCTGGCGATCAGAAAATTAGCGGACGAAAGTTTTGAATCCTATCATGATGTGTTGGCACTGATGGATTATATCCTGCTTGATAATAAGAAGAATGATATGCAAAAAGCCAAAGCATATTTCAAAAAGTCGTATCCGAAGATGAAATTGTGCGCAGTCAACGTAGAATCGCTCGGTGAATATGATGCTCTGAAAGATGAAGGCGGATTTGATCTTTTTGAAGGCGGTTTCTTCCGTGTTCCGGTAACACAGGGTGAAGCGGAAGTCGCGCCCCTGAAGGTGAATTATATCGAATTGTTGAATCTGGTCAATGACAGTGATTTTGATCTCTCCAAGGCGGCTGATGTCATCGGACGGGATACAGCGCTCGTAATTTCCCTGCTGGGGATCGTCAACAGACTTTCCTTAAACTCGGAGATTACCTCTATCCGTCATGCGGCGGCCATGTTAGGGCAGAGAGAATTGAAAAAATGGATCAATACGGCAGTCACGAATGAATTATGTGCAGACAAACCGAACGAGATCACCAGACTTTCCCTGCTGCGTGCCAAGTTCGCCGAGAATCTGGCGCCGATATTTGAAATGGCAGTCTTTTCTTCGGAATTATTCCTTATGGGACTGTTCTCCGTACTGGATCTGATACTGGACAGACCGATGGAAGAGGCTCTGCAGATGGTCAAAGTATCCAAGCATATCGAAGACGCGCTGATCAACCATAAAGGTGAACTCGCGCCGGTACTGGATTTTATTATCCATTATGAAAATGCCTCCTGGCAGGAAGTATCCAGACAGATGGTCCTTAAAAATATCGACATGGATCACGTTTACGACGCCTATACGAAGTCCCTGCAATGGTACCGCGACCTGTTCGGGAACAAATAAGAGCGGCATGATCTGAAGCAAACTAATCTAAAAACAAAAAACAGGGATTGTACCCCTAATTTATAAGCGGGTGCAATCCTTTTTATTGTGGCTTGACACATTTTGCAAAGTATACTATACTAAAACTGCAAAGTAAACTTTGCATAAAGCAGCAGAAAGTGAGGATAAATGAAAACAAGGATAAAAGAACTGCGGAAAGAACGGAAAATGTCACAGGAAGAACTGGCCAATGCAGTCGGTACGACCAGACAGACAATCACTTCCATAGAAGTGGAAAAGTACACGGCGTCCCTGGTTCTGGCCTACAAGATCGCTCACTATTTCGGGCTGTCGATAGAAGAGGTATTTGATTTTTCAGAGGTGGAGGAGATATGATATGAATGAAATGACAATGGAAAAAATGAAACAGGAAGTACAGGAAAAACTGAAATACTGGGGCAGGATATGCGCGCTCTTTACCATATTGATGTCGCTAAATGTCTGGGAACAGTTTAAGCCAATGAATGGCGGAGAGGCATTTGACGACTTCTTTCACGGTTTTTGTCTGGGGCTTGCTATTGTCTTTATGCTTTTTGCTATTAAGAATATCGCAACCTATCGTAAAATCTTAAATGACGAAGAGGCCCTGCGGGCATTTTATATCAAAAAACATGATGAAAGACAGGCGGCGATCGAAGCCAAAGCGGGCGGTACGGCCCTCTATACATGCGGCGTGCTGATCATCGGCGCCAGTATCGTGGCTGCTTTTTTTGACGTCACGGTCTTTGCGACGTTACTTTCCTGCGGCACATTCCTGCTTCTGGTCAAAAAGTGTTTGCGAATCTATTATTGCAAAAAAATGTGACAGAGGCTATAATTGCATTATCGAAAACAGGATGCAGGGATGATGTATGGATAACCGGATTGAACGTATAAGCGGAAATAACTATTATGAATATGAAAAAATAAAGAATCTCAAAGTCCCGGACACCGAAGAAAAATTCAGTCTGGATTATAAAAACGAACCGTTTTCAGCCAGGGCCAAAGAGAAAGAGGAAAAAGAAGAAGAGGAGAAAGATCCTGCGCAGGCCGCCCTGCAAAACGGCGTCCGTTTGGAACTATCGAACAACGGCCGCACGGCGGGAGCCGGCAAGACGGCTAAAACAGCGCCTCAGGCTGCCACTGACGCCGGAAACGCCGCCACGCTGAGCGGACAGGTTTCTTCTTTCGTAGAATCTATCCGGAATTTTATCACCAGCACCATCACGGCCGTAAAAGATTTTTTTGACAAAATATGGAACGAACCGACCGAGTCAGTCAATGAAATCAGCAGCAATCCGCCAGAACCTGCTGATATGACCAGTTTTGCTGATCCGGTCAGCACAGCGGACGTGACTCCTGAAATTTATGCGACACCGCAGGAGGCGGCGCTTGCCATGCAGCGAAACGAAACGCTTTTAGACCGTGAGATCAGACCGTATCTAAAAAGCGGCGATCTCGACCAGGTCATCAGCCTGCTGACGGATAACGGCAGAAAAACGGCCGCCAGAAATTCGACGCTTCTTACTTATTATGATAAAAACGGGAGAATGGTGGAACCGAACGCTTCTGACCGGGAAAGGATTTTACACGGAGACAGGAATACAAGAAAACTTTAACCGGCCGCCAGCTAAAAGGAAGTTCTGACACAAAAACAGGGACTGGATCACCGATACCGCACTAAGGGGTATCATAGGAAGATACGACCCTGTTTTTTCCATGCTGTTTGCCGTAATAAAGTCTGCTGTCGGCATGTGTGATGGTATCTTCGACCGTATTGCCGATCCTGTGCGCCGCGATACCGAGCGTAAGCGAACAGTGGATGAATTTATCCTGAAAACAGAAAAGGTGATGTTCAACGTTGCGTCTGATGCTTTCTGCGATATCACAGGTATGATCGAGCCTGTCATTGCTTAAGATCAGTATTTCCTCACCGCCCCAGCGGCATACATGACCGTGATCTTTAACCTGCTGTTGGACGATTTTAGCGATATCTTTCAGGACAACATCGCCAAAGTCGTGTCCATAGGTATCATTTACTTTTTTAAAATTATCAATATCGCACATAACGAGGCAGAAGTCTTCCTCCGCTTCCAGCGCATGATTTAAAAAGACCTGCATACTCCGGCGGTTATAGAGTCCGGTCAAAGGGTCGATACTGGCCAGTTTGTCCAAAATAGCGTTCTGGCTCCGTAATTTGCTGGTCGCCTCGTGCATCTCCATGACAAAAACAAAAGTCACCAGCAAAAGAAAACCAAAATTACAGATGGTATTAAAAATATAAATGGCCAGTTCCGCTCCGGCCGATACTTCCAGTTCATAGATGGAACCTGCGTACATGGAAATGGAACGACAGCCGATAAAAGCGAAAAACGCCGCAATACTGAGCACGGTCGCGATAAAATATTTTCTGCTGTCATTCATCAGCGTATAGCACATATAATAACCAAAGGGTATCAGTCCGATGATATACTGCGGAAAACCGAAACGCCAGCCGATACAGATCGTGGCCACAAAGGAATGTATGATGATCTCCACATACGTCACATAAAAGACCTTGATCATCGAGCCTCTGGCCTTGATGATATGGACACAATAAAGATAAGTGGCAACGCTGCCGATATTAAAAAGAATCATCGGCCATATGCGCAGCAGCGAAAAGAGCAGTACAAGCACAACATGAACCGAAGTGATAGCGTATATGATCAGTTTATAGCGAAAACTCTCTGCGGAAATATAGCGTTTGAAGAGCGCGGCCATTCTTTCCTTCTTAAATTTATTTCCAAATATATTTTTCGATATATTTTTCATCAGTGAATATACTTCCTTAACAGGCACGACATATGATATACTAATAGGAGTTTATTATACACCAAAATACGAATAAAGTAAACCATTACAGAAAGTGAAAACACCTATGGATCAGGACGCATTTGAACAGGCCAAAGTAAAAGTGCTGTTAAACAGACATGACCCGCACGGCTTCGGTACTTTACAGGAAAAGACCGTCCACGCGGTCATGAAGCTGTATTATGAACCCGATATGGATTATCATGAAGTACCGATAGAAGGGTATATCGCAGATATCTATACGGGCAGCCGTATCATCGAAATTCAGAACGGCAATTTTAACCGCCTGCGGGACAAGCTGAAAACATTCCTGCCCCTCTATCCGGTCACGGTCGTACTGCCGATCCCGCATTTCCGTTATCTTATCTATCTGGATGAAGAGACCGGAACACTCTCCAAAAAGCGCAAATCTCCGGTAACGGGCAGTATCTACAGCGCTTTTCCGGAATTATATAAAATCAAAGACTGCCTGACGCATCCGCATCTGTCCTTTGCCTTTCCGTTGATCGACATGGACGAATACCGCGTATTGACGGGCCATAAACGGGGAAACCGCCAGAAGAGCAGCCGCTACGACAGAATGCCGTTAGCCTTATATGACGAAATTTTTATCGAACGCTATGAAGATTTCGTACAGATCATCCCACCGGAATTAGGCGAAGAGTTTACGGCTAAAGAGTTTGCCGCCGCCGCGCATATCCGCCGTGACCTGGCACAGATCACGCTGCATATTCTCTATCATATGCGGCTTGTTGACCGACCTGGTAAACGAGGGCGGGAGTATTTATATCGCGTATTGCTTTAGTTTTGCCCTTTGCTTTTTTTCAAATTTATGGTAAACTATTCAAGAATATTTATCAAAAGAGGTATTCCCAAATGGCGAATGAAAATAAGTATGATGCTTCGAGCATCACTGTCTTAGAGGGACTGGAGGCTGTAAGAGTCCGCCCCGGTATGTACATCGGAAGTGTTTCCACCAAAGGTTTGAATCATTTGATATATGAAATTGTCGATAATGCGGTAGACGAGCACTTAGCCGGATACTGCAATACGATATATGTGACGCTGGAAGCCGACGGTTCGGCTACCATAGAAGACGATGGCCGTGGCATTCCTGTCGGTATGCACGAAAAAGGGATCAGCGCGGAGCGTCTTGTTTTTACGACCCTGCACGCCGGCGGTAAATTCGATAACGAGGCTTATAAGACAAGCGGCGGCCTGCACGGCGTCGGTTCCTCTGTCGTCAACGCGCTTTCCGAGTGGCTGCATGTTATAGTCAAGACCGAAGGCCATATTTATGAAGACAGATACGAGCGCGGCATTCCCGTTCTGGAGTTAAAAGATGGCCTTTTACCGGTATTAGGCAAGACGAAAGAAACGGGAACGAAAATTTCTTTTCTGCCGGATGATACGATTTTTGACAAGACCAGATTCAAGGAAGACGACGTCAAGAGCCGTCTGCACGAGACTGCTTACTTAAATCCCAGGCTGACCATTGTTTTCGAGGATAAAAGAGGCGAAGAGACGGAACATATCGAGTATCACGAGCCGGAAGGCATCATCGGCTTTATCAAAGATATGAATAAATCCAAAGAGACCATTCATGACGTTATCTATTTTCAGGGAGAATCGGAAGGTATTGCTGTAGAAGTGGCCTTACAGTATGTGAACGAGTTCCATGAAAACGTGCTTGGTTTTTGTAATAATATCTATAACGCCGAGGGTGGCACACACCTGACCGGCTTTAAGACGATGTTTACCAATGTCATCAATACCTATGCCAGAGGTTTGAATATCTTAAAAGAAAAAGATATCAATTTCACGGGTGCGGACGTCAGAAACGGTATGACCGCTGTTGTTTCCATCAAGCATCCCGACCCCCGTTTTGAGGGCCAGACCAAGACAAAACTGGACAACCAGGACGCTTCAAAAGTTGTGGCCAAGGTGACGGGAGATGAGATTGTAAGGTATTTTGACAGGAATCTGGATACACTGAAAAATATCATCGGCTGCGCAGAGAAAGCTGCCAAGATCCGCAAAGCGGAAGAAAAGGCCAAGACCAACATGCTGACGAAACAGAAGTTTTCCTTTGATTCCAACGGCAAACTGGCCAACTGTGAATCGAAAGACGCCTCCAAGTGCGAAATCTTTATCGTCGAGGGCGATTCCGCCGGGGGCAGCGCCAAAACAGCCAGAAACCGCATGTTCCAGGCCATCCTGCCCATCCGCGGCAAAATCTTAAATGTGGAGAAAGCCAGTATTGATAAAGTACTGGCCAATGCAGAGATCAAGACGATGATCAACGCCTTTGGCTGCGGTTTTTCGGAAGGATACGGCAACGATTTTGATATTTCCAAGCTGCGCTATGATAAGATCATCATCATGGCCGACGCCGATGTGGATGGCGCGCATATTTCCACTTTATTACTGACGTTATTTTACAGATTCATGCCGGAACTGATTTATGAAGGACATGTCTATATTGCTATGCCGCCGCTTTATAAAGCCATGCCCTCGAAAGGCAAAGAAGAGTATCTGTATGACGATAAAGCGCTGGAAAAATATCGTAAACGCCACAAAGGACCCTTTACCTTACAACGCTATAAAGGTCTGGGGGAGATGGACGCCGAACAGTTATGGGAGACCACGCTCGACCCGGAGACGAGACTGCTGAAATTAGTGGAGATTGAAGACGCCCGTATGGCCTCGGAAGTGACGGAAATGCTTATGGGCACGGAAGTGCCGCCGCGCAAGCAGTTTATCTACCGCCACGCCAAGGAGGCGGAATTAGACGTTTAGTAATGCCATAATGCCTGGCGGCAGCCGTAGGAATCTGCGGCCCCTAAAATATTAACCACATATAATTAAGAAGGTCAGATAAAATGGACGATAACAGAATCATCAAAACCGAATATTCGGAAGTAATGCAGAAATCCTATATTGATTATGCCATGAGCGTTATCATCGCCAGAGCGCTCCCCGACGTGCGGGATGGTCTTAAACCCGTGCAGAGACGGACGCTTTACGATATGTACGAACTCGGTATCCGCTATGACAGGCCGTATCGTAAATCGGCGCGTATCGTCGGCGATACGATGGGTAAATATCATCCGCACGGCGACAGTTCCATCTATGAAGCGCTCGTTGTCATGACACAGGATTTTAAAAAAGGACTTCCCTTAGTGGACGGGCACGGCAATTTCGGCAATATTGAGGGTGACGGCGCCGCGGCCATGCGTTATACGGAGGCCAGACTCGAACAGATCACGCAGGAGGCATTTCTGGCCGATCTGGATAAAGATGTCGTCGATTTTATCCCCAATTTTGATGAGACGGAGAAAGAACCCAGCGTCCTGCCTGTCAAGATACCCAACCTCTTAGTCAACGGTTCGGAAGGTATCGCCGTCGGCATGGCTACCAACATACCGCCTCATAATCTGGGAGAAGTCATCAACGCGACCAAAGCCTATATGCAGGATGAAAATATTACCACCAGAGAACTTATGCGCTATTTAAAAGGCCCCGATTTCCCGACGGGCGGCATCGTCATCAACAAGGACGAACTGCTTGATATCTATGAGACCGGTGTAGGCAAGATCAAGATCCGCGGGAAAGTGGAAGTGGAAAAAGCCAAAGGCGGCCGTATCAATCTGGTCATCACGGAGATTCCCTATACGATGATCGGCGCAGGTATCGGCAAATTTTTAATGGACGTGGCCGCGCTTGCAGAGACGAAAAAAACGCAGGATATCGTGGATATCACCAACCAGTCTTCCAAAGAAGGCATCCGTATCGTTATCGAACTGCGTAAAGATGCCGATGTAGAGAATTTTAAAAACATGCTCTACAAAAAGACCAGGCTCGAAGATACGTTCGGCGTCAATATGCTGGCCATTTCCGACGACAGACCGGAAACCATGGGACTTAAGCAGATCATCAAAGCCAACGTTGATTTCCGCTATGAAGTGACGACCAGAAAATATAAGAACCTGTTAGCCAAGGAATTAGAGAAAAAAGAGATTCAGGAAGGTCTGATCAAAGCCTGCAACGTAATTGACCTGATTATCGAAATACTGCGTGGTTCCAAAGACCGCAATATGGCCAAAGCCTGTCTTGTCGAAGGGAAAACGGACGGCATCAAATTCCGCTCCAAAGAGTCGAAGATCATGGCAGCTCAGCTGATGTTTTCCGAAAAACAGGCCAACGCGATTTTGGAAATGCGGCTCTATAAATTAATTGGTTTAGAGATCGAAGCGCTTATTAATGAACACGAAGATACTATGGCCAATATCTACCGCTATGAAGATATCCTCGCCAGACGCGATTCCATGGCGCAGGTCATCATGAATGAACTTGATGAGATAAAAGACGCTTACGCCCGTAAGAGAAGAACCGAGATCACCAACGCCGACGAAGCTGTCTATGTCGAGAAAAAAATAGAAGAAATGGATATCATCTTCCTGATGGACCGCTTCGGCTATGCCAGAACGATAGACTTGCAGACCTACGACCGCAACCAGGATACGGTCTTATCAGAGAATAAATATGTCTTCCAGTGTAAAAACACGGGTAAAATATGCCTTTTTACCAACACAGGACAGTTACACACTATCAAGGCTTCTGATCTGCCGTTTGGAAAGCTGCGCGATAAGGGTGTGCCTGTTGATAATATCAGCAATTATGATTCCACGAAAGAGAGCATTGTCTACGTGGCAAGCCAGACGGACTTAAATCTTTACAGAGTCATCTTTGCCACCAGATATGCGATGTTAAAAATAGTAGATGGCGGAGAGTTCGACGTTTCCAAACGGACAGTGGCCGCCACCAAGTTACAGGAGGGCGACGAAGTCATAAGCGTCGTTACCTATACCGAACAGCAGAATATGATATTGCAGTCAAAAGGCGGGTTTTTCCTGCGCTTTAGTGTAGATCAGGTTCCTGAGAAGAAAAAAGGCGCCGTGGGTGTGCGGGGCATGAAATTATCCACAGGCGATGAACTGGAGGCTGTTTATTATACGAAAAATATAGACGTCTCAACGATAGAATATAAAGAAAAAACCATAGAACTCAACAAATTGAAACTCGGAAACCGCGACAGCAAGGGCGTAAAAGTACGCGTCTAAAAGGAGAACGATATGCGTGTTATCGCAGGTAAAGCCAGAAGTTTAAGATTAAAGACACCGGAAGGTCCGGATACCAGACCGACGACTGACCGGATCAAAGAGACTTTATTTAATATGTTACAGCCGTATCTGCCGGATAGTATTTTTATCGACCTTTTCAGCGGCAGCGGCGGTATCGGCATCGAAGCGCTGAGCCGTGGCGCGGCGCACGCTTATTTTGTCGAAAATAATAAAGAAGCGTTAGCCTGTATCCTCGACAATCTGAAATTTACCAGACTGGAAGAAGATGCCACCGTCTTAAAACAGGATGTGCTTGGCGCACTTTCCGGTATCCATGAAAAAGAGGCCGATGTCATTTTCATGGATCCGCCGTATGGAGCAGACTACGAGAAACAGGTGCTGGCACATTTAAAAGAACTGCCTTATGTTACCGAAAATACGCTTATTGTCGTAGAAGCACAGTTAAAAACGGATTTTTCCTATGTGGAACCGCTTGGTTTTTCCATCGAAAAAGAGAAAAAATATAAAACGAACAAACATGTGTTCTTAAGAAAAACAGAAAAATGATTAAAAAATTTTAAAAAAATGAAATTTTTTAAAGACATTTTTCCAAAAGTGATTTATGATAACATAGATAGTATTATATGCGGAAGGGGCATGGAACCGTTATGAGGGCAGCGATTTATCCGGGCAGTTTTGACCCGGTCACTTATGGACATCTCGACGTTATCCACAGAGCCGCGGAGATTTTTGATGAATTAACGGTAAGTGTGTTGAACAATAACACAAAGACTCCATTGTTTTCTGTCGAAGAACGTGTTAAGATATTAGAAGAGGCGACAAAAGATATCCCGAACGTAAAAGTTGACTCTTTCAGCGGCCTGTTGATTGATTATGCACGGAAAAAGGGCGTACATGTGGCGATCAGGGGCCTGCGCGCTATTACGGATTTTGAATATGAATTGCAGATAGCGCAGACAAACAGAAAACTTTCCGACGGCGATCTGGATACGATATTTCTGACGACCAGTCTGGAGTATGCTTATCTAAGTTCTTCCAGCGTGAAGGAGATCGCCAGTTTTAACGGGGATATTTCTCAGTGTGTTCCGGATTTTGTCGGTAAATTGATATACGAAAAATATGGCTATACAAGATAGGAGTAAAGATGAGCAGCAGAATCGAACAGTTAATCGATGAAATTGAAGATTATATTGACGGATGTAAGTACCAGCCGCTTTCCAAGACGAATATTATCGTAAACAAAGAAGAGATTGACGAACTTTTACGCGAACTGCGGATGAAAACACCGGAAGAGATCAAGCGTTATCAGAAGATCATCACCAATAAAGAAGCTATTTTAAATGATGCGCGCTCCAAGGCCGAAGCTTTGATCAACGAGGCGACTGTACATACCAACGAACTGATCAACGAGCACGAGATCATGCAGCAGGCTTATGCACAGGCCAATGAAGTCGTTACCTTAGCGACCCATCAGGCGCAGGAGATACTGGATAACGCCACGATAGAGGCTAATGGTATGCGCGCCTCCGCCATGCAGTATCTGGACGATATGCTCTCGAATCTTGAAAGTCTGATGACCAACAGTCTGAATGCGGCAACTGCGCATTATGAGAGTTTTTATGATGCGATAAACGGGTATAACGAAGTGGTGAAGGCCAATCGTGCGGAATTAATGCCACAGCGCGTGGAGAAACTGTTACAGGAAGTTGGCTATGACGACCAGGCGGAAGAGGCCGTTAATCTGGATTTAATACAGCAGGGAAAGTGAAACGATATGATGCAACGATTTACCATAAGCCGGTTTCGCGCAGAAGCCGGCTTATTCTTTATCAGTATATGGATACTGTTTACGGGCCTGTCCGGTCTGTTTCCGGGGACGTCTCTTATCGCCTGTGCGGAAGAAAATGATACGCCCTCGCAGGAGCAGGCAGCGTCCGCCTCCGCAGCTGAGAATGCGCCCGCACCCGAAGCAGAATCAGTCGTCATTGTGATAGATCCCGGCCACGGCGGAGAAAATCTCGGCGGACAGTATGAAGACTATACGGAAAAAGACATGACGCTGATCGTGGCCAAAGCCATGAAGGCTGAATTGGAACAGTATGAAGGCATTACCGTATATCTGACGAGGACGGAGGATGTCGATCTGACGCTGGAAGAACGGTGTGAATTTGCGGCCAGTGTGGGGGCAGACTTTTTATTCTGTCTGCATTTTAACTTATCCACATACCATACGCTTTTTGGCGCAGAGACGTGGATATCAGCTTTTGGCGAACAATACAGCAGAGGGTATGCCTTTGCCAGTATCGAGATAGAACTTTTGCAGGAAATGGGACTGTATTCGCGCGGTATCAAGACAAGACTCAACGATTCCGGCATAGATTACTATGGCATCATCCGGCATTCCACGGAGCGGAATATGCCCTGTGTTCTTATCGAGCACTGTCATTTAGACCAGATAAACGACCAGCCTTTTTATGACCATCAGGATAAACTCGAAGCCTTCGGCAGACTGGATGCGGAGGCTGTGGCCCGATATTACGGCCTGCGTTCGGAAAGCCTCGGCAAGGATTTTCGCAATTATCAGAATATCTCCGTACCCGTGCCGACGCAGACGATGAAACCTGACTCCACACAGCCGGATATCTGCATGGTCGAACTGCTCGAACAGAATATGGACAACGGAGATGTGACTTTGAGCGTTTCTGCAGCCGACTACGACAGCGGGATGCTCTATTATACGTATAGTTATGACGGCGGCGCGACATTTTCAGATTTACAGAGATGGCCGGATAAGAGCAGGGATACTTTTCAATTTACAATAAACATCCCTTCCGGCACGGTTCCACAGATCGTGGTAAACGCTTATAACGGTTACGATCTGTATACAACAAGCAATTCTTTGAGCCTGCCATCGATGAGTTATGGTGAAAAAGATACAGAGAATGCCGCGGATGCGGACGCCGCGCAGGAGGCGGCGGATGCGCAGAGCCCAGAAACAGATACAAACGCACAGGGAACGGATACAGATGCCGTAGAGAGCACTTCCGACAGCGTAGTATCCAAAGATGCACAGGACGCCGCGCGGGAAGAGACGGCGGAAGAGGAAACACAGGAAACCAGACCGCTCACGATGGGCTATTTTGTACAGGTATGTCTGATCTGTGCGGCCCTTGTCTTCGCTATGGTCTTATCCATGATCGTCATACTCAAAAGTTATAAGAAGCGGCATAGAAAAGGCCATAAATAAGCGCTGTCAGCGCTGTCTGCATACATTTATGCAGGAAATATTGCAAAATGGAAAGATCTGTCTCTTTTATCATGCTGTATGTCTGCGATATGCAGGAAAATCCGCCAAAAGGTAGCAGGATCAGGATCATCAGCCATTCTCCGCCTCCGGCGCGGCTTATTCCGCTGGTGATCTCCAGCAGGCAGTTACACAGCGATAGAAATCTTTCCGGCAGAGCGTTAAGCGGCCTCATCATGATATTTAACAGATTAAAAAAGACCATATAACCGCCCAGCCTGGCGATACCAATCAAACCGGAGATAATGGAATCGTCGATCGCACCGGGAAGGGACGGTGAGGGCGCTGTCCCGGCAGGCCCTGAAGCCGTCCGGAAGTCCACAGCCGCCTGCGGCGGACGCCGTCCGGAAAGCCGCCCTCGAAACCGCACCGAAAGCCGCCGAATACGATACAGAAACGCGCCATAAACGAGCGGTACGCCATACATAATGGCAAACGGAACATAGTTTCCTTCTAAAGACAGCGTACTCATAACGAAACTGATAAAATAGACCGGCCCGATATTATTACAAAAAGCCAGCAGGAAACTGCCCTCTGTCTCTGAAAGTTTCCCGGCCTGGCACAACTCGCCGATCACTCTGGCACCCATAGGAAAGCCGCAGAGCATTCCCATCAGCAGCACGTAAGAGCCGTTGGCGGAAGTGCCCCATATCTTATGAAAAAGCGGATGTATGAACTTTACGCATTTTTCTGTAAGATTCATGCGGATCATGATGCCGGATAAGATCATAAACGGCAGTAACGTAGGGATCATTTTCTGAAACCATAACAAAAGGCCCGTAGAAGCATAGTCTAAAGCCTCCGCGGGATAGCGAAGGAGCAGCCATACCAGATACACGGCCAGCAGCGTAAAGAGCATCTGATAAAAAGCGTCTTTTCTTTTAATAAAAGCGTATTGCAAGCTGTTTAGCGTTTTGTTCTTTTTGTTCTGTATCATAGGCCGACGGCAGGGAAAACGGAATCATTGCTTTATTATATGTAAAAAGGATGAGCATATATGCGTCTGGATAAATATTTAAACGATCTGAAATATGGCACGAGGAGCAGTCTGAAAAAAGATATCAGAAACGGTCTGGTCACAGTCAACGGACGTATCGTCCGCGCCTGCGACTATAAGCTCAATGAAAATATGGATAAAGTCTGCTATAGAGGAACCCCCTGCGTTTATGAAAAATATGTTTATTATATGCTCCATAAACCGGCAGGCGTCATTTCCGCCACGGAGGATAAAAAAGACAAGACCGTACTGTCCTTACTGAAAGATACCGGCAGGGATGATCTTTTTCCCGCAGGCCGTCTCGATAAAGACAGCGAAGGACTTCTGCTCATGACCAATGACGGCGCGCTCGCCCACAAACTGCTCTCTCCCGGCAGACATGTCGAAAAGGTCTATGAATGCCTGCTGGCCAGGCCGATTACGGACGAACAGATACATACTCTGGAAAGCGGCGTGGATATCGGTGAGAAAAGACTTACTTTACCGGCGAAAGTGCATATCCTTAAACCGCAGAAGATACAGCTTGTCATCACTGAAGGTAAATTTCATCAGGTCAAAAGAATGCTAAAAGCGGCCGGCAATGAAGTGACGTATCTGAAAAGAATCCGCATGGGTCCGTTAGTGCTGGATGAAAGATTAAGAGCGGGAGAATATCGTATGCTTACCAAAGAGGAGATATTATCACTACAAAAAGATATGACAAAGGATGATACCCCTGTCTTCTCAGAAACTGAAAAAATGGCAGGCGGCTTGGAACCATCCAGTATCCCCAGACTGACTGATTTTGAGGCCGTCATCTTCGATCTGGACGGCTCGTTAGTCGATTCCACTTGGCTCTGGCCTGCTATTGACAGAGAATATCTGGCCCGCTTCGGCATCGAACCGCCGGAGGATCTGCATTATCAGATCGGCGGCCGCAGTTTCAGCGAAACGGCTCTTTTTTTCAAGGAAACCTTCTCTCTGCCGGATGAACTGGAGCAGATCAAGGCGGCCTGGAACCAAATGGCCTGGGATAAATATATGCACGAAGTTCCGTTAAAAGAGGGTGCGGCGGAATTTATCGACCTCTGCGATGCGCATCATATCAAGCTGGGGATCGCTACCAGCAATTCCAGAGAACTTGTGGATAACGTCATGTCCGCGCATGGCTTAAGCGAGCGCTTTGCCTGTATCATGACCGGCTGCGACGTAGAAAAGGGAAAACCCGCGCCGGACATCTATCTGGCTGTCGCCAAAGCTCTTAAGGCAGAACCCGCGCGCTGTCTTGTCTTTGAAGATATTGTAGAGGGCATCAGGGCAGGACTTTCCGCCGGCATGAGAGTATGCGCCGTGTATGATGAAGCGACCATCATACAGGATGAAGAAAAAAGGGCGCTGGCCGATTATTACATCCATGATTTTAAGGCTTTTTTATTTTAAGGGGTTTTTATAATGGGATTTTTACCGATATCCGCGGAGGATATGGCGAAAGCCGGCATCAGACAACTGGATTTTGTTTACGTTATAGGGGACGCTTATGTCGATCATCCTTCTTTTGGACATGCCATTATCAGCAGAGTCTTAGAGGCTCACGGCTACAGCGTGGGTATCATCTCACAGCCTGACTGGAAGGATGATAGCAGTATCGCCGCTCTCGGCAGGCCAAGGCTCGGTTTTCTCATTTCTGCCGGTAATATGGATTCCATGGTCAATCACTATTTTGTTTCCAGAAAACACAGACCAAATGATGCCTTTACGCCGGGCGGAGAAGCCTTTAAACGGCCCGACTACGCAACGGCAGTCTACGGCAATCTGATTCGTAAAACTTATAAAGACGTGCCCATTATCATCGGCGGAATCGAGGCAAGCCTTAGAAGGCTGGCACACTATGATTACTGGTCGGATAAAATAAAGCATTCTATCTTATTGGACTCACAGGCTGACCTTATTTCTTACGGCATGGGAGAAAAGTCCATCGTGGAGATCGCCGACGCGCTGGCAGGCGGCCTTTCGGTGAAGGATATCACTTTTATCCCCGGCACCGTTTATAAGACAAGAGACATTTCCGGTATTTATGAGGGAATCTGTCTGCCCTCATTTGAAGAGATACAGAGTGACCCGCAGCAGTACGCCAAAAGTTTTGCCATACAATATCAGAATACCGATCCTTTCAGCGGACGGACACTGATAGAAGAATACCCTCATCAGGTCTATGTGGTGCAGAACCCGCCGCAGAAACCGCTTACAACGCAGGAAATGGACGATATATACGAACTGCCTTATATGCGGACATACCATCCTTCTTATGAGAAAAAAGGCGGGGTTCCGGCCATTTCCGAGATCAGATTTTCTCTGGTCAGCAGCAGAGGGTGTTTCGGCGGCTGTAATTTCTGTGCGCTGACCTTTCATCAGGGCCGCATCATACAGAGCCGGAGCCATGAGTCTATTCTAAAAGAAGCCGAAATCCTGATCAAAGATCCTGATTTCAAGGGCTATATCCATGATGTAGGCGGTCCGACGGCCAATTTCAGACAGCCTTCCTGCCAAAAACAGCTTAACGACGGCGTCTGCCAGAACAGACAGTGCCTTTTCCCGAAACCGTGTCCGAATCTGACGGCCGACCATTCGGATTATCTGGCTCTGCTGCGCAGACTGCGGGCGCTGCCCGGCGTCAAAAAAGTTTTCATCCGTTCGGGCATCCGTTTTGACTATCTGCTGGCGGATCAAGACGATACTTTTTTCAGGGAACTGGTAAAATATCATGTCAGCGGCCAGCTTAAAGTGGCGCCGGAGCACATTTCCGACGCGGTTTTATCAAAAATGGGCAAACCATCGAAAGATGTTTATGAGCAATTTATCCGAAAATATGATAAAATAAATAAGAGCCTCGGTTTAAAACAGTTCCTTGTGCCTTATTTAATGTCTTCCCATCCCGGTTCGACGTTAAAAGAAGCCGTGGAACTGGCGGAGTATCTGCGTGACCTCGGCTATATGCCGCAACAGGTACAGGATTTTTATCCGACGCCCTCTACCGTATCGACCGTCATGTATTATACCGGTGTCGATCCCAGAAATGGAAGAGCGGTTCATGTTTGCCAAAATCCGCATGAAAAGGCGATGCAGCGTGCGCTGATCCAGTACCGCGACCCGAATAACTACGATCTGGTATATGAAGCGCTCATAAAAACCGGACGGCGCGATCTTATCGGTTTTGATAAAAAATGCCTCATCCGTCCGCGGAAAAAATATAAACGTAAAAAAGGGGGATGATTTATGAATATAGCGATCATCACGGGAGCTTCTTCCGGTATGGGCAGAGAATTTGCCAAAAGACTGGCGGCCTCGCTAAGCAGAACAGACGAGATCTGGCTGTTGGCCAGAAGACGGAACGCTCTGGAAGAACTGGCTTCTGAGCTGGCAAAAGGCAGGCGCGGCCATGCACTCAAGATAAGGACAATCGTCATAGATATTACGGATGAACGGAAACTGGCTCATTTTGCGGAAGTTTTAATGATACGCAACGCCGGTATATCGGTGCTCGTAAACTGTGCGGGTATGGGTATTTACGGTGCGTTTGAAGCGCAGAGCCGGGATGAGATAACAGAAACGGTTCGCCTGAACGTGCTGGCGCTTACGCAGATGACCAAATTCTGTCTGCCTTATATGAAAAGCGGCAGCCGCATCATCCAGGTTTCCTCCGGCTCAGCATTTCTGCCACAGGCGGATTTTGCCGTATATGCGGCTACGAAAGCCTATGTCTATTCTTTCGGACAGGCCCTGCATAAAGAACTAAAGCCTAAAGGGATCAGTGTCACCACCGTCTGTCCCGGCCCGGTCAAAACGCCTTTTTTAGATCATGCCTATGGCCGATACGGCCAAATGAATCTGTTGAAAAAACTGACAATGGCCAGACCCGAAAAAGTGGTAAAAAAGGCATTAAAAGACAGCAAAAAGAAAAAAGCGCTGTCGATCTACGGCCTGCCCATGAAATTGTTATATCTTACGACGAAAGGAATCGTGTGAAAATGGAGGATTTAGATGAGTAAAAAAGTGCCCAAAGGAAACTACGGTTATATTGAATATCAAAAGAAGGCATCCGTAATCCGGACAGTCATATTTTTCGCCCTGTCTCTTGCCATATACGGCATCGGTATCTATTCCACAGGCAGTAATAAAAATCTGTTGACAGTCGTGGCCGTGCTCGGTCTGCTCCCTTCCTGTAAGAGCGCCGTCAACGCCATCATGTTCCTGCGGGCGAGCGGCTGCAGCGGCGGGGCGAAAGAGAAGATTTCTGACTACGACGATAAACTGACAGGCTTTTATGATATGTATTTTACCTCTTATCAGAAAAATTTTCCCATCAGCCATATGGTTCTGAAAGGAAATACGATATGTGCCTATACGGAGAGCGATAAATGCGATATCAAAGCCGGAGAAGCGCATTTAGAACAGATGCTCAAACAGGACGGCTATAAAAATATGACCATCAAGATTTTTGATGATCTGGGGAAATATGTTGACCGATTAAGTCAACTGTCGTCTTTAGACACGCAGGAAAGCAAAAACAGAGAGGGAATGATACAGATGTTTTATTCGATTTCTCTTTAAATATAATTTTCTCTCTGAAAAAACGGGGTATCATAATGTATCAGCAGACCATCAGCGAACGCGAAGCCGGACAGCGCTTTGATAAATATCTGCGCAAATTACTGCCAGAAGCGGGGAGCAGCTTTTTATACAAGATGCTGCGCAAAAAGAATATTGTCTTAAATGAAAAAAAAGCCGACGGCAGCGAAAAGATTGCCTGCGGTGATGTGGTATCCATCTTTTTTTCCGAAGAAACGCTGCAAAAATTCATGGGGCCCGGTCAGCAGAAAGTCAGACAAGATTGTTCCGGGAACGCGGCCTCTCTGAAAAATGTTCCCGCTCAGATTACGGTTTTATATGAAAATAAACATATCCTGCTGGCGGATAAACCGGCAGGTATCCTTACGCAGAAAGCCGCGCCCTCGGATATTTCCTTAAACGACTGGCTCGTTTCCTATCTGCTTGCTGACGGGCAGGTAAGTACAGAGCAGCTGCGGACATTTAAACCTTCCGCCTGCAACAGACTCGACCGGAATACGAGCGGTATCGTGCTCTGTGCCAAGACCGTACAGGGTGCGCAGATGCTCTCGGAGGCGCTGCGTATCCGCAGTATCCATAAGTTTTACAGACTTTATGTAAAGGGACTCCTTACGAAAGAAGAGATCATCGAGGGATATCTTACGAAAGATGAAAAAAATAATACCGTACACATAAGCGATACAGGAACCGGCGCCTTCATTAAGACGCGGTATCTGCCCATACGGCAGGAAACGGATAAAACATTGCTGGAAGTGGAACTGATCACCGGCAGACCGCATCAGATCCGCGCGCATCTGGCCAGTATCGGGCATCCGCTTTTGGGCGATCCCAAATACGGCGACAGGAAATGGAATGATGTTTACCGCAGGACATGTCAGGTGAAATATCAGCTCCTGCATGCTTATAAAGTCGTCTTTCCCTATCTGGAAGAACCGTTTGCCGACATCAGCGAAAGAACTTTCAAAGCGCCTCTGCCTGCGGTCTTTGATATCGTTTCCAATAATATATAGCGAAAAAGGAGCAGTTTTATATGGCTACCTGGAATTCAAGAGGTCTGCGCGGCTCTACGTTAGAGGACCTCATCAACCGCACCAACGAAAAATATCTGGAAAACGGACTGGCTCTGATACAGAAGATACCCACGCCGATCACGCCGATCAATATTGATAAACAGAGCCGGCATATCACGCTCGCCTATTTCGACCAGAAGAGCACCGTCGATTATATCGGCGCGGTACAGGGCATTCCGGTCTGCTTTGACGCCAAGGAATGCGCCACCGACACGTTTGCCCTGCAAAATATCCACGAGCATCAGGTGCTTTTCATGGAACAGTTTGAAAAACAGAAAGGGATTGCTTTTTTTCTCATCTATTATTCGCATAAAGATATTTTTTACTATCTGCCGTATGAGATGCTGCGTTATTTCTGGGACAGAGCCAGAGAGGGCGGACGCAAGAGTTTCCGCTATGAAGAGTTAAATCCCGCTTATGTTCTGCCCAAAAAAAGCGGCATTTTAGTGCCTTATCTGGATATGCTCCAGAAAGATCTCGATGACCGGGCGGAATAATTTGACAAAATATTTTTTTTTCGCTATACTACATATGTTTACTTCACTGACATGGTAGCGAGTTATCGCTTTACAGTGATAAAGTTTTGCGTGATTTGTATAACTTTATATAACTTTGTATAACTAAGAAGGGAGCCAACAGATAAATGAGCAGGAAACTGGTACATACACCGGAAGGTGTCAGGGACATCTATGGTGATGAAAAAGAATATAAAATGGAAGTGGAGCGGTTGATCCATGAGAAGTTTCTTTCCTACGGATACCGTGATATCCAGACGCCGACCTTTGAATTTTTTGATGTATTTTCCAAGGAAGTTGGGACTACCCCCTCCAAAGAACTGTATAAATTCTTCGATAAAGAGGGCAATACGCTCGTTCTGCGTCCCGATTTTACACCCTCTATCGCCAGATGCGCGGCCAAATACTTTATGGATGAAAACGTGCCGATCCGTTTCTGCTATCAGGGAAATACCTTTACCAACACTTCCAACTTACAGGGTAAGTTAAAGGAAGTCACGCAAATGGGGGCGGAACTGGTCGGAGATGCCTCCATTGAGGCGGACGCGGAAATGATCGCCTTGACGATAGAATCACTTTTACATGCCGGTCTGCGTGATTTTCAGGTAAGTGTCGGCAATCTGCAATATTTTAAGGGCATCTGCGCGCAGGCGGGACTTGACGAAGAGACGGAACTGACGCTGCGGGAACTGATCTCCGGCAAGAATTATTTCGGCGCGGAAGATCTGCTCGCACATTGCAGCGTTGATGAAAAAGACCGGGAGATACTGTTAAAGACCAGCGATCTGTTCGGTTCCATAGACGCCCTCAAAGAGGCCAAAAGCGCCGTGAACAACGGCCGTTCCAAAGAGGCCATCGAGCGGCTGGAAAGAGTCTATGAGGCACTTTGCGAATATGGCGTGGAAAAATATATTTCTTTTGACCTTACCATGTTGAGCAAGTATAATTATTATACGGGCATTATTTTCAAAGCCTATACCTATGGCGTGGGGGACGCTATCGTCAAGGGCGGCAGGTATGATACGCTGCTGGGCCGTTTTGGCAAGAACGCTCCGGCGATCGGTTTTATGGTGGCGGTGGACGATCTGCTCTTAGCCATGAACAGACAGGACATTTCCGTTTCCCGGACAGATAAGCGCACTACGGTATATTATCGTGACGATAACTTCGGGAAAATGTTAAAAGAAGCCGGCAAACTGCGGGCGGATGGCTATTATGTGGAACTTGTGCACGAGACAGCAGATAAGAAAGGCGTAAACTGATATGAGCGAAAACAGATATCTTACCTTTGCGCTGGCGAAGGGAAGGCTTGCTAATAAAACAATGGAACTTCTGGCGGATATCGGCATCACCTGCGAAGAAATGTCCGATAAAAATTCCAGAAAACTGATCTTTGTCAACGAAGAGAAGAAACTGCGTTTTTTTCTGGCTAAAGGGCCGGATGTGCCGACTTATGTAGAATACGGCGCGGCGGATATCGGCGTCGTGGGGAAAGATACCATTATGGAAGAAAACAGGCACGTATACGAAGTGCTGGACTTAGGCTATGGAAAATGCCGGATGTGCGTCTGCGGCCCGGCCGGCGCAAAGGAACTGTTAAAACACCATGAGATGATACGCGTGGCCAGCAAGTATCCGAACATTGCCAAGGACTATTTTTATAATAAAAAACATCAGACCGTAGATATCATCAAACTGAACGGTTCCGTGGAACTCGGCCCTATTGTAGGACTTTCCGACGTTATCGTGGATATCGTGGAAACCGGCTCTACCTTAAGGGAAAATGGTCTGGAGGTATTGGAAGAAATCTGCCCGCTGTCGGCACGTATGATCGTCAATCAGGTCAGTATGCAGATGGAACCGGAACGTATCAAGAAACTGATCACGCAGCTTCGTCAGAATATTTAATAAAATTTCATGATGAAAATAATTTAAGAATGGAGAGAGAAATAAAATGGAAGAAGAAACAAAGGTAACAGAAGCAACGAAAAAAGAAAATCCCATCAAAGAGTATAAAGGCATCATCATCGCCCTGATCGCGGGAATCTGCGCCATTATCTGTGTCAATATGATGTCGGGGAGATTCGTTGAATATAAGCAGTCTTCGGGGAGCGGCGGACTCACGGCCACCGGTTCCGCAAGCTGTGACTTTGAAGCGGACTTAATCGTCTGGCGGGGGAGTTTCTCAGCATACGGTTCTTCCACGCAGGCCGCCTACCAGCGTCTGAAAAAAGATGCTGAGGTCATCGAAGACTATCTTGTAGAAAACGGCGTTACGGATGAGGAAATGGTCTTCGGTTCTATCAGTATCTCTAAAAGATACCGCTATGAATATAATGATGATGGCTATGAGATCGGCAGATACGAAGACGGTTACGACTTATATCAGGAAATCTGCGTGACTTCCAACGATGTGGATAAAGTCGATAATATTTCCCGCGATATCACACAGTTGATAGAAGCCAACGTGGAATTCGACTCACGAAACCCGGAATATTACTATACAAAACTCGACGAACTGAAATTGCAGCTGATCGAAGAGGCGACACAGAATGCCAAAGACAGGATCGACATCATGGCCGAAGGTACAGGCGCGACTGTTGACGAACTTTTGACGGCGAATCTCGGCGTTTTCCAGATCACCGCCCAAAACAGCAATTCCGATTACAGTTACGGCGGTACGTTCAATACCAGTTCGCGCTTAAAGACCGCCTCGATCACCGTAAAACTGAATTACAGCGTAAAATAGTCCCGTACAATATCCGTACCGGGATAAGACAACTGCAACAGCAAGGCATACGTAGGAACAGGAGAGAGAAATATTGAAGACAATAAAGCTGACTGCCGCCTCCCGGCAGGATCTGTTAGACAATCTGTTAAAAAGAAGCCCCAATAATTACACGGAATACGAAGACGTCGTTTCCGATATCATAAATAATGTAAGAAACCGCGGCGATGCGGCGGTTTTTGAATATACCCGTAAATTTGATAAATGGGAGATAAATGCTGATAATATCAGAGTCACCGAAGAGGAGATCGAAGCAGCTTACGCACAGGCGGATACGGCCTTTATCGAAGTCATGGAGCGCTCGGCGGCCAATATCTTTTCTTTCCACCAGAAACAGTTACGAAACAGTTGGATAGATACAAGACCCGACGGTTCTATTTTAGGGCAGAAAGTTCTGCCGATAGCGATATCCGGCGTCTATGTGCCCGGCGGAAAAGCGGCCTATCCAAGCAGTCTGTTGATGAACGTGATTCCCGCGAAAGTGGCCGGCGTTGGCAGGATCATCATGACAACACCTGCGAATGCAGAGGGGAAAGTCCATCCCGGTACGTTAGTCGC
Source organism: Ruminococcus sp. (assembly GCA_023663085.1). GTDB lineage: Bacteria > Bacillota > Clostridia > Lachnospirales > Lachnospiraceae > UBA3282. The sequence goes on along the minus strand of JAMPIB010000016.1, from coordinate 31,445 downwards.
CGCGAAGATTGCCGGTGTTGATGAAATCTATAAAGTCGGCGGCGCACAGGCGATCGCCGCTATGGCCTTTGGCACGCAGAGTATTCCCAGAGTGGATAAGATCACCGGACCGGGCAATATCTTCGTTGCTCTGGCCAAGAAAGCCTGCTTCGGTTATGTCAGTATTGATTCCATCGCCGGGCCGAGCGAGATTTTAGTCATTGCCGATGAAAGCGCCAACCCGCGTTATGTGGCGGCCGATCTGCTTTCCCAGGCGGAGCATGACGAACTGGCCAGCGCCATTTTGATTACCACCAGCGAAGCGCTGGCAGAGCAGGTTTCCCTGGAGATAGAAGGGTTTTTAAAAGAATTGTCCCGCGCGGAGATCATCCAAAAATCACTGGACAATTACGGCTATATCTTATTGGCCGATTCTATGGAGGATGCGGTCTTGGCAGCCAATGCCATCGCCTCGGAACATTTGGAAATTCTGACGAAGAATCCGTATGAAGTTATGACGAAGATTGAAAATGCAGGGGCCATCTTTATCGGTGAATATTCTTCGGAACCGCTCGGTGATTATTACGCAGGGCCTAATCATATCCTGCCCACCAACGGAACGGCCAGATTTTTCTCACCGCTTAATGTCGATGATTTTATGAAAAAGACCAGCATCATCTCTTATTCCAGAGAAGCGCTCCTGCGCGCGCACAAAGATATCGAACTGTTCGCCGAAAAAGAGGGGTTGACGGCGCATGCCAATTCCATCAGGGTGCGATTTGAGCAGCGTGAGAAGAATAATTAGGAAAAAGAAAATGGAGGACATATCATGGCAAGAGAAGCCAGAATAGAAAGAAAGACTAAAGAAACGGATATCAGCATATCTCTATCGCTCGATGGCCGCGGGGAAAGCACTGTCAATACAGGCATCGGTTTCTTCGATCATATGCTGGAAGGCTTCGCCAAACACGGTTTTTTTGATTTGACTGTATCAGTCAATGGCGATCTGCAGGTTGACGGACATCACAGCGTTGAAGATACGGGTATCGTACTTGGACAGGCCATCAAAGAAGCGCTCGGTGATAAAGCGGGCATTAAGCGCTATGGCTTTTTTATCCTGCCGATGGATGACGCCTTGTGTTTATGTGCCGTAGATTTGTGCGGCAGACCATATCTTGACTTTGAATGCAGCTTTGATACGGAGCGCGTCGGTACGTTAGAGACCGAACTTGTCCGCGAATTTTTCTATGCGCTTTCCTACAGCGCGGGCATGAATATTCATATCCAGATGCTTTCGGGGCAAAATACGCATCATATGATAGAAGCCATGTTCAAAGCCTTCGGGAAAGCACTGGATGAAGCGGTTTCCAAAGAACCGCGGACGGCAGGCGTATTAAGTACGAAAGGAAGTCTTGCATAATGTACAAGAAATTAATACCATGTATATATTTATATAAAGGCAACGCAGTAAGGGACTTTGCGGATCATACGATCCTGGATACCAATCCGGCCGCACTGGCCAGATTTTACAGTAACAATAACGCGGATGAATTAATCGTCTATGACTTATCCACGGGTGATGCGGAGCACGAAGAAGCTCTGGATATCATCAAGGCGATCTGTACACAGGCCGAGATACCGGTCATCGGCGCAGGTAATGTACACCGCATGGAAGATATCAAGAAACTGATCTACGCAGGCTGCCGCAAGGCCGCTTTAAACTATTCCAAAGAAGGCAATATCGAGATCACCAAAGAAGTCTCCGATAAATTCGGCAAAGACAAGATCGCAGCCTGTATTTGTAATCCGTCGGAAATTGCCGATAATGAAGAACTTCTGGAGGCTTATGTGGAAGAGCTGATACTTGTCAAAGAACGCGGGATCAAAGAGGCTCTGGCGGTATCCAGATTCCCCATGATCGTTTCCGTTCCGGAAGTGTCTCTTGATAAGATACTGGAACTGCTTTCCAAGCCTAATATCTGCGGTATCTCCGGCTATGCGATCAACGAAAATGCCAAAGAATTATCCGCCATAAAAACGCTCTGCCAGACAAACGGCATCCCGGTCAACACCTATGAGGCCCGGATTCCCTGGGAAGAATTTAAACTAAATTCCGATGGGCATATCACGGTCGTCGTACAGGACTATAAGACCGACGAAGTCCTGATGGTCGCTTATATGAACGAAGAAGCCTATGATATGACCATCCGGACCGGCAAAATGACTTATTACAGCAGGAGCCGTGATGAAATATGGGTCAAGGGCGAGACAAGCGGTCACTTCCAGTATGTCAAATCCCTGACTGCCGACTGCGACAAGGATACGATACTTGCCAAAGTATCCCAGATTGGCGCGGCCTGCCATACCGGTGCACATTCCTGCTTTTTCAACGAAATTATGAGCCGGGAGTACGAAGAGAGCAACCCGCTGCGCGTATTTGAACAGGTGTTCGGCGTCATTTTAGACAGGAAAGTCCACCCCAAAGAGGGTTCTTATACAAATTACCTTTTTGATAAGGGACTGGATAAAATTCTCAAAAAGCTGGGAGAAGAGGCGACGGAAATTGTCATTGCCGCCAAAAATCCCAATGCCAACGAGATAAAATACGAAATCTCCGACTTTTTATATCATATGATGGTCTTAATGGCTGAAAAAGGCGTGACATGGGAAGAGATCACCTCGGAACTGGCCAAAAGATAAAACAAGACAGAACAAGGCGGGACAAGATAGAATAAGGCAGGATAGATGGAAGAGGGCGCGTTCTTTTTTACGTTCCTGAAACATAAAATGCTCTAAAAGCAGAAACAGGAAATGAATGCAGCATGAGCAGAAATGTGCAAAGTTCCGGTACGCAGGCCGGGACGTCCGGCAAAAAAAAGCAGGTGCCCGTCGAACAGAAAATGAAACTGGCACAATACATACGGGAGGAAAATCTGGATAACCGCCTGAAGATCAGAGCGCGGGAAAAGATTCTCTACGGTACGGATACCATGCCGCCTCTGTGGACAAAAGGAGAACCGCCGCGGAAAGAAGCATATCTGATGCGCGCGGAGGGAAATCCACAGGAGGATATCCCGCAGGATACCGGTACTTTCAAACTCCGTATGGCGGCGGCTGTTCTTTTATTTATTGGCTTTCTACTATGTGACGCGGGACAGTATGAAGTTTTCGGCTATTCCATGAACGATATCCATGCTATGATCTCCGACGACTATTTTAAGATATACGACGCCGGGACGCAGTTAAGCGGCATCAAGGAAGGAATCACACAATTATGGTAAGAAACCTGGCACTGTCAGATGAAATATTGATGCAGATAGAAAAACCGGCCCGTTATATCGGCAACGAAGTCAACTGCATCATGAAAAACGAAGAAGAAGTTGATATCCGTTTCTGTATGTGTTTTCCCGATATCTATGAGATCGGTATGTCACATCTGGGAATCCAGATCTTATACAGCATGTTTAACTCCTGGGAGGATGTATGGTGTGAACGCGTATATTCTCCCTGGACTGATTTAGACGCCATCATGCGTAAGGAAAATATCCCCTTATTTGCTCTGGAATCCCAACAGAGCGTAAAAGACATGGATTTTCTCGGTATCACCATCCAATACGAGATGTGCTATACCAATATCCTGCAGATTCTGGAACTGTCGCAGATACCCCTATACGCCGGAGAGCGGGGGGATTCATGTCCCATCGTCATTGGCGGCGGGCCGTGCAGTTATAACCCGGAGCCGATCGCCGATTTTTTCGACTTATTCTATATCGGAGAGGGCGAGACGCAGTACCGTCTGCTCTTAGACATCTATAAAGATAATAAAAAGGCGGGAGGGAGCCGCGGGGACTTTTTAAAAAACGCCTCGCAGGTTCCCGGTATTTATGTGCCTTCTTTTTATGAAGAAGAATATAACCCGGATGGTACGATAAAAGGCCGTAAAAAACTCTATGACAAAGCGCCGGATACTATTTTAAAAGAAATTGTCATGGACGTATCCGATACCTTTTATCCGACGAAACCCATCGTGCCCTTTATCCAGGTCACGCAGGACCGGGCCGTTTTAGAGATCCAGCGCGGCTGTATCCGAGGCTGCCGCTTCTGTCAGGCCGGACAGCTTTACCGCCCGGTCAGAGAACGGGATGTTGATAAGTTAAAAGAATATGCCGTAACCATGTTAAAAAATACAGGATATGACGAAATTTCTCTAAGCTCCTTAAGTTCCAGCGACTATTCATCCCTGGACGAACTTTTACAGTTCTTAATACAGGAATGCAGGGATAAACATATCAATATTTCATTACCTTCTCTTCGTATCGACGCATTTTCTCTGGACGTGATGAGCAAGGTACAGGACGTTAAAAAGAGCAGCCTCACTTTTGCCCCTGAAGCAGGCAGTCAAAGGCTTAGAAATGTCATCAATAAAGGATTGACCGAGGAAGTCATTTTAAGCGGCGCCGCGCTCGCTTTTGAAGGCGGATGGACGCGCGTCAAATTATACTTCATGCTCGGTCTGCCGACGGAGACCGAAGAAGATATCCGGGGCATTGGTGAACTCTCCAATAAGATTGCCGCTCTTTTTTACGAAATTGTACCCAAGGACAAGCGTATAAACGGCAGGGTACAGATTGTGGCCAGCACGTCTTTCTTCATTCCCAAGCCATTTACGCCGTTTCAGTGGGCGAGAATGTGTACGAAAGAAGAATTTCTTGAAAAAGCTTACCAGACCAAAAAAGGCATCCTTGAACAGCTCAATCAGAAGAGCATCAAGTATAATTGGCACGAGGCAGACGTCAGTGTACTGGAAGGAATTCTTGCAAGGGGTGACAGAAAACTTGCAAAAGTCATTTTGCAGGCTTATCAGGACGGCTGTATTTTTGATTCCTGGAGCGAATGTTTCCACAACGATATCTGGATGGAAAGTTTTGAAAAATGTGCCGTAGATCCCAATTTTTATACGGTACGCGAGAGAAAAGATGACGAAATTTTCCCATGGGACTTCTTAGACTGCGGCGTCACCAAAGAGTTCCTTCTGCGCGAATGGAAAAAGGCCATGTCGCAGACCGTATCTCCCAACTGCCGGGTTCAGTGTCAGGGCTGCGGCGCTAACCGTTTCGGAGGCGGGATCTGCTATGAACGGGAGGATTACGATGAAGATCAGAATTAAATTTGCCAAATACGGAACCATGAAATTCATCGGGCATCTGGATATGATGCGCTTTTTCCAGAAAGCCATCCGCAGAGCGGATATCGACGTCAGATATACGGAAGGTTTCAGCCCGCATCAGGTCATGTCCTTTGCGGCGCCGCTAGGTGTCGGTCTGGAGAGCGCGGGAGAATATCTGGATATCGAAGTCAATTCCCTGCCCTCCACACATAAGATGAAAGACGCCCTGAATGGCGTGATGGTCGAGGGCCTGCGTATCCTCTCGGTAAAAGCGCTGCCGGATAATGTAAAAAACGCCATGGCCAGCGTAGCGGCCGCCAGATACCATGTCCGCGCTGCCGGGCACAGTTTGGCCATAGAAAATATCAGCGGGAAACTGAGCGCTTTCTATGCGCAGGAACAGATCCCCGTGATCAAGCAGACCAAAAAAAGCACGCTGGAACTGGATTTAAAACCTGCTATCTATGAACTGGATATAAAAGAAGTCAGCAGTCCTTTTTATCCGCAGCCGGGCGCGTATCCGGTCATCTCCATGCTCGTCAATGCCAGCAGCAGCGGCAATATCAAGCCTGTAATGGTCTTAGAAGCCCTGTGTACCTATTGCGGCATGGAATATACGCCGCAGGCTTATCAGATCACGCGCATGGAAACTTATACGACAGGGGAGGAGGAACCTTTTATCCCCTTAGAAGCCGTGGGCAGCGACTATCCCGGAGGAAGTCATCATGCAGACGCCTGAAAAAGGAAAAATTCTGATCTTAAGATTATATGATAAAATACTTTCTGTTTTGATATGCCGGAATCATATATTATCCATACAGGCGGATGATGCGGACTCGGACTCCGCGATCGGCAATATCTACGTTGGCAGAGTGCAGAATATCTCTCACAATATCGGGGCGGCTTTCGTGGAGATACAAAAGGGCCTCTTGACCTTCCTGCCGCTGACAGAGGCAAAAAGTGCCTGTGTAACGAACAGAAAATCCGACGGTATACTGAAAATTGGCGATGAGCTGCTCGTCCAACTGGTAAAAGAACCGGTTAAGACCAAACTGGCAGGCGTTTCGGCCAGATTATCCCTGGCAGGCTCCTATACGGTAATTGCTCCCGGCAGCGGCATCAAAATATCTTCTAAACTGGGGAAAAAGCATGACCATCTATATAAAAATCTGGTGCCTTTGCAGGATATCGCCGCTCATTTTACCCTGACTATCCGCACTAACGCCGCCAGTCTGGAAGAGCCGGACGCTGTGATTGCAGAAGCACAGGCGCTGGCGGCGCGCATGGAACGCCTTTTATCTACCGGTGATAAAAGGACATGTTTCAGCTGCCTGTATCAAAGCGACCCGGCCTGGCTTTCTTTTATCAGAAACTGCTACCAGTCCGAATATGATGAGATCATCACTGATGAAAAGGATATTTATGAAACGCTCCTTCATGAAGGCTACAAGCCTTCTAACGAAAACAAAACCGCGGCTATGGTCCGCTTCTACGAAGACGACAGGCTGCCTCTATATAAACTATATTCCATAGAAACAAGAATCCGGGAACTGTTAGCGAAAAAAGTCTGGTTAAAATCCGGCGCTTATCTGGTCATCGAACAGACAGAAGCGCTCGTCGCCATAGATGTCAATACCGGGAAATACGAATCCCGCAAAAATCCGGAAGAGACTTATCTGAAAATCAATTTAGAAGCCGCTGAAGCGATTGCCGAAGCGCTGCGGGCCAGAAACCTTTCCGGAATGATCTTGATCGATTTTATCAATATGAAAAAACAGGAACACGTCAGACAGCTTATGGAATATATGAAGACATTATTAAAAAAAGACGCCGTTCCTGCCTATGTCGTGGATATCACGGGCCTCGGCCTCATGGAGATCACGCGTCAGAAGAAAAACAAACCGTTTGCAGAGCAGATGCGCAGCCTGCAGAAAGGATATGCCGATCCATGAAACTATTACAGTTAAAAAAAGTAAAAGACGGAAAATATCTGAAAAACTACGAACTGACTTATCTGAATAAAAAGGGTCAGGAAAAAATTTATGAAATCGTCAGCAGACATGAAATCCCTGACGCGCAATCGCTCGGCAGCCGCGTCAGCGGCGTGTCCATCGTTGCCTATTATGAGGATAAAATGCTGCTTTTACGGGAATTTCGCATGGGCGTCAATCATGACGTCTATAACCTGTGCGCCGGCATGTTGGAAGAAGGAGAGTCCCTCGAAGAGTGCATCCAGAGAGAACTTTATGAGGAAACCGGCTTGCAGCTTAAAAAAATTTTACAGATCCTGCGGCCCTCTTATGCGGCGGTGGGTTTTTCCGATGTCAAGACGCAGATTGCCTTTGTGGAGGCGGAAGGCAGCTTTGAAGACCATACCTCCGACAACGAGCAGATTGAGGCCAGATTCTATACGAAAGAAGAGGTGCGGGAATTATTGGAAACGGAAGAGTTCAGTTCGCGGGCACAGATGGCGGCGTATTTTTTCGCAAAATTTCCCCCCAGATATTGACAAATCGTCTTAAAAAGGATAAAATATTCGAGTATGCCGCACAGTTAGGTCTAAGTTACGCGCATCCCTTTATCAAAATAAGGGGCTTAGCGTCACCAAAACTGGCGAGTAAGATGAACTCAGGTTCATGCGAAGGAGGTGCCATATGTACGCTATTATTGCAACAGGCGGAAAACAGTACAAAGTATCCGAAGGCGATATGATCAAAGTAGAAAAACTTGACGTTGAAGTAGGAGCTTCTGTTACATTTGACCAGGTGATAGCCATCAGCGATAAAGAGCTGAAAGTAGCAGGCGATGTTGCCGGTGCGACCGTATCCGCAACCGTTATGGAGCAGGGACGCGGCCCTAAAGTCATCGTTTACAAGTATAAGAGAAAATCCGGCTATCATAAGAAAAACGGTCACAGACAAGCATACACTCAGGTGAAAATCGAGAAGATCAATGCTTAAAGGTGTGAAATGATCACTGTAACATTTCATAAAACAAAGACGGGAGAATATATAGATTTTATATGCAGCGGACATGCAGGATTCGACGATTACGGCAAAGATATCGTCTGCGCATCCGTTTCCGTTCTGGTCATCAATACCATCAATTCCTTAGAGGAACTTACGAAAACGAGGATGGTCGTTGATACCGATGAAAAAAAAGGACTGATCGCATGTAAATTTATAGAACCTTTAGAGGAAAACTCCAGGGTTTTAGTAGATTCTCTGGTACTTGGACTGACCCATATTGCCGGACAGTATGGGAAAAAGTACTGTAGACTGGACATAAAGGAAGTGTAAAGTTTACAGACCATGGAGAAAGGAGTGACAGTATTATGTTGAATATGAACCTTCAATTTTTTGCACATAAAAAAGGTGTCGGTTCCACCAAAAACGGCAGAGATTCCGAATCCAAGAGATTAGGTGCAAAAAGAGCTGACGGACAATTCGTAAAAGCAGGAAATATCTTATACAGACAGCGCGGAACGAAGATCCATCCGGGTATCAATGTAGGGATTGGCGGCGACGATACGTTATTTGCATTGGTTGACGGCGTTCTCAGATTTGAGAGAAAAGGAAGAGATAAGAAACAGGCTTCCGTATACCCTGTTGAGAGCAGGTAAGCGGCAGACGAACCGGGCTTCAAACGCATATGTTTGAAGCCTTTTTTAAATAAAATAGGAATTTGTAAATAAGGAGCGCGCAATATGTTTGCAGATCGTGCAAAGATTTATGTAAAAAGCGGGAAAGGCGGCGATGGACATGTTTCTTTCCGAAGAGAGAAGTATGTGCCAAACGGCGGTCCGGATGGCGGTGATGGCGGCAACGGCGGCAGCGTCTATTTTGTCATAGATGAGGGTTTAAATACCTTGACGGATTTCCGTCATATCCGAAAATACTGTGCAGGAAATGGTGCAGAAGGCGGAAAACGCAACTGTGCAGGTAAAAATGGAGACGATATCATCATCAAAGTCCCTGCCGGAACGGTCATCAAAGAAGCGGAGAGCGGCAAGGTCATTGTCGATATGTCCGGCGAGAATCAGAAGGTCCTGCTTTTAAAAGGGGGCAGGGGCGGCAGCGGCAATCAGCATTACGCTACCAGTAAAATGCAGGCGCCCAAATACGCACAGCCGGGACAGCCGGCTATGGAACTGGAACTGCTTCTGGAATTAAAGGTCATCGCGGACGTCGGTCTGGTCGGATTTCCCAATGTCGGCAAATCCACTTTTTTATCCAAAGTGACCAATGCCAGACCCAAGATCGCCAATTATCACTTTACGACTTTAAATCCCAATCTGGGTGTTGTGGACTTGGAAGACGCCAGGGGCTTTGTCATTGCAGATATCCCCGGACTCATTGAGGGCGCATCGGAAGGCGTCGGCCTCGGTCATGAATTTCTGCGGCATATTGAGCGTACCAGACTCATTGTGCATATCGTGGACGCGGCTTCTACAGAGGGCCGTGATCCGATAGCGGACATTTATGCCATCAATAAGGAACTGGAGGCTTATAACCCCGATATCGCGGCCAGACCACAGATCATTGCCGCCAATAAGATTGACATGATCTTTGAGGATGCGGATTCACCGGATGATCCTGTTAAAAAGATCCGTCAGGAATTTGAACCGCAGGGGATTCCCGTTTACCCGATATCCGCCATCAGCGGCAAGGGTATCCGTGACCTGCTTTATGCGGTGCAGAACCGGCTGGACGAGATGACAGGCGAGCCGGTAGTCTTTGAACCGGAGTATGTCCCGGCCGAACAGATAAGCGTTCAAAACGAACCTTTTACGGTATCCTATGACGAAGAAAACAGTGAATATGTTGTAGAAGGGCCCCGCATTGAAAAAATGTTATCCTATACGAATCTCGATTCCGAAAAGGGGTTCCGTTTCTTCCAGAATTTCTTAAAAGAAAACGGTATCTTAAAGCAGCTGGAAGAACTCGGCATAGAAGAGGGCAGTACCGTCAGGATGTACGGACTTTCCTTTGACTATTACAAATAGCATTGTTATGATTATAATGTAATATATTGCATTTTGTCTGTATAAACAGACAGATAGGAGTAAAAATGACCAGTAAACAGAGAGCCTATTTAAAGAGTCTCGCCAGCAGCTTAAATCCCATTTTCCAGGTCGGGAAATCCAGCCTGACGCCGGAAGTCACAGAAGCGATAGGAGAGACTTTCAACACCAAAGAGCTGATCAAGATAGCTGTTTTAAAAAACTGCGCAGACGATCCACACGAGATTGCCGATATGGTCGCGGAAAGAACGCATTCCCAGGTTGTGCAGGTGATCGGCAAAAAGATCATTCTCTATAAACCGGATAAAAAGAAGCCGAGGATCATACTGCCATGAGAAACGTAGGGATTCTGGGCGGAACATTTAATCCCGTTCACGTAGGACATCTGATGATTGCGGAAAAGGCACGGGAGCAGTTTCATCTGGACGAAGTTCTTTTTCTGCCAAACGGTATTCCCTATATGAAAGTGCAAAAAGATGTCCTGCCCGGAAATATCAGAAACGAAATGATACGTCTGGCGATCGAAGACAATCCTTTTTTTACGCTCTCTACGATAGAATCAGAGAAAGAAGAGATTGCCTATACATACGAAACCCTGTTAAAACTTCGCGATAAAAATCCAAACACGGATTATTATTTTATCATGGGTGCCGATAATCTATGGGCTGTCGAAAGCTGGAAAGAACCCGCACAGATCTTTGCCAACTGTCATGTTCTGGCGGCTGTACGCGGCGATAAAAACGTCTCCGATCTGGAAACGCAGGCATCTTTTTTACAGGAAAAATATCACGCCGATATTTCCGTACTCCAGACAGATCATGTCGATATTTCATCTTCTATGATACGCGGTCTGTTAAAAGAGGGAAGATCGATCCGTTATCTTGTTCCGGAGGCGGTATATGATTATATCATCATCCATAAATTATACTGCCGTGAAAAATAAGTTTTTTGTTTTTTTCACAGGCGCTGTGCAGGAATGGAGGAATCATATGAAATCTGTCGATCTGAAGAAATTACGAAAACATATGGAAAAAGAATTAAATGCCAAACGCTACGAACATACTTTATCCGTCGCCTACACGGCTGCTTCTCTGGCCATGGTGCATGATGCCGACAGCGAAAGCGCTCTTATCGCAGGTATGCTGCACGACTGCGCCAAATGCCTTCCGGCTGATAAACTGATCGCGCTGTGCCGGAAACATGATCTGCCCGTCTCCGACGTAGAATTGCAGAATCCGGCGGCATTATTACATGCCAAAGCCGGCAGTTTTCTTGCACATAAGGAATACGACATCGAGGATGAGGATATCCTAAATGCGATCAGATATCATACGACCGGACGTCCCGGCATGAGCCGACTGGAAAAAATTCTCTATATTGCCGACTATATCGAACCGGGCCGGAAACACGCCGCCAATCTTTCGCAGATACGAAAGATGGCCTATCAGGATCTGGATAAGACTTTATTCAAAATACTGGAAGATACGCTCTCTTATCTGCTGTCTACCGGCGGAGAGATTGATTCCATGACACAGGAAACTTATGAGTATTATAGAGATCAGAAAGATCGGGGAAAGAAATAGAAATAAGAAAGAAATAGAAATAGGAAAGAAATAGAAATAGGAAAGAAATAGAAATAGGAAA
>JAMPIB010000016.1:0-19532 GCA_023663085.1 Ruminococcus sp. | reverse complement strand
GAAAGAAATAGAAATAGGAAAGAAATAGAAATAGGAAAGAAATAGAAATAGGAAAAAAATAGAATAAGAAAAGAAATAAGAAAAGAAATAAGAAAAAATATAGAAAAAACAGGAAAAGAAAGGATAAACATATATGACTGCAAAAGAAATGACCAGACTGGCGATCGAAGCGTTGGAAGATAAAAAAGCGGAAGATGTTAAGATCATTGATATCAGCAATATTTCTACGATCGCTGATTATTTTATCATTGCCAGCGGCACCAACAAAAGCCAGATACAGACGATGACCGATAACGTTGCCGAAGTCCTGACCAGGGCCGGACATCCGGAAAAACATATCGAAGGCTACCAGAATGCCAACTGGATCTTGATGGACTTTCAGGATATCATCGTCCATATTTTTGATAAAGAAAACAGACTCTTCTATGATCTGGAGCGCATCTGGCGCGATGGGACAGTAGTGGAGAAGGAGAGTTTATAAAAACGCAGGCTTCGCTGCAAGCAAAAGGCCGGGCTTTTTTCATTCAAGTCCCGGCCTTATTTACTGCATTTTTACTGCCTCTCTTATTGTGCCTCTCTGGCTGTTGTACCGCCTGCATACATATAGAATGTAATGATATATAAACCGGCGATACCTACCAATGCGTAGACAATTCTGGAAAGCCATGACATATTACCAAAAATAAAGGCTACCAGATCAAAACTGAAAAAACCGATCAGTCCCCAGTTAATTGCACCGATGATGGCAATCGTCAGGGCAAGACAATCTAATCCTTTATTATTCATGTTGATATTCCCCTTTCCATAAGATTTCCATAAGAATCGAAAGAAACCAAACAGTTTCTATCACCTATTATTATCTCTTACAAAAAGACGAGTATACTGGAAAAATTAGTGATATAAACGAAAAACGCCAAACACCTTTCCGAGGATCTGACAGTCATCCACGATGATCGGATCCATATAATCATTTTCCGGCTGTAAGCGGATATGACCGTCTTCTTTATAAAAAGTTTTAACCGTGGCGGAATCGTCGATCAGTGCCACAACCGTATCTCCGTTTACGGCTGTATTACAGCTGTGCACGAAAATCTGATCGCCGCTGTAGATTCCCGCATTGACCATGGAATCCCCTTTGACTTTTAAAACAAAAGATTCGCCGGAGGGGACCATATCTGCGGGAACAGGGAAGTAGCTTTCGATATTTTCTTCCGCCAGGATCGGTTCGCCTGCCGCGACCCGCCCGATGACCGGCAGAGAGACCATCTCCGTGCGTACCATCTGAAAATTATCATCACAGATCTCGATTGCCCTCGGTTTCGTAGGGTCACGCCTAATATATCCGTTTTTTTCCAGTGTTTCCAGATGAGAGTGCACAGACGACGTCGATTTCAACTGTACAGCCTCGCAGATCTCACGGACAGCCGGCGGATAACCTTTCTTTAAGATTTCTTCTTTAATATAATCAAGAATTTCCTGCTGTTTCCTTGTAATTTTACCGTATCCCATATGCTCCTCCTTTATTCATTGTTTGACAGGTAAATTGTAGTAAACATTATTTGGTTTTACATATATTCATTCTAACATATATTTTTGCAAAAAGCAAACATATATTCAGAATATTTGTTCGATTTTTTTTCTTAAAAAATATTGACATCCGAAAATATGTTCGATATAATAAAAACAGAACAGTTGTTCGCAACATTTGTTCGGAATCAAGAGATGATTTATCATATTATACTACAGACAAGATTTTTATATTATGGGAGGAAAATTTATGAGTAACAGACGAAGCGAAAACAGGATCAGAAGAAATCGAATCAGAAGACAACGGGAAATACGCAGACATATGATGATGGGCATCATGACTCTGTGCCTTGTCATCACATTTTCCTTCAGTGTAAACGGCTTTTTATCCAAGGCAAAAGATGACAGCGAACCGGCATCTTTTAAATATTATAAGAGCATAACCATCGCCAACGACGATACTTTATGGTCTATTGCACAGGAATACATGGATGAAGAACATTATGATTCCACAGAGGATTATATTAAAGAAGTCAAGAAACTCAATAAATTAAATAATGATACGATCACATACGGTGAACATCTTATCGTACCATATTATTCAAACGAATATGTCGGATGAAAGCGGTATATGGATACCTGTATAGAACTATGCGCAAAACACAAGTTTAACGAATAGTTAGCTGATTAAATGTACTTATTCTTTAACTCTGTCCAATTCCGTCAGATTAACACCAGATGCAGAAAGAATCACTTTTAATTCTATATATCTTTCTTTCATTGCTGCATATGCATCTGAATCTTTTTCAGACAATAACATATAACGTTGCAATCTGGAAAATTCCTCAACTGATAATTTTAACATTTCACCTTCTGTCATATTATCACCCCTTTTATATGCAATCCGCTGTTATGATATTAATTATAGCAAATACAATTATTAATGGCAATTATTTTCTCTTTTTGATCTTCATCACATTTTCCTGAAAACATACTGATTACAGGCATGACCGCCGCCTGCCGTAGAAAGTTTTTCCAACGCAAAATTTTTCTGATGATAAAACTCAAATATTTCTTCCGGTTTAGCGACTTCAAAGGGATATCCGCCCACCCAGTCAATTACATCATACTTCGGAGACATACCGCGTTGTTTCACATAAGTACGCCATGTATAGAAAGGTCTGCCTTTTAAAATATCTTTGATAGTCGTGGGCCCCCATAATCTGATAAAACAGGGTGCAAGAACCAGCTTTTTCAATATTCCGGGACTATGATTGTAGGCTTTTTTCACCGCATACCACATCCTGCTGGCGCGTCCCTGATCATTATAGATAGCGATAAACAAAGTTCCCTTATCGGCAACCAGATTCCCCGCATTTTCCAGGGCCTGATGCAGATCGCCGGTATGATGCAGTACGCCCCAGGAATATACGATATCATACTTATCAAATTTTGAAAGATATTCCTTACTTAAGATATCGCCTCTTTCCACTGTCCAATTCTTATCATGTGGATAAAACTTCTTCTTTAAATAGCTGGTACAGCCGACGCTGTTTTCGTCATAATCAAAAGAAAAGACCACAGCGCCCAGATTCCTTGCGGCCAGACTGAACAGTCCACTTCCGGAACCGATATCCAGAAAACTCTTCCCCTGTAAATCTTTAACGCCCAGCCATTCCCTTAATGACTTTTCCGCTTCTCTAATCCTCTCATCTGTCAGATTATTCAAAAATTCTCCCCAGTTTTTTCCAAACTCAAATCTTTCTTTGCTCATAATATTTATATCTCCTCACAGTTTCTCCCGATAATCCTCGGAACTGTTATATTTTGTCACATATTTCTGGTAATCATCCGCTGATCCCGGACGTCTTTTGGGCTGTTTACCGAGTAAATGATCGTAAGTATCATGAAAATCCCGGATAGAATCGATCTGTCCTGTTCTTTCCCGGCTCTTTTTAATTTTGCGGGAACTATAAACATAGACAAATATTACAAAAAGCATAATTAATACGATTGCTTTTACCATATGATTTCCTCGCTAAATTTCCTCAGAATCCAGAATGACCGTAAACGGGCCTTCATTGACAAGCGATACCTGCATATCTGCGCCAAATTCGCCGCATGCAGTATCAGGCACTGTTTCCCTGCATCTGGCAATGATATATTCATACAGACTCTTAGCCATATCCGGAGCACCGGCATTTATAAAAGAAGGTCTGTTGCCATGTCTGCAATCCGCATATAAAGTAAACTGTGAAATGATGAGCAGACTGCCATCTACCGCAGCCAGGCTTAAATTAGTTTTTCCTGCCTCATCTTCAAAAATGCGCAGATTCAGCAGTTTATGGAGCATTTTATCGGCGATCTCACGGGTATCGCTTTCACTGATACCGACGAAAACAAGAAGCCCTTTCCCGATATGTCCGATGCTTTCTGCCTTCACCTTTACATCCGCGTCCAAAACCCGTTGTATTAAAAATTTCATAATAATTCTGTTCTCTTTCTATTATTTTGTATTCTTCCGGTATTCATATCCTTTCAGTGCTTCTTTATTTTTCCGGCGTTTTTTTATGCGCATCGCCTGTGTCCGTACCCGTATCTTCATTTTTCCTATTCTCTGCGGTTCTCCGCTTTTTCTTCTCCGGTACATATTCTGTAAAAGAGTTATCCGTTTCAATCGCACCGACCTTCAGATACGGCTGTGTTTGTGTGGGGAGCTGCTTCTGAGCAAGTTTTTTGTTGACGATGGCCTTAAAGCCCGCATAAAGCACGGCAAAGATCGGCACGCCTACAACCATACCAAGAATACCGAACATACCGCTGAATATCGTAATGGCAAAAATAACCCAGAAACCGGATAAACCGGTAGAATCTCCCAAAATCTTGGGGCCTAATATATTTCCGTCAAACTGCTGGATCACAAGGATCAAAATAACAAAATACAGACATTGTGTCGGATTGACCATTAAAATAAGCAGCGCGCTCGGTATACCGCCGATCCAGGGCCCGAAAAAGGGAATTATATTGGTCACGCCGATGATCACGCTCACCAGGATCGCATATGGCGTTCCAATAATATTCGTACAGATAAAGCAGATGATGCCGATAATAATGGAATCCACGATCTTTCCGCTGATAAAACCGCTGAAAGTCGTATGGATAAAGCGAAAATTGGCTATGATCTGATTGGCCGACGGCGTATCAAAAAAAGCATAGGCAATTTTTTTCGCCTGTCCGGCAAATGTCTCTTTGCTGCCCAAAATATAAATAGAAATGATAAAACCGATCACAAAATTCCACATCGCCTTAAAAAAGCCGATAACTCCGGAGGATAATGTAATAAGCAGCGAATTGACGCGGGGCAGGATGCTCGTATTTAAAAATTCCATAAGCCGCGCCGAATATTTCTCAAAGATCTGATCGGCTACACTTTCCAGGTCGGGATTATTCTCCAGCAGACTGGTCGCCCAGCTGTTCAGATTGCTGATATATGTAGGGAACTGGAAAATAATGCTCTGGATACTGCGGATCAGCTCCGGTATGATTAAAGAAAAAAATTCATAGACGACCCACAAAATGACCACAATAGTCAATAACACCGAAAGCATTCTGATCCGTTTCCGGTTCTTCTTTGTCTCAGACACCTTTAATCTGGCACAGACCGGTCTTACCACTCTGCCCTCTACCGTATTCAGTACCGGCGTCATCAGATAGGCCAGAACAAGCCCGTCGATGATCGGCATGGAAATTGTCACGAAAGACCCCAGTGCCGCCGACAGATCGGAACTGTGAAATAAAATATAATAAAAAAGGATTCCGGCTATAATAGCGAACGCCAACGATAACCCCAGATGCAGATATCTTTTATTAAAATGAAATTTCATATCAGACATGACCTCACTGTCTATGGTATTATAAATTAAGTATACCATTTTTTTCATGATCTGTACTGCTTTTCTAAAATATTTTAGAAAAAATAATGCAGGTTTGGACAATTCCTGTACTTATTGCTATAATAAAGTCAGATATAGTCGTCCCGGAAAAAGGGACGCAGACAAGATCAGCACAAAGGACTCACGATACCATGAAACTACAACAGGTTTTCAGTATTACGCGAAAAGCCATTGATGATTACCATATGATAGAAAACGGCGACAATATTGCTGTCGGCATCTCCGGCGGCAAAGACAGTCTGACGCTGCTCCATGCCTTAAGCGGATTACGGCGTTTTTATCCGAAACCATTTACCTTACAGGCGATAACGGTCGATCTGGGCTTTGATAATCTGGATCTGGAACAGATCAGGTCGCTCTGTCTGGAACTGGAAGTCCCCTACCATATCGTCAGGACTGATATCGCGAAAATCATCTTTGATGACCGAAAAGAGTCCAATCCCTGCTCCTTATGCGCCAAAATGCGCAAAGGGGCCTTAAATACCGCCATCAAAGAGGCAGGCTGTAATAAAGTCGCTTATGCACATCACAAGGATGACGTCGTGGAGACCATGCTTCTTTCTTTACTATATGAAGGCAGATTTCACACTTTCCGTCCGGTCACTTATCTCGACCGCATGGATCTGACAGTGATCCGGCCGCTTATCTATATGCAGGAGGCGGACGTCATCGGATTTGTCAACAAATATCAGGTTCCGGTCGTCAAAAGTCCCTGCCCCGCCGATGGTCATACGAAACGCGAATATGCCAAAGAACTCCTGCGGACTATCAATCTGGAAACTCCCGGTGTAAAAGACAGGATGTTTACAGCGATCTGCAGCCAGCTCGAAGAATGGAAACTTTCAAAGGAGTAACCGATATGGAAAGTAAGAATAATCAGAATTATCATGACCAGCAGAATATCAATAACGTAGAAAAAATGCGGGCCGTGCTGGACACACTCCCGCCTTTTTGCAAACAGTTTTTCAGAGGCATCACGGAATATACTTCGGCCCGCACAAGGCTCGCCTACGCCTATGATATCCGCACCTTTTTTGAATATCTCCACGATAAAAACCCTTACTGTGCCAAAATGGAGATCACGGAATATCCGCTTTCCCTTCTGGACATGCTGGCACGGGATGATATCGAAGAATATCTGGAGTATTTATCCTATTATCAAAAAGACGGCAAAGTCTATACGAACGACGAACGCGGCAAAAAACGCAAGCTGGCAGCTCTGCGCAGTTTTTACTCCTATTTTTTTGAAGCGGAACTGATCACCAAGAATCCGGCTGTGCTCGTACCGCTCCCCAAACTTCATGAAAAAGAAATCGTCCGTCTTGACGCAGACGAGGTTGCTGATCTGCTCGATCAGGTAGAAGATGGTTCTAACCTGACAAAAGCACAGAAACGCTGTCATCAGGTCACCAAAACAAGAGATGTGGCCATGCTCACGCTCCTGCTGGGTACCGGCATCCGTGTTTCCGAGTGCGTGGGGCTTAATCTGGAAGATGTGGACTTTAAAAACAATGGTATCAAGATACGCCGCAAAGGCGGTTACGAGGCGGTCATTTATTTCGGAGAAGAAGTCGAAGAGGCCCTGCAGGATTATCTGGAAGAAAGACACCATACCATCCCGCAGTCCGGCCATGAGAACGCCCTCTTCTTATCCATGCAGAACCGCCGCATTTCCGTGCGCGCCGTAGAAAATATGGTCAAAAAGTACTCTTCTACCGTGACCAGTCTCAAAAAGATAACTCCGCACAAGCTGCGCAGCACTTACGGCACTTCCTTATATCGGGAAACAGGCGATATTTATCTTGTCGCCGACGTACTTGGCCATAAAGATGTCAATACCACCAAAAAGCACTACGCCGCGCTCGAAGATGAAAGACGCCGCTCGGCTGCCGATAAAGTCAGACTCCGCGAGAAGCGAGACCGCTGATTATTTCATTCCTCTGGCTTCAAAATCCTCAATATACTGGATCAATAGCTTAACCGTGCCATCTTCACCTAAGATCCCACTGTTGATCGACAGATCGTAACTGTCCGAACGCCCCCACTTTTTCGAGGAATAATAGTTATAATAACTCTGCCGCTGTTTATCTTTCTTTATCATCATTTCTTTGGCTTTCTGCTCAGTCTTGATGTCATCATACTTATTCATGATATATCGAATCTTGCTCTTTTCATCCGCATGGATAAAAATATGCAGACAGTTCTGATATTCGCTGAGCGCATAATCCGCGCATCTGCCGACGATAACGCAGGGTCCTTCATCAGCAATCTTCTTAATGGTATCAAACTGCGCCAGAAAGACCTTATGACTGATCGGCATATCCATAAAGGAAGATGAATTATAGCCGAAAGAATAAGTATCCATTACCAGATTATATAAAAAAGAATTCGTCGGCCGCTCATCATGACTGTTCATCATCTCTTCACAAAAGCCGCTCTCCTTCGCCGCCCTTGTGAGCAGCTCCTTATCATAATATTTAATTCCGAAATGCGCCGCCAGCTTCTCCCCGATCTCACGTCCTCCGGAACCAAACTGTCTGCCGATCGTAATAATAGTATTCATACACGCTCCCTGCCTTTCCCTCGCATATTCATATGCGGTTATTATGCTTTACCCTTATTATATACATTTTACCCACAAAAAGCAAATATTTTAACAAAAAATTATGCACATTATCTAAGCACATCATATAATCCAAGAAAAGGACAGATGAAAATATCATCTGCCCTCTTTCTTCTATACTATATGCTGTTTTACATATTTTACATATATTATACGGATCTTACTTCTCTTTTCCCCATAATACCTTACCGCCATCAATCAACAGAATAATGGCAAGTATTACGATAGGAACGATGATAACATTCTGCAGTATGTTTGTAAATGTTGCCGTACCATCTAAGCCGCCCGCTAATAAAGCAGCCATATTGTTCTTAAATGAGAACACCAGAGAAACCAACGTTGCGCAGGACATAAAGATGATCGGAATATAGAGCATCTTGTTGTTCCTTTTCTGTTTCTTTAAATAAGTACCGATCGCCAGGAATGCAGGCACCGCTACTAACTGGTTACATGCACCGAATAACGGCCATACTTTTGCATATCCTGCAAGGCAGAGTGCAAAACCGCATAATGCTGTGATGACTGTAGCGACATACATATTGTCCAGTTTCATCTTTTTGCCGGCTTCTGTTCCTGCGAACAGTTCCTGGAACATGAAACGTCCAAGTCTGGTCGCCGTATCCAGAGATGTCAGACAGAAACAGGATACTGCCAGAGCGATGACCGTATAAGTCGCGGAAACTGCGCTCTCGCCAAATCCAAGTGTTCCGAAGAATCCGGAAATCGCCGTTGCAAATACGACTGTCGGTGAACCGTAACCCGCTGCTGCAAACTGTCCGTCTGTTGTCAGCGTAGCAACTGCGATCAGAGAAATAACCGCCAGTACACACTCGATCAACATGGAACCGTAACCTACTAACAGAGCGTCTTTTTCATTATCCAGCTGTTTGGATGTCGTACCGGAACCGATCAGTGAGTGGAAACCGGAGATCGCACCGCAGGCAATGGTAATGAACAGTGTCGGGAACAGATAGTTGTTGCCGACTTTGAAGTTCACAAACGCCGGAATCTGAAGCGCAGGATGTGCCCCGAAAATACCGACAACCGCTGCAATGATCATGAAATAAAGCAGGAATGAACTTAAATAGTCTCTCGGCTGTAACAGGATCCATACAGGCGTTACAGATGCGATCATGATGTATACAAATACAACGATGATCCAGAAAGTCTTCGGCAGTTCAATAGGGAATGCCAAGCCGATCGCTACACAGGCCGCCAGCAGGATAACGCCGACGATAGATGCAACTACCATAGGAGCATTCTTTCTGTAAACTGCAAAACCGAAGCCGATCGCCAGTAAGATAAAGAGCATGGATGCCGTTGCTACGGAACCGTTCGCTGCACTTCCCGTAAAGGAGTTCGCTACGATATCAGCGAAAGCTGCGATAACGAGCAGAAGAACAAGCCATGCAAATACGGTAAAGAGTACTCTGCTCTTATGTCCGATATTCTCTTCGATAACTTCACCAAGAGATTTACCCTCATGACGAATGGATACGAAGATAGAACCGAAATCCTGTACGGCACCAAAGAAGATACCGCCGATCACGATCCATAAGAAACACGGAACCCAACCGAAAAATGCTGCCTGGATAGGGCCGTTGATAGGGCCTGCACCGGCAATGGATGAAAAGTGATGTCCCATTAAGACCGGAGTCTTGGCAGGACAATAATCAACACCGTCTTCTAATTCATGCGCAGGTGTTTTACGACTGGGATCGATACCCCATGTCTTGGCTAAGTATCTGCCGTATGTAAGATACGCTACGACGAAGATCACGATAGCCATAAGGATTAATAATACTGAGTTCACACTAA
Source organism: Ruminococcus sp. (assembly GCA_023663085.1). Classification (GTDB taxonomy): domain Bacteria; phylum Bacillota; class Clostridia; order Lachnospirales; family Lachnospiraceae; genus UBA3282. The sequence goes on along the minus strand of JAMPIB010000016.1, from coordinate 9,611 downwards.
ATCCCTCCTAAATTTTTTTATTCCTTGGTTTCATGGAACTTCTTATATAAAATAGATTTCTCTATCATATAAGCATACATATAGGCAATCATGCCTGCTGATGTACCGGAATGTTCTCTTTCTCACGGATCTGGGAAAATCCGGGTTTACCGCTTTTTACCTCCGCAAAGACTTTCTGAAAAACTTTTTTCATGGAACGGGCTGCAAAATTGGCGCAGACCTTTTCATCCTCCAGTGAGGCACAGACAATGTGGGCCTGTGAAAAACCGCGCATACTGAACTGATATCCCTTTTCAAACTTAAACTTCCTGACGGCTTTTTTCATCTGCCCGGAAACAGATTTCTGCGCTATGAGCGCTATCGTAAGATAACTGTACATATGATTCGGTTCCGGCTGTTCTTTCCCTTTTCTGACTAACACCGGCTCCATATAGTCCTTCACAATGGCATACGCTTCTTTTAAGGTATCCTGCGTTATTTCCTCCGTCTCCATAAAAAGGATATGCTCATAACAATCGGATGACCACATATTAGCCGATCTGACGAGAACATATTTCTCCGTATGTGAAAAAAAATATCCATACGCAGGATATTCTTTCCCATGAATGACATATGGCTGATATATATCGAACGTGCCCGCGTATTTTACAAGCAGTCTATCCAGATAGTCAATCGTCGTCATGCAATACCCCTTTATATTTTTCCCTATAATAAAAAACAGTAAACATAGTATTGATTCTACCATAGATATCCGTAAAATACAATCTATAATTTATAAAAAATTTACCAAAAATTAATATATTTTATTGCTTTAGCCAAGTAAATTAACGAAATCCATTAAATCATTCTTTCTCCAATATTTCCAGTAAATGCACAAAATAATCCGGCAGGGGGGCTTCTACCTCCAGATATTGGCCTGTAGCCGGATGGATCACCCCTAACGTCATGGCATGGAGCGTCTGTCCCTGCAGGTGAAAACGGCTCTTATGGCCGCCATAAACGCCATCTCCCAGGATCGGATGGCCGATAGAAGCCATGTGCACGCGGATCTGGTGTGTCCGCCCTGTTTCTAACTGACATTCGATATAAGTATATTCTTTGAAACGCTGCAATACTTTATAGTGTGTGAGAGCCTCTTTGCCGTTTTTTTCGTCTACGGCCATTTTTTTACGGTCTTTTGCATCCCTGCCGATGGGTGCGTTGATAACGCCTTCTGATGCGGCAAGCCTGCCGTGGACTATGGCACGATACTTTCTGGTAATGGAATGGTCTTTTAACTGCGCGGAAATACTGCGGTGCGCCATATCGTTTTTGCAGATGATAAGAGAACCTGTCGTATCTTTATCAATACGGTGCACAATACCCGGCCGCATGATACCGCCTATCCCGGACAGTTCCTCTCCACAATGGTACATCACGGCATTGACCAGTGTAGCGCTGTAATGTCCCGGCGCCGGATGCACGACCATGTCTTTCGGTTTGTTGACAATGAGAATATCGTCGTCTTCATAGAGTATCGAAAGCGGTATCTCTTCCGCTTTGATATCCGGCTGCGCTGCCTCCGGGATCTGAAAATGTATCTCATCCTCTTCTTTTACCCGGTAACTGGCTTTCTGCGGTCTGCCGTTGACAAAGACCTTATCTTCTTTTATCAGTTTCTGGATATAGGAACGGGACAGGTCTTCCAATACGCCGCTTATCCACTTATCAAGCCGCTCATCTTCCTCTTCGGGCGGTATCCTGTAAGTAAACTCTTTCATGACAGCTCCCGGTATTTTTTCTGGTTAAAACTGATGAAACTCAAATCGCTTTCCTTATAGTAAAAAAGCAGCGCCAGAACGAGGATGACCGTCGCAAAGGACACATACATATCCGCTACATTGAAGATCGGGAAATTAATCAGTACAATGTAGATAAAATCAACAACATAGTCGAAACGTATCCTGTCGATCATATTGCCGATGGCTCCCGCCGCGATCAGGGATAACAATATGTGCATGAGATGGTATTTTTTATCATTCGGCGTCTTATACAGGATATAAGCAATGACACCGAGTACGATAATGGCTACGAAGATAAAAAATACACCCTGATTTTGCAGCATACCAAAGGCCGCGCCTTTATTTTCCAGATAATTCAGTTCCAATACGCCGCTTATGATCTGAAAAGCCTGTTTGTCCTTCAGATGTCTTACCGCCAGATACTTTGTCAGCCAGTCGATACCCACCAGTATGATGATAAAAATAAGGTCGCCAAGCAGCGCTTTTCTTTTTCGTCTTTTCGCATTACTGAGTTTATTCTTACGCATTATGCCTTTTCATCCTCTTCACTGAAATAGATTTCGTTTACTGCGTTTAAAATATCTTCGTCTGTAACGGTCCTGTCGATCACCGCTTTTCCGACTTTTTTAAGGAGCACGAAGCGGATCTGTCCGGCCGCCATCTTTTTGTCCGACCTGGTCAATGCAAGGATTTCCTGCGGGTCGATGTCCTCAATACTGATCGGTAAGTTAAACGGTACGAACATATCGCGGATCTCATAATATTCTTCCATGGAAAGCCAGTTATGTTTCCAGGAGATAAAGGCGGCCGCGACCGCACCCAGCGCCACGCATTCCCCGTGCAGAAGTTCAAAGTTTCTGGCCTTTTCGATGGCATGTCCTATCGTGTGTCCGAAATTAAGGAGCGCCCGCTCTCCCTGCTCTTTGGGATCTTTTTCCACGACGAGTTTCTTGACCGTACAGCTTCTTATCACCATTTCCTCCAATACGTCAAGATCTCTGTCATGGATCTCATACATATTGTCCAGGAGCCATTCATAAAAGGCGGCATCTTTTATCAGTCCGTACTTCATGACTTCTGCAAAGCCGGAATAAAACTGTCTGTCCTCTAACGTTTTCAGCGAAGCGATATTCATATAGACGAGTTTCGGCATATAAAATGCGCCTACCATATTTTTGTAGCCGTCGAAATCCACGCCGGTCTTACCGCCGATACTGCTGTCCGACTGCGCCAGAAGCGTCGTCGGTATCTGGATAAAATTCACGCCTCTAAGATAAGTCGCCGCCGTATAGCCCGTAATATCGCCTACGACACCGCCGCCGACTGCGATCAGAAGATCTTTTCGGTCATATTTTTCTTCAATCAGTACTTTATAGATTTCTTTTACGGTATCCAGGGTTTTATTTTCTTCTCCTGCCGGTATCGTATGCAGGATGACTTTCTTACAGTTATCCGTAAGAAGCGCCTTCACTTCTTCCCCGTATAGAGAAGCCGTATTGGAATCCGCAATAACGGCGGCTCTGCGCTCTTTTATATTCAGTTCCTGTAATTCTTCCAATAATCCGCCGAAATCATGCGCAAACACGATATCATAACATGGTTTTTTCTCATAATTAATTGTTAATCTGTCAGCCATAGCCGTAATCATCCTTTTTGGTTATTTCCTATGTTAAAAATTCCTGTATAATAAAAACTTCCTGACATAACCGACAGGAAGTTTTGTATGCTTAAAGTCCATTATTGATCGGAACGTCGAAGGATCCGGATAAAATTTCCTGAAAATCACCTGAAATATCAACGCTTGCAGGTGTGATGATGAATATGTAATGAGATATCTTCTGCAGATTTCCGCTGATCGCGAAGCAGGAACCTGATGTAAAATCAATGATCCTCTGTGCAATTTCCACGTCCAGCCCTTCCAGATTCAGTACTACCGTCCTGTTGGCCAGTAACGTTTCTGTGATCTCTCTGGCGTCTTCCACCGTAGTCGGCTTGATCACACATACTTCCATGCCTGCATCGGACATTTTTCTCATCTGACGCATCGGCGTTACTTTGGGGGTTGTCTTTTTAAGCGCCTTGTCTTCTTCGGAAACAGTATCTTCTTTGACGGGCTGTGACTTTTTCACCGGATCCGGTTCATCATAATAATCGTCATCATAGAAATCGTCATCTTCATCGTTCAGTTTCATCGCATTCAAAAATTTATCCATAACGCTCATGCTAAATCCTCCATTCTATCAAACGGCATAAGAACGCTCGCCAAATATGCCAGTTCCTACTCTGACATAAGTGGCTCCCTCCGAAACGGCTGTCTCGTAATCTCCAGTCATGCCCATAGAAAGATGTTCCATATAAACATTATCAATGTTTTTATGAATTATGTCAACATATATTTGCCGTAATTTTTCAAAATATTGTCTATTTTCTTCCGCATTTTCTACATATGGTGCTATTGTCATCAGTCCTTTTACCAGAATATTCGGTAATTTGGCAATTTCTTCCACTAAATTACAGGCTTCTTCGGCACTCGTCCCGAATTTTGTCTCTTCTCCGGCTACGTTGATCTCAACCAGAATGGAAACGGTGACATTTTTTTTGACCGCCTCTTTGCTGATCTCCTCCGCCAGTCTTAAGGAATCCACGCTGTGTATCAGATATACTTTATCCACGATATATTTTACTTTGTTCCGTTGTAAATGCCCGATCATATGCCAGCGGATATCTTTAGGCATCCGCTCCCATTTCTCCACCAGTTCCTGGACTTTATTTTCCCCGAAATCCCGGCAGCCACACGCATACGCCTCTTCCAACATAGCGACGGGCTTGGTCTTGCTGACTGCGATCAGCGTCACATCTTCAACACTCCTGCCGCTCCTTTCGCAGGCTTTTTTTATATTTTCCCGCACAGTTTCCAGATTCTCCCGGATCATGTGATACCTCCGCCCTTTCTTACTCGTAAATAAAATCATTATCTTCCACCGTCTCCGCATCCAGTACGATATAATCGTATACGTTCAGCCCATAGGTCGTGTTGGATTTTACAATGGAATACTCTTCGTTCTGATCGAGGATGATGATCTGCTTAAAATCCGCATATCCCTTATTGATATTGTAAACGCCGATCAGCGAACCCATCCTGCTGACGGCATATTTTTCCGTGGAGTCCGGCTTGATCAGGTAACTGCCGCTCCGAAGCACCGTATCGTCGAGATAATACTCCGTATCGGTCTCTTCATAAATAGTCGTTTCCACAAATTCCGTGGCCGTATTGCCTTCCTCATCATAAGTCTCTAATAAAACGCCCATATGGCCGCTGTTTCCGCCCTGTGTGACGTACTCTTTCGGTACGATATAAAATTCCTTTTCCACAATAGCCGAATTGGGTATTTTAAGCCCCTTTTCATCTTCCAGCAAAAGTTCGATATCGAGGAACCTGTCCGTACAGAAGGTTATCATGGAATTGGTAAAAGTCAGTGAGGCGAACATATCGCCTTCTGCATTGGTAAAGACATCCACCAGTCCCCAGGAAGTATACTGGTTTTTCAAAAAACGGACTTCCACATAAACATCTTTACCCGTGCCGTATTTTTCTTTCTGTAAATATTCCTCAAACTGCTCATCCACCGGGATCACGACAGACCAGTCCTCATTGGTGGACAGTTTATAGACCGGGTCGCCGGTCGCTACCAGTTCATTGTTGAGAAGATAAGTCCTCTCGTAATTTTTCTCATCAAAATATTCGTTATTCATATCCTGGAGCGTCAATTCCTCATAGCCGTCAACAGAATAGAGCACGATGCCGCTGTCAACGGCGCGGTAATAATTAATGAGTGCCGTGTTGGAGGCTTCATTGAGCGCATTGGCATTTTCCAGAACATTATAATTAGCCAGTTTTATGACCGTGCCCTGTACGTTATACTTGAAATTATAAATATCGGAAAAGTTTGTCCGGTCAAATCCGTGGGAAAACGACTCGATCTCTGCTTTCAGTTCGGACAAGTCCTTATCGGAAAGCGAATTTTCTCCGGTCTCACTGGTCTTGACATAATCCGCCAGCCGTCCGGTCTCGTCGATGGTATACACCAGATCGCCTACCGCGATACGCTCTCCTTCTCTCGCATAGTAATTGGTATATCCGGCATCCGTGCAGGTAATGATCTTCTCTGTGCGCAGGGCGATCCCTTCATAAGTATTATCGGAAGAGAGTGCTCCTTCTTTTACTTCATATCCCACCACATGTTCCGTTGAGAAATACATAAAAACACAGATGACAACATAAATAAAAATAACCGCAAAAATAATCATACCGATATTCAGATTAACAGGACGTCTGTATTTTGCTATGTTATTTCCTGAACCTGCCAAAATATCCGCTCCTTTTCTACCATTGAGGGCTTTCCCATTATACGATAAAAACCCCGGCATTCCGAGGTTTTTATGGAATCTCTGATACTTATGTACAAAATTCTATAAAACTTTATCATTTTATAAAGATACAATTACCTTAGGCTTAACAGTTTCTGATAATTCATGCTCGTCTATGGAGATGCTCAATACAAAATCCACGCCGAATTTTTCACTGACAGCGTCCAGTCTGGCGATCACCTCGTCGATATCGCTTTCCCTGATACAGGCAATATCTAAAAAGCTGTCAAAATACATCTGCTGCAGATCATGATCCTGTGATATGATACCGCAGATAAATCCAAGAAAACCATCACAGTTCGTTATCATATAATCTGTAACATTGATCAGTCTGATCTTGTTGTTCAGTTCAAACATATGCTTGGTACTTTTGTCAAGGTAAACAACATTTCCTGCAATATCTTTTACTTCTGCATTTACTTTATCCAATAACTGTTTTGTTTTGCCTTTTCCTTTCCTGCCTACGATTAATTGAACCATTGCAAACCCTCCTAAAGTAAAATTAACGATATTCTTTGTACTGCTATTTTTTATTATAAGTTAAAAAGCACAAAAAAACAACTGGAAATGTAAATTTCTTGTAATAAAATGGTTTTCCTATACTATATTTAGTGTGCCGCCTTTAACAGGTCGTTCATCTTCTGGTACAGTTCCTCCGTAGAAGAGGAATTCATGATAACGGCAATATAAGGACTGCCGCTGGTATTTCTGGCCAGTAATATCAGACAATGCCCCGCGGCCCTGGTCGTACCGGTCTTACCGCCGATCACGGTAATGCCTTCCGGCATCGAATAATTGCCGCTTATATACTGATTGGTCGTATTGACATCCAGCGCATATTCATTACCGTTGCTCCCCGTATAAGTCGTGCTGAAAGAAGACATCTGGATAATCTCGTTAAACAGATCATATTTTAACGCTTCCTGAAATATCAGATAGAGATCATAGGCCGTTACATAATGCCCTTCTTCCGTCAGTCCGTTAGGATTCATAAAATGACAGTTCGTCGCTCCAAGTTCCAGCGCCTCTTCGTTCATCAGATCCACAAAAGCCGATACGGAACCGCCCACACCTTCCGCGATCATAATAGCCACATCATTGGCGGAATATAATAACAGGATATGGAGCGCCTGACCCAGAGTCATGGAATCACCGGGCTTTATGCCGCATAACTGCGCCCCCGATTCTGTAATGATAACATTATCCGAAGCCGTGAGCATCTGATCGGCCGAACCGTATTTTAAGGCTACAAGTGCGGTCATGATCTTGGTCAGACTCGCCGGATTGACCTGCGTATTGGCATTTTTCGCATACAGCGTATCCAGCCCGTTCACGTCAAAAAGAGCCGCAGCGCCGATATCCGTCAGCGTAACGTCGGCATTGGACACATCCCCCGCCACCACGCACAGATCAGCCGCAAAAGGTTCGGCAGTCCGGTTGTCATCGACCTGCATCAGTTTAAAACTGCTGACCGGACTGTTACTGTCATAGGGCATATCGTATCCGGCCGCCCCGCAGCCTGTCAGCATCATACTAAAAGCCAGCAGGAGCGCACAGCCTGTTTTTCCTTTATTTGTACATTTCACGCCACTCCAAGTCCCCTCTGTCAAGTGATTTTATCAACAGTTCCGCGCTTGCAAGATTGGTGGCAAGCGGTATGTTATGCATGTCGCAAAGCCGCATAACATTATTAACATCCGGCTCATGTGATTTCGGATTGAGCGGATCTCTCAGAAAAATACACAGATCGATCTGATTATGTTCTATCTGCGCGCCGATCTGCTGTTCGCCGCCTAAATGACCCGCGAGATGTTTATGGATCGTCAGATTCGTTACCTCTTCGATCAGTCTTCCTGTTGTCCCTGTTGCAAACAATTCGTTTTTGCTTAAGATCCCCCGATAAGCGATACAGAAATTCTGCATCAGTTTTTTCTTTGCATCATGTGCAATCAGTGCAATGTTCATTTACTACGCCCCCATTATGTTGTGTTATTCTGTCCTATTTTCTGCATTGTAACCGTACATTCAATACAAACCCTATCCCAATATAAGAACTTACTAAAGAGGTAAGTCCGTAACTGACAAAAGGAAGCGGAATACCCGTATTCGGACTGGCCCCCGTGGCAACGGCTATATTAAGTATCCCCTGAAACCCTATCAGGGATCCTACTGCGGCCGCTATGATCGTCCCCGCCAGATCTTTTGCCCTCCTAGCTACCATAATACATTCAATCGCGATGAAAATCAATAATACAATTACAACACAACCCCCGACAAAGCCAAATTCTTCTCCAATGACCGCATAAATAAAGTCTGTCTGCGGCTCGGAAATAAAATTCCCGTTTTTGACCGAGCTGATCACGTTCGTATTATAGCCTTTTCCATATAGCTGTCCGGAACCTATGGCCATTTCGGAATTTAACTGCTGATAGGCTTCAGCGTTGGCATATTGTTCCGGATAACGCCAGGCCAGGATACGGTTCTGCTGATAAGTCGGTATCAGCGTCTGATCCGGCTGCATGATAATGCTGAGCACGATAATAAACGCGGGAATGATGATGGCTAACGCCGTCAGAATATATTTCCAGCTCATCCCGCCTACAAACATCATAACACAAAATATAACGACTACCATGATACTTGTCGATAAGTCCGGCTGTTTGTATATAAGCCAGAGCGGAAAAGCACATAACACCACACATATGGCGATAAAACGCAGATATCCCATTTCCTCCTGATGCTTCATGATAAGCTGTGCAAAAAAGAGGATCAGTAATATTTTCGCAGTTTCCGAAGGCTGGAACTGAATGCCGAAAATATTGAGCCATCTCTGGGCATTGTTGACATTTTCACCCATTTGCTGCACAAGGATCAGTAAAACAATATTGACAATATACAGGATCCAGTAAAAGCGCAGGATGACCGAATAATCAAAGAGAGATATAACGATCATAAGGAACAGGCCGAACACAAATCCCGCAATCTGTCTTGTCTGCATGGATTCCTTGGCGCTGCCAATGGCAAAGATCCCGATAATGGTCAGGGATATAACAAGAAGGATCAGTTTAAAATCATAATCCCTGATGCGGTAATGCTTTATCATGTGCGGCTCCTTTCGTCTGATCTTCTCTCCGGTTCACAATCTGCTGCGTTAATTTTTCAGGCTGTTCAGATCCAGAATGGGGATATTGGCATATAAGGTAGGATTTTTTAACGCCCTGCCCTTATTTCCCGTCTTGGTGATCTGGATCTCCATACTTTCCGTATCAATTTTCATATATTTGGATATCACTTTCGCGATATCGTTCTTTATCATTTCCATCATCTCCGGCGAACAGTTTACCCTGTCGGAGATCAAAAGTATCTTTAACCTGTCTTTAGCTATTTCCCTGGAACTTTTTC
>JAMPIB010000015.1 GCA_023663085.1 Ruminococcus sp. | reverse complement strand
TCGCTGTTTCATCTGAGGATTCGTGGCTTAGCACGAATCCCTGCCTGTTTTCGTTTAAGATTGCAAACGAACGGAGTGAGTTTCGCAATTACCTAATACAGTATAAAACCTATATCCTCGCCAGCGATTCAAACGTGCCGCTGATATTTAATTTTCCGTACCCCCATCTCCTGTCCGGGTAGGTAATGGTATTTTCACGGACGGCCCCGCGGATCAGATGGCTCTTGATCGCCCTGCTCTCGCCATAAGGCGCATAGCCGTTTACGACCGCCCATTCCATGAACTGCGCGACACAGCCTGCTGAAAGAGCCGCCGCCATACTGGAACCCGTGCGGTTCCCCAGAATTGTAGAGACCTGTACGCCGGGCGCCGCCAGATCGGGCTTGATGCTGTCATTTACCGTAAATCCTCTTCCCGATTCCGAAAACCAGCTCCCTGTCTGACCGTTATAAGTCGAAACGGTAATGACGTGCTCCGCGTTGGAAGGTTCCGTCAGCGTAACATCCGGATCCGGTTCCAGAAACGTTACCGCACCGCCGATAAAAGAGGTGATCGGCAGCCATATATGGAATTGTCCCGACCCGCGCAGTCTTTCCTGCTCGGAAGGACGTACCATGATACTCCAGATCCCGGGAGTCGGATTCTCAAAGCGGAAAAAGATCAGTTCATTACCGGAGCGTTTCTCCACCAGGGAAAGTCCCGTATAAATCCTTGTTCTGTCAAATAAAAAGGCATGCGTATTATCCGGGCCGTTACGGAAATCAATGGCGGATGTCATCTCTCCGCCCGGTGTGCGCAGGACAACGCTATAGATATCAATACGATTTCCCCATAATTCCATGCAAAAACCACTGGTATTTTCAGCTACGCGCATCTCAATCTGTTCGGGTATGGACGCGCTGTAATGATGCTCCTTATCGCCCTCGTTCCCGCCGCAGACAACGACGGCCCTGCTTCTTTTGGCGGCAATCCTGTCCAGATAAGAAGCAAGCGGTGAATTGCCCGCATGATCGCCCATATTCGTACCAGTCCCCAGTACGATGACAACCGGCCGTTCAAACACGATCGCCATGCGTTCAAGATATCTCACGCCTTCCATGATATCATTTTCCTGATAAGCGACCGCATCATCAGCGATCAGGTAGTACTCCCGCAGATACTGTTTGGCCCCTTTTAATTTCACGACCGCAATATCCGCCTGCGGAGCGGCCCCGCGAAAAGTCAGTCCTTCGTTCAAAACGCTGCCGGCCGCCGCAGAAGCCATCGCCGTACCGTGGCCGTTTTCATCCGTCGTCGGCACGATACTGAGCGGTTCACCGCTGTACAGCGCCCTGTTTATTTCTTCTCTCGTATATTCCGTTCCATATAAAAAATCTTCCGGCGGCGCTCCGGTCTGAATCGTCTGATCCCAGATGGATAAAATGCGGCTGTTACCGTTTTCGTCCTTAAAAGCATCTAAATTATAACGGATCCCCGTATCAACAAAACCAATTATCACCCCGCGCCCCTGCAGGGAAAGCGGCGGAGACTGCATACGTAAATTCCCCATCTCCACCAGATTTTCCGCCTGAAACGTCTGCATCAGTCCATAGAGGTTCGGAATGGAAGAATAGGTATAGACCCCCACCGAAAGCGGCGGTATTTCATCCCTGTTCACATAGGCTATTCCAAATTCTTCATCTATCGCCCGAAAGCAATAATCGACTTCCTGTCTGGCCAGTGCTTCTTCAGGCAGCACATAATCTATAATAAGGTCTGCATAGTCATTAGAAAGGATTCTTTCTTTACATGTCATATCATATCCGCTCTTTCGCGTTCTTTGCTTATTATATGATATGCACATCCCTGCCTGCTGTTTATTCTTTTATCACCCGCAGAGTATCGGGATCCTCCAGACTGTTGCTCCTGATATCAATGACCGGCCCGCCGGTTCCCTCGATATACTCTCTGGTTATCGTGATCCTGCCGATATTATCATCCTTGGGGATCTCATACATGATATCCAGCATAAACTCTTCGATGATGGCCCGCAGCGCTCTGGCTCCGGTATCCTTTTCCAGCGCCTTCTCCGCAATAGCCTCTAACGCGCCATCGTCAAATTCCAGTTTCACCTCGTCCAGTTCCAGCAGTTTCTGATACTGTTTTAAAATTGCGTTACGCGGCTCGCGCAGTATCTTGACCATCATTTCCTTGGTCAGCCCTTCCAAGGTAAAAATAATGGGCAGACGTCCGATAAACTCAGGGATCATCCCGAATTTCCGGATATCTTCAACAGTCACTTTACTTAAAATATTCTTCTCTTTATCATATTTATCACGTAATTCAGCATTGTAACCCATTGATGTCTGTTTATTCAGACGCTGTTTGATGATATCGTCCAGATCCGGGAAAGCGCCACCGCAGATAAAGAGGATATTTCTGGTATTCACAGTAGCAAGCGGCACCATGGCGTTCTTGGAATTGGCGCCGACCGGCACCTCTACTTCCGCACCCTCTAAGAGTTTCAGCATTCCCTGCTGTACGGACTCTCCGCTGACATCTCTGGAATTGTTATTTTTCTTCTTGGCGATCTTGTCAATTTCGTCAATAAAGATGATACCTTCTTCGGCTCTCTCCACATCATTATCGGCAGCCGCAAGCAGTTTGGAAACAACGCTTTCGATATCGTCTCCGATATAGCCGGCTTCTGTCAGGGAAGTGGCGTCCGCAATTGCTAACGGTACATCCAGGAGTCTGGCCAGTGTTTTTACAAGATAGGTTTTCCCGCATCCAGTCGGCCCGATCATCAACATATTGGATTTTTCTATTTCAATCTCGTCCATTGTGCCGGTCGCAACTCTTTTATAATGATTATAGACAGCCACGGACATCACCTTTTTGGCATGTTCCTGCCCGACTACATAGTCATCCAGTTTGGCTTTGATCTTATGCGGCGGCATGATATTTTTAATATCAATGACGGGAGAAGCACCTTCGGCCTTCTTTTTTTTCTTTATCTTCTGCTTGTTGGGGATACCGCCATCTCCCTGCAGATCGGCCAGATTCACGAAACTGATATTGGGAAACCCATTGCCGTTGTTAAAATCCGTCATATTGCCGTTTGGCGTACCCGGATGGTTGAGCATCCCCTGATAATCGAACTGGCTGACAGTGTCCATCGTTTTATGCATACAGTCGTTGCAGACGCAGATATGGTTCGGCAGTTTGAACATCTTGCCCGCCTTGCTTTCGGGGCGTCTACAGATAAAGCAGACTTCTTCATAATCATCCTGCTTATCCTCTTTTTTCTCTTCCGCGGTCGTATTCCCTGCCAGTAATTTTTCCTTTTCTTCGTTTACATCATCCAACTCTCTGAAATCCCAGGAATTTTCACTTGTCTTATCCTGATCTTTTCTTTCATCGTCATTCATATAGGTACCCGTGCCTTTCTCTCAGTCTGCGAAAATACAGAATGTTCTTACGATCACCGCCATACGGCGGCAATTTTTACACATATTTTATTATATCTGTATTTCCTTTAATATGCAACCGCAATAACTTCCGCTTTTTTACTGCCCTTTTTCTATTGCACAAAAATAGGGACAAACAAACCCGGCACAGATATCTGTCTGCACCGGGTCTTTTTCCTATCTGACCGCGTTTTTATATAATTAAATATCATTCGTTATTAATTAATTTTCCCGCGTACTACTGCTGGGCCTTGTTTCCCAGAGTAATGCTGACTGTCTTGGTGCGATAGCCGCCGTTGCCGACTGTCATAATGGTTATATCTACTGTATCGCCCTTGGCATAGTATTCCAGAAGTCTTTGCAGATCGTCCATAGACGTCACTTTTATGCCGTCAAAAGAAGTAATGATATCACCTCTCTGCAGTCCGGCCGCCTCCGCCGCCGTGCCCTCATATACCTGTGAGATGTATACGCCTGCCGGCATACCATAAGTTTCTGATACATCCGATGTTACGCTGATACCGGAGATACCAAGGAATCCTCTTTCGTCTTCCGCCACTTTATTCTTGGTCTCTCGCAACATCAGATCCGCTATGATCGGACTGGCTGCCGAAATTGGGATGGCATATCCCATACCCTCGATAACACTTCCGCCGATCTTATTGGAATTGATACCAATAACTTCACCTTTCATATTCAAAAGCGCACCGCCGGAATTGCCCGGATTAATGGCCGCATCTGTCTGGATGAAAGTTCCGGTACTGCCATCCGAAAGTTCCATATCCCTGTTAAGCGCACTGATGACACCTGTCGTAACAGACTGTCCGTAACCAAGCGAGTTACCGATCGCAATGGCCGGCTCGCCGACTTTCAAGGCGTCAGAATCACCCAAAGTGGCGATCGCGATCTGATCCAACGTGGAATTTAAAATATTCTCTAACGGTACGGCCAATACCGCCAAATCCATTTCTGCGTCCGTACCCTTGACAGAAGCCTCCATTTCGCTGCCTTCCACGAACTGGACACTTAATGAATCCGCATCCTCTATCACATGGTAATTGGTCACGATCAACAGTTCCGTGTCATTTTTGCCGACGATAATACCGGAGCCGCTCGCTACCGCTTCGCTGGTCATCGCCTGCCCGAAATAGGACATGGTCTCTGTATACGTATTATTAATGGAAACAACTGCCGGCATAACGGCTGTGACTACTTCCGATACATCCGATACGACAGCATGTACCGTTTCTGTTTTATCAATCGTTTCCTCCATCTGTTCTGTCGTTTCAACCGCCAGTTCTTCCGCCTCTTCCAGCACGTCTCCGACTGCCGCCTGACTGGTAACGATCTCCGTATTCTGTGTGTTCTGCGCATTCTGTGCCAGCATACCCGTAGATGCCGCTACCGCATAAAATCCCAGACCCGCACAGATACCAAAGAACAGTCCCAGGGAAACACAGACAAGAGCCTTTTTAAAATAACTGGTGTTTTCTTTCTTTTTCTTTTCTTTGGGCGGCTGTCCGTACTGAACCGGGTAGGTACTGCTGTACTGATAACTGCCTGCCGAGTTTCCATAAGTGCTGTTATGCGCATAGGAAGACGTGCCCTGTGCCGTATTCCGGTATGCCCCGCTATATCCATAATTTCCATCCGCACCATAGCGCGTTCCTGCACTTTGCGTATTCGCGCGGGTATCCTGCGGATTCTGTGAACTGAATCTGCCACCGGCAGTAGAAACTTCGGTTTCTGTTTTTCCTTTCATCTGATCCGACTGATATTCATTCGGATAATTATCTCCATACATACTAACGACCCCTTTCATTCGTTTCACACTTAATTCTTAACTATGAACACAGTATACCTGCCAATTGTGTACAAAGTGTGATAAAATTTTTTCTTTTTTGTGTTTTCCGGTCGCAAGTTTTATTCCACAGTAACCGATTTGGCCAGATTTCTCGGTTTATCCACATCACACCCTTTACCGACCGCTACATAATAGCCGAATAACTGCAGAGGAATGATGGCTAACGAATTGGCAAAATATGGATTTGTTTCCGGAATATAGATGACATAATCGGCCGCTTTTTCAATTTCCTTGTTGCCTTCGCAGGTAACTGCCAGTACAAAAGCGCCTCTTGCTTTCACTTCCACCATATTGCTTATCGTTTTCGCATACAGATCGGGCTGTGTGGAAACTGCCGCCACCAGTGTTCCCTCTTCTATCAGGGAAATCGTACCGTGTTTTAATTCTCCCGCTGCATAGGCTTCTGAATGAATATAGGAGATTTCTTTTAATTTCAACGACCCTTCCAGAGAGATTGCATAGTCAATACCCCTGCCGATAAAAAATATATCTCTGGCACCGATATAACGGTTGGCAAATTTCTGAATTTTCAACTTATTATTTAATAATAATTCAATCTGATCGGGCAGACGCTTTAAGTCGGCAAGCAGGCTTTTAAACATATCATTCGTTATTTTTTCTCTGGCTTTTCCGAACTTCATACTCAGCAGATAAAGCGCTATCAACTGTGCGCTGTATGCTTTCGTCGTGGCAACGGCGATCTCCGGGCCGGCCCATGTATACATGACATTATCGGCCTCTCTGGCGATGGAACTGCCTACGACATTGACGATACCCAGCACTCTGATACCTTTAGCCTTGGCTTCGCGCAGGGCGGCCAGTGTATCCGCAGTCTCTCCCGACTGGCTGATGACGATGACAAGCGCATTCTCTTCCAGAATGGGGTTACGGTAACGAAACTCCGAAGCCAGATCGACTTCCACCGGTATTCTGGCCAGCCCCTCTAAAACATATTTCCCGGTCATGCCCGCATGGTATGCAGAACCACAGGCCACGATATGGATCTTGCTCACGGCCTTCAATTCGTCATCCGTCATATTCAGTTCTTCAATAACGACGTCATTATTTTTGACTCTAGGGGTCAATGTGTCAGAGACTGTTTTCGGCTGTTCATACATCTCTTTTAACATAAAATGCTCATAACCCGCTTTTTCCGCGGCATTGGCATCCCACTCTATAGTGACCGGCTCTTTGCCGATCTCTTCTTCATCTACTGTATAAAAGTGCATGTGATCGGCACGCAGTCTTACTACCTCATAATTATCCACATAATATACTTTTCTGGTATATTTTAAAATAGCCGGCACATCAGAAGCGATAAAACAGCCATCGGCATTTTGCCCCACGATGAGCGGAGAGTCTTTTCTGGCCGCAAAAATCTGATCCGGACAGTCTGCAAAGACAATTCCCAGCGCATAGGAGCCCTCCACGCGGTGCAGGACTTTGGTAACAGCCTCCAGAGGATTCCCCTTATAATAGTAGTCCAGAAGGTGCGCCAGTACTTCTGTATCCGTCTCTGATACGAACTGGTAACCCTTCTGCGTCATTTTTTTACGCAACTGGATATAATTCTCGATAATACCGTTATGTACGACCGCGATGGTCTCCGCTGTGTTAAAATGCGGATGCGCGTTGGTATCGCTCGGCGCGCCGTGCGTTGCCCACCTCGTATGACCGATTCCGCACACACCGGGCATACTCTCGCCGCCATGCGTCAGATTTTCCAACACTTTCAGACGGCCTACGGATTTCTGGATATTGATCTTTTCTCCATCATAAATCGCCATGCCCGCCGAGTCATATCCTCTGTATTCCAGTTTGGACAGACCATCCAGAATAATGGGCGAAGCCTGCCTGGTTCCGATATATCCTACGATTCCACACATGAATAAATATCCTCCCGTAATCTTTTCCAATCCGCTATGTGTCCTAATCCCAATAATCTTTATTGGATGTACACTTCAAAATGATCTTCCGCGGCAGTTTCCTGTAATTTCTGCCCAGAAGATAGCCCAAGTATTTAAAGGCATTATTTAAAATAACGCCTGGTATTTGCGACTGCATCTTATTTTCACGCAGGTGCTCAATTGTCAGCTTTACCAGTCTGGCTCCTTCCGATTCAGAAGGAATCCCCTCGAAGACCTCCGGGTGGTCGGTCTGGGAAACGCCCAGATCAAAATATCGGTGAAACTGTTCTTTATTGCCGTAATCATGAGAATGATACACTCTGGCCTCCGGCTGATAGGCAATACCGTAACCGGCCCGCAGGGCACCGGCCGCATAGATCATATCCTCATTAAATATGGTATGTTTGATAAAACCGCCCAATGAATCAAAAATATCCCTTTTGTACGCCGCGCACACATTAGAGCAGAAAAAGGCTTTGATCCCCATTTTCTCAACATCGGCTATTGTTTTGACCCTCGGTTCGTCCGGATAATTGAAGTTTCTTGTAAACTTCTCCACCTCGGAACTTGCCTCCTGCGCAATCTGTCTGGCATAGGCAGCCGCCACATTCCCACTTTTCAGTCCCTTTAACAGTTCCTCCACCAGAAACTCATCCGCCGGAACGGCATCCTGCGTCATCATGATAAAAACTTCCGCATCCGAAAGGCGCACGCCGTTATTCCTTGTACGTCCATGGTCAAATTCCCGTTTGGAAAGATGCCTGACCAGCACATTATGATATTTCTTGGCAAAAGGCGTTCCATAGACCAGTCTGTCAAAATATTTCTGCTCCGTATTCATGATGATGATCCGGTGAACCGGCACCGACTGACGCGCCAGCTTTTCCATCAGATCCAAAAATCTCCAGTCCGGCTTATAAGTCGGGATGATAACATCCACTCTCTCCACTGTCAATTTCCCCCACAATAGCAGGAAAGGGCCTGCACGCCGGGCCCTTCCGCTTTTCTATATCGAATGTTATTTAATGTAATGAGTAACCGCTCGTATCTTCAGCAATCTTGTCGCTGCATTCCTTTACAGTACTTGACGGCTCATAGTCATAATCATTAAATAAGAACTGATGCAGCCATTTTACGTTCTGTTCCAGATCCGTGGGAACAACACAGGAACCTTTTGAACCAATGGTGCCGGTCTTTCTGTATTCCTCAGTCGGGAATCCGGCTGTTTCTGTGATATTATATTTGGCAACGTCTCCTAAAAGTTCTACGATCTCCGCCAGATCAAGGGAAGTATAAACTTCTTCAAATACATTGTTGGCAATCTGTCCAAGTGCTGCAGGAGAGGCTTTCTTGGCCTGATCTGCTACGGCGCTCAACACTTCTCTCTGGCGTTCCGCACGTTTAAAGTCGTCTCCGGCTGTATAACGGATACGGCAGTAACCGGTAGCCTGTAATCCATCCAGAAGCTGATACCCGGTATTGGCAACCGGTGTATAGGAACGTTTCAGATCCTCCGCGATACATAACTGATAGTTATTCAAGTGATTGATCTCGGCACTGTCCACATCGATATAAACGCCTCCGAGCGCATCAATGGTATCGGTCAGACCGGCAAAACCTACGGTAACAAATTCTTTGATATCCAGGTCCATATTCATATTCAACATACTGATGGCCATGGCCGGGCCGCCTTTTGCATAAGCCGAATTACATTTATTATAAGAATCATTGCTCAGATTCAGATACGTATCACGATATACGGATACCAGTTTACACTCTCCCGTCTCCTGATTGATGGAGGCGATCATGATCGTATCGCTTCGTGTATTCTTGGTCAGAGCGCCTGTCGTGGAGTCAACGCCGAACAGGGCAATATTCCGGTATGTCGGGCCGCCTTCTTCGCCCTTCTCCGTTTCCGCCTGTTTTACTTCTTCATTAATGATGATCTCATCTTCCTGTATGTCGTAATGCCCGGTCTTTTCACCTGTCAGAACAATATAAAGCACCATGACCATGATCACCAGTACAAAAATTTCTAAAATAAATAAAATGATCCTTCTTCTCTTTTTCTTAGCCTGCTCTTTCTTACTTGACTTCTTGCCGGAAGACTTCTTTTTCTTTGGACTTCTCTCTATATCATCATCATATCTTGAGGAGGATGATCTGTGAGAAGAACCGGAAGACTTTTTAGCAGGTCTTCTTTCGTCATAAGCATCTCTACTTTTCTTTGTCATACCATGTACTCCCTTGATTCCCTGTTTTCGTATTACGCACTTTTACACACATTATCCTGTTTCCAATCACAAAATAACGCAAGTACCTTATACGATTATACTACATCTTGTTAAAAATGCAATATTCTTCCGCGATATTCAACAAGTCTTTAGAAATTCTTAATATTTTTATCTCTCAAAATAGTATGACTTTAATAAGCGTTTTTATTTATAAAGCCTTTAAATATCGTCAAAAACATAATTTTGATATCGAAAGACATCGTCCAGTTCTCAATATAAAAAATATCACATTCAATCCGGCGCTTGATAGAGGTATCTCCGCGATATCCGTTGATCTGCGCCCAGCCGGTAAGTCCCGGTCTGACCTGATGTTTTACCATATATCTTGGTATCTCTTCTTTGAATTTTTCTACAAACTGCGGTCTTTCGGGCCTCGGCCCCACTACGCTCATATCCCCCTTTAAGATATTGAAAAGCTGAGGCAGTTCATCCATGCTCGTCTTGCGCAGGAGTTTTCCGACTTTCGTCACACGGGGATCGTCCTTGACCGTCCAGCCTTTTTTCTCCGTACCGGGTTTCTGGACTTCCATTGTTCTGAATTTATACATTTCAAAAGGCTTGTTATGCAGACCGATGCGTTCCTGTTTAAAAATGACCGGCCCTCTGCTCGTACATTTGATGGCGATCGCCGCCACCAGCATGACCGGGGAGAAGACAATGGCACCGACTAAAGAGACAACGATATCCACGATCCGCTTCATCACCCAGTTGAGCGTATTGGTAAGCGGCACATACCGGATATTGACAACGGCAAGTCCCATAAGGTCTTCCGTATAAGGACGGCTTGGAAACAGGCTGTTATAATCGGGAATAAACTTGGTATGCACACCCGATTTTTCACACTGATCCACGATATGCTCCAGTTTGTCATAATCATTCAGAGATAATGTTATCGCAATTTCGTCAAGTTTATTTTCCGGCAGGATATAAAGCAGGTTGGCTATGGAGCCGATGACCTTGACCCCTTTATAAACAGTCCCTCTCGGTACCGCATCATCCAGAATACCTCGCACGACATATCCCCACTGGGGATTGGAATTGATCCTGTTGATATATTCTTCCGTTGCGCGGGAATAACCGACCAGAAGGATGTATTTTAAATTATAGCCTTTTTTGCGAAAATACTGGAGAAGGGAGCGGATCAGGGAACGGCTGATCGTCGAGAGTATGATGTTTATCACATAAAACATAGCCATCATAGTACGCGAGAAATGAATCTGCTTGACCGCATACCAGCCGGCCATGAGCAGGATCAGACCCACTGTATTGGCCTGGAAAATATTTAATATTTCATATTTATGGACAGTGGCCCGCTTGGGCGTATACAGATTAAAATAATAGTAGAGAATCAGATATCCGGGCACGATAAAATAAAGCAGTTCAAAATATGTCTGCCACTCCAGCGCACCTATCGCGGGATCGCTGTCGGAAAAAGGCCCGACGAATTTCAAATACCAGGCAAGCAGATAAGACGCGGCTATTACAAGCGCGTCTATTATAATGTGCAGTCTGTTAAAATATTTCTGATTATCTTTTATCATAAATTCATCTCTCATTCCGGCAAAAGCCGGGGCATCATGTGATGATCTGCGCCTGTTTTCAGTCTTATTATGATCGGCCTTATTGTGTTTTATAGTACAATATTCGAGGGAAAGTGTCAACTCGCCGCAGGGCAGGGCCACAGTCCGCCGGCGAAAGTTGACTTCCCCTCGTCGCCGCGCTGCCGCTTAGCAGAAACGACGGATAATATTAAACCACAACATAAGCTGAATATAACAGTATGTAAAAAAACGACGGGGGGTAAAACGGACTTTATTTTGTCTGCCCTCCGGGGAGGCGCTTAAACGAAAGCCGTTATACAAACCCTTGATATAGGCGGAGCCCATACCTTTACAGGTGAAAAACAGAGTCTTTATGGCAAAACCTAATATCAGAAACGGAAGGTTGATGATGATCTGGACAAAGGGCATGTTCTTATATATTAGGTAGATACTGTTACGGGAGGCAAGGTCGGTCTTAAAGGTATTATAGCGGGAGCCGGAGGCCGCGCTGCCGGCATGGTAAACGCGGGCGGCGGGCACGAAAAGGCTGTGGTATCCGTATATCCGGGCACGGTAGCCCAGATCGATATCTTCCAGATAGGCAAAATGATTTTCGTCCAGAGCGCCGATCTGCTTAAAGACACTCCGGCGATAAATAGACGCACCGCCGCAGGAGGCAAAGATACGATAGCTTTTCGTATACTTTTTCTCCGGTTTTCCCTTACCAATGGCGAAGGCCCAGCCGAGAGCGCAGTAAAGATCTCCCGCATCGTCTATCTTTTCTTTATCCTGCATGGAGATCATCTTGGCGGAGGCGGAGAATAATTTCTTATCCTGCTCCATCACCTGTTCCAGTTCCTGTACGAAACCTTCTTCTACTATGGTATCATTATTTAAGAAAATGACATACTTGGTAGTCGATACCGCTATCCCGGCATTGACCGCCCTGCAAAAACCTGTGTTTTCCTTCATGCGGATTGTTCTGACCGCTGGAAATTTCCCGGCAATCATCTCAAAACTGCCGTCTGTCGAGGCATTATCCACCACGATAATATGCGCTTCTTCTTTTTCCAGAGAGCGCAGACAGTTTTCCAGATACTCTATGCCATTATAATTCGGTATGATAACAGTTGTTTTTATCAAGGTATCATATCTCCCCTTTTATTGTGATCTGCGGATCCCACACGACCAGATACCCCATGGCACGGGCCGCCCTGCCAAGCGTCATGCTGAGCTTGCGGTATCCTTCTTCGTCACAGTTTATGGCGGAAATATCCGCCAGTTTCCATTTTCCCTGTTCCCTATAAGGAACACCTGTTATTTCTGCAAATACCGGCTGCAGTTTTGCACACACTCTCATACAACGGATATCCACCGCCGCGCCATCCTGCATGAGCGCCGCTTTATGCGTGGCACCGCCGCTGTATTCCCGGTGAAGTCCCTGATAAAGACAGACGCCGTTTTCATCATATATACCAGCCGTTATTTTATTTTTGTTATTTAAGATCCTGCCGCCGATGATCCCAACTTCCGGCCGTAACGTAAAAATATCGGGCCGATAGGTGATCTGATAAAATCCAAGGTGCAGGGAATGGGTGACTTCCACCTGCCAGCCCTGTGTCTTACAAAATTCTTCCAGAGCGGCTTTCCCCGCTTCATAGGCATAACTTTTACTTGCCGTATTAGCCGCCGTGGAATCTTCATGACAGCGCCAGTGATATAATACTTTCGGCACATGAAGGATGCGCTCCGGCAATTTCCAGGCCGGTATTTCACCAAGAAGCCTGGCAACGGTCCGCAGAACCAGATCATAGTCCTGCGCGCCGTCAAAACGTCCGCGCAGTTTCAGTTCTTTGAGTACGTCAGCTTTCAGGATCATAAAATGACATATGTAATTGTTCGATAATATTAAATCAAGATTAAATTTATATTTCCTGTTCGGATGCTCGTAACATCCGTTATTTTCATATTTATCTTCGTCCGAATATAACATAACAGGCGCTTGTCCATTTTCCCCGGCTTCTTTGATAAGAGCCGCCATTTCATACAGCGCGTCCGGTGTAAGCAGGTCGTCATGATCCAGTAAACCGATATAATCCCCGTGCGTCTGTGCGACCGCCGCATTGGTATTTTCTGAAATGCCCTTATTCTCCGGCAGACGAATATACCGTATCCTGCTCTCACCTTCCATTTTCCGGTATGTCTCTACGATTTCCTCCACATGCCGGCTCTTTCCGGCATCCGCTATGACCAGTTCCCAGTTCTCATAACTCTGCCTTCTGACGGAATCTATCATCTCCCGCAAAAATTCCGCTTTCGTTTCATAGGCCGGCACCACAATGCTGAACCGGTAAGAATATTGCCGGCTCTTCTCTCTCTGTGCGGCCAGAACATCCTCTTTCGGTTCCCTGTAAAGATAATCCGCACGTCTCTCTTCCTCCATGCGCTCCCTGGCTGCATAAAAGGTATGACCGATACCGTTTTTCTTTAAATAACGCACGGTTTTTTTAAGATTGTTCAGGTTCAGGATACTCATTTTATGCTCTGCATTCTCCCCGTTGGTCTTATGCTGTCACTGTTTAACAATCGGGCAGGAAAGTTTTTCCCTGCGCATAATAAACGTCGGAACCGTCCTGAAACACAGGACGATTCCGCCATAAATACTGTATTATTCTATAAATATGCTTTTAAATCTTCTGTCAGTCTGGCCAGTTTCTCCTCGGCGTCTGTCAGACTCGTGCCTTTTACGCCCATGTAGAACTTGATCTTCGGTTCTGTTCCGGACGGACGCGCACAGCACCAGGAATCATTGGTCAGATCAAAGTACAATACGTTAGACTGCGGCAGTCCGGTCTTTCCCTGTGCACCGGTCTCCAGATTCAGCGTCTTGCCCGTATCATAATCTCTGAACTCTTTTACCTTTAATTCACCGAAGTTCTTCGGCGGATCGTTCCTTAATTTATTCATAATTTCTTCGATCTGTTTCGCGCCGTCGATACCTTTCATGGTGATGGAATACTGGCTTTCTTTGAAATAACCGTATTTCTCATATAAAGTTATCATCTGATCCCATACGGTCTTGCCGTTTTTCTTACACCATGCCGCCATCTCGCACAGGCACATGACCGCTACAACAGCGTCCTTATCTCTGGCATGTGTACCGGCCAGACAACCGTAACTTTCTTCGAGGCCGAATACATAATGATTGGAACCGGATTCCTCGAACCATTTGATCTGCTCGCCGATATATTTAAATCCTGTCAGGACTTCGATAAATCTGACTTTATAATCTTCGGTAATCGCTCTTGCCATATTCGTCGTAACAATTGTAGTAACAAGCGCCGGATCAGCAGGCATTGTGCCGGTCGCTGTTCTTTCCCGCAAAATATATTCTGCGATCAGCATACCGGACATGTTACCGGTAAACGGAACATATTCGCCGCTCTTCGTATCCAGTGCATAGATTCCGAGCCTGTCCGCATCGGGGTCTGTCGCCAGCACGATATCCGCATTTTTTTCTTTCGCCAGAGCCAGTGCCAGCGTAAATGCCTTGGGGTCTTCCGGGTTCGGATATTCCAGTGTCGTAAAGTCGGGATCCGGCATCTCCTGCTCCGGTACGACATATACATTTTCAAAGCCGATCTCTTCTAAAATCCTTCTGACAGGCAGATTGCCGGTGCCGTTAAACGGTGAATACACAATTTTCATATCACCCGCGACTTCTTTGATGATCTCCGGATGGATGATCTGTTTTTTCAGTTCCACCATATATTTATCGTCGATCTCTCTGCCGATCACCTGATACAGACCGGCTTTGATGGCCTCAGATTTCTCCATTGTCTTAACCGTATGGTAATCTGTCACGTTATTGACTTCCGTGATGATCTCTTTATCTCTCGGCGCCGTTACCTGCGCGCCGTCTTCCCAATAGCATTTATAGCCGTTGTATTCCGGCGGATTGTGGCTCGCCGTGATGACGATACCGGAGATACAGCCGAGCTCACGCAGCGCAAAAGAAAGCTCCGGCGTCGGTCTTAAGGAATCGAAGACATATGCCTTAATGCCGTTAGCCGCCAGACAAAGCGCCGCCTCATCGGCAAATTCGGGAGATTTTCTTCTGGAATCGTAAGCGATCGCCACACCCTTGGCTTCTCCGCCCTGCTTCTTAATGTAATTAGCCAGTCCCTGTGTTGCTTTACGGACTGTGTAAATGTTCATGCGGTTCGTACCCGCGCCGATCACGCCTCTTAATCCGCCTGTGCCAAATGCCAGATCCTTGTAGAAACGGTCTTCGATCTCCTTCTCATTTCCGCTGATACTCTGCAATTCCTTTTTCGTCGCCTCGTCAAAATAGGAATCCTCAAGCCAGAAATCATACTGTTCTTTGTAGCCCATTCTTTTTACCCTCCATTATGATATTTTTATTGATAACAGGATATATTTCCCATAAAAACCTATTTCTGTTATTTTATCACATTATGAATTTATTTTCAAAGCAAAGTCGCTTCTATCCAGTGAAAAATTCGGATTGTAATATGGATCGCCCGTTTCCAGCACTTTTCGCCATTTTTTCCGGAAACGTTCCGACTCTTCATTGTAGCGCTGCGCCTTCTCGCCGCTGTCATCCAGCCCGCGGGAAATGGATTCAAAATGATACAGTTCCGCGAAAGGGGTAAATACATTCAGATATCCGGCCTCTCTTATCCGCAGACAGAAATCCACATCATTCAGCGATACGGCAAAGGATTCATCCAGTCCGCCAAGTTTATCATAGATTTCTTTTTTTACCATCAGGCAGGCTCCCGTAACAGCTGTTACGTTTTGCGCATAACAGAGTCTTCCCATGTAACCCAGATTATTACAGCTCACCCGGTAATGCGTATGTCCCGCAGTCCTGTGCGCTCCAAGCCCGATCACCACGCCCGCATGCTGGATGGTCTTATCCGCATAGTAGAGTTTGGCTCCTGCCGCGCCGACGTCCGCCCGCTGCGCATACATCAGAAGTTCTTCCATCCAGTCGAGCGTAATGACCTGCGTATCATTATTGAGCAGCAGCACATACTCGCCGGCCGCTTTCGACACACCCAGATTGTTGATGCGGGAATAATTAAATTCCCCCTGATATTCTATCACCCGGATAAAAGTGTGTTCCCGCAGTTTCTCGTAATAATCAAAAATTTCTTTCGAGGTACTGTTATTTTCCACGATAATGATCTCATAATTATCATACGAACTTTTTTCCATAATAGAAGTAAGGCAGCGCTGTAAATCTTCCACATGGTCTTTATTTGGAATAACAATTGATATTTTTGGATTCCCCTGAATTTCATAGCGGATGCGGAAAATCGTTTCAAAGGCTTTGGTGGAGGTGATCTCAAAATTTTCAAATCCCTGACTTTTCAGATGATCCGCCACCGCTCCCTTGGCCGCCTCTATGGCATAGGTCTTGGCATTGATGTCAGAAGCAACGCTGCCCTTATGGGAACGCCAGTAATACATCAGCTTTGGAATATGCACGACATTCTTCGCCTGCGCTGTCAGACGCAGGATCATATCATGATCCTGACTGCCGTCAAACTGCGAGCGGAACACCTGTGTTCCTTCCAATAATTTCCGGTCAAATACGCTAAAATGACATATGTAATTATTTGCGCGCAGATTATCAATGGCAAAATCGGGTTTAAAATGCAGGGTTATCATATTATCAATGCTGTTACCATGAAAAGTCGATTCGTCGCAATAAATATAATCCGCGCCGCGTTCGCAGATGGCTTTCATATATTCGTATAAAACTGCCGGATGCAGAATATCGTCATGATCGAACAGGCCGATATAGTCTCCCGTCGCCATCGCCAGACACTGGTTTGTGTTTTCTGATATGCCGCCGTTTTTTTCTAATTTCCGGTAAAGGATACGGCTGTCTGTCTTTACCAGTTTCGCCAACTCCGGATGCTCTTTGACATAAGCCGCGTCCTTTGACACATACTCCCCGCATACCTCTCCAACATAAGCATGTTCCGCATCCGAGCCATCGGCCAGACACAGTTCCCAGTTTTCATAAGTCTGCGCCAGTACGGAATCAATGGCCTGCACAAGAAACTCTTTCGGCGTATTATATAAAGGCACGAGGATACTGATCTTAATGTCTCTGGAAAATTGTGTGGTTCTTTGCCCGGCCGCCTCTTCCGGTGTCGGAAAGCTTGCCGTACCATGCTGTGTCCTGGCCATCTTTTCGATACGTTTGGCATCCAGTTTTCTGGCAATTCCTTTTATATTTCCATAACGGGTGATACGGTCTTTGGTCCTCTGCATCCAGTGCACCACGCCGCGCAGGGGTTTTGACATTTTCCAGAAAACGCTGTTTCTGATACGGTTCAATTTTTCTTCTGTGTCCGCCGCCCGGCTTTCCGCCTCGGCCAGTCTGGCAATCAGAACCGCGCGTTTTTCCCGCTCTCTTTCATAAGCCTCTTTATAATAACGAGTGCTTTCTATCTGTTCACTTTCCTGCCCGTCATTCTGCTGTTTTTCTTCCCCCTGATAGGTTTCCATGAGCCTCTTTTCCTCCTGTTGAAAAATAAAACCAGATTCATTTTTATTGCATTAAATTTAGATTTAACACATTTATCAATTTCGATTATACTTTATTTTGTTGTCGCCATTTTTTTACCGGAAATAATTTAATTTTCCAAATAAAATATCGTTCGTATTCTTATTCGTCTTATTTTACGCTCATTTTCTTGTCAGACCATGTCAGATAACTTTGACCGCTGTCTGAGTCTGTCGCGATCATTCCGACTCTCCAAAGCCCGGATTGCAACTTTTCCTTCTTTATGCGTACAACGAAGCCGGAGAGTGAAATATTGACCTGTCCGGACAAAACGGCTATCGCATCCCTGCGAAACCAGGGGAATACCGACGCCCTGCAGCAAGTGCCGTTTTCGTGCTCCAGCACTATGTTTCTTTCATATTTTGCATTATCCTGTCCTGGAATATAACACCAGCCCATGATCCACATGATATCCGGTTCCTCCCGGTGGATCTTGTGCTGTTCTTCGGCTCTGTCCACATTAAGCTGCAAAAAACCCTCCATCATCCCTGCAAGATTTCCTGCATTTTCAAAATGGGGTGTTATCGTTTTTAAGTTATCTTCATGATTAAATTTAAAATTACATGCGTAATGAGACGCATTGTCGATCAGGCTGTTATGATAGAAAATATCCTTTCCTTCCATGCCCGGATGCTTCTTATAGAGTCTTTCCTTCTCCAGAAGAAGCCTTTCCCACTTTCCATCGTCTTCTTCATCCAATCCTCTGCTGAAAGATTCATGATGATATAATACGGCGTCATTACGCAGCACATTAAAATATCCCGCTTGATTTAATTTATAGCAAAAATCGACATCATTATAAGAAATCTTCATGGATTCATCCAGACCGCCGACTTCCATGAACTTCCTTTTCTCGATCATCAGGCAGGCCGCCGTTACTCCTATCATATCATAAGTCACCTGATTACGGCCGTAATAATAGTTCTTATCGTCCGGATAAGTGACCAGTTTATGAGAAGGGCCAATCTGCATATTGGTGATGCCGACATGCTGGATCAGACTGCCTCCGGCATACCAGAGTTTGGCGCCTACCGCACCGATATGAGGCTGTGCGGCCGCGCCGGCCATAATATGCAGCCAGTCGCTGTGAAGAATTTCGATATCATCATTTAATAACAATAGATATTCTCCCTGGGCCCTGGCCGCTCCCAGATTGCACATGGCGGAGAAGTTAAATTCCATGGGCTGGTACAGGTATAGAAAACCATATTCATCATGCAGCGCTTCCATGCGTTTTTTATTTTCATCGTTGCTGCCGTTATCGACCACGATCCATTCATAGTTGTCATAAGACGTTCTTTCCCGGAAAGAAGACAGGCATCTTTCCAGAATATCCGGATGGTCTTTGGAAGGAATAACAACTGATATCATATTACTCCGTCTGGCCTCTGTATTCCCCGCTTCGGCCTGTAAAAGCGCAATGCCGCGTTTCGGCATATCATAGACCACATGATATACATCCGGATACTGCCCGGACACAAAATGCGCATGAATCCCTCTTCTTTGCAGAGCCGCTCTGCGCACCGGCAGATACGAGGCATCCGCACCGGGCATATGCTTTCCCTGTTCCAGCTCTCTGCCTAAAAGTTCCTCCACGACTTCCAGAACATCTTCGCCATTTTGCCTCGCATCCTCAATACGTTTCTGGCCCATGGAATCCGCCTCGTAACGGTTATGAAACAATACCTCTTCTATGTGGCCTATCTTTTTCCGGCTTTCCGCCGCCTTTTCCGCCAGACGCAAAACCAGATCGTAAAAATCCGCATAAGAAAGCGGTGAGAGTTTCTCCTGCGCGATCAACTCATCATATACCGGCCTGCGCACGATAAGCATATGACCGACATAGCAGAAAGACAATAACGTATCCGGCGACCAGCCGGGCTTAAACCAGGGGTGCATCCGCCGGGATAAATCCTCCCAATAATAATCTTCATCCGCATAGGCGAAAAGATAATCATCGTTATTATTAAATAGTGATTTAACTTTTCCACTTATCTTGGTGTTTATCAGTCCGCGTCCACACGTTATAACGTACAGATCGGTGTTGCGTATCTCTATTTTCCGATAACCTTCAATATAGCGGCCCGCCGCATTTTTTTCGGCGCGGGTTCCTCTGGAAAGTTCTTTCAGTGTGCCTTTTACACTCCCCTCCTGACTGGCGATCCATTGCAGATACGGGTGTTTCTGTCGGAAAACTTCCTCGGCATACGCCTGATAATACAGCCCTTCCTCCCGCAGACTGTCTGCACGGATCTCTGTGCCGGTATTTCCTGCCGGCGATTCGGCTTCTGAACCATTTCTCCTGCCGGCGAGCGCATGATAACATTTCCGCATTGGCGCAGATAATTTCCAGAGCGCATTGTTATGAATGCGTTCCAGTCTAAAAGACGCCTCTGCCTCACGCGCCTCCGCATCCGCTATTTTTCCGGCAGTCGCTGTATTCTGTTTTTTTTCTTTCTCATAGGCTGCTTTGTAATAAGCAGTCCAGTCATAGGACGCCGCTTCTTTCTTCATAGTTCAGAACAATCTCCTCTTCCGCCCAAAACTTGTGATACGCCGAATTGTATCTCCAGGCATTCTCGTCACCTGTATGCAGACCCGCAGCAGATTTTCCGCCTGCTGCGTAAGTCCTGACAAAATAATCGTGATATTGGGATCTTCCGTATCAAAAGCATAGACACCTTCGCCGATACAGATGCCATTTGTATAAATATCATCTGTAATTTTTATCTGTGTTTCCTTTGGGGAACTCTTCGCAGTCTTTCCTTTTATTCCTTCCCCGAAAAGCACGATATCATTCCATTTGATCTCTTCCACACGGACAATACAATAGTCGCTGCACGGATCAATGCGCAGGGCTTTTCTGCCGCCTTTTACGCTAAGCTGCAAATGACATTTCCCGTCCGCTTCTTCCGATAAGGACTCTCCCTCCGGATAATAAGAGCGTTCTTCTGTAAAACCCTCTCCCACATCCTCATAGATCTGCACTCTTTCTTTCCATCTGGCCCCAGGCGGTAAAAGCGGCAGATCGGCAAGGGCATATACAGGCTGTGCAATGGCATCTCTGATCTCCGCCATGGACATTCTTTTGCCGGTCACATACTTTTGAAACTTCATTTCCTGCTGCCGGTACTGTTCCGCATCCAATTCCGCAATGCCTAAACGTTGTAAAATAAAGTCAAGATTTAATTTATTTCTTTTTTCGTTCTCTAATAAATAACAGTAGATTGCGCGAAAAGCAATTTCCTTCGTATCCACCTGTTTCTCAAAAGTCCACTCATAGTCGATCACATGCCACTTTCCATCATCCGTTATCAGAATATTGGCAAAAATCAGATCATAGTCCGTGACCGCCATATCCTCATGATAGGAAACAGCCTGTAGATACTCATCAAATAACGCATGAAATTTATCCATGTCATTACGTTCCAGACACTCATCCAGAAGTTCCTCTAAGGTTCTCCCTTCCAGATATTCTAAAACAGCACAAACATTTTCGTCATCTTCCTGCCGTAAAGCGCAGCGGTTTATCATAAGCTTTCCATCATCAAACCGTCCGCAAAGTTTCTCATACGCATGCCGGATATTTCGTATGTGCGTCTGCGCCCCTTTAGATAACGCATGTTTTTCTATTGTTTTAACAGTCTCTCCGGCCGCATTCTGATCTTTTCCAGAAGTAACAAGTGTTTTTATTTTAAATTCATCCGCCCTGTCATTGGAATATTTGACATATTGAACCGTGGGTTCTTCTCCAAGGATCACCATATAGGAATTGGAAAACAGTGGAAACTGTCCTTCTTTGATCAGCGTATCGAACACTGACTTTTCATCAAATAACTGTAGTCTCTCTCTGTCAAAATTACGCAGATTCAAAGAAAGCTCCCCCCTGCGCGGCAGCCGCTTATCCGAATAGAGCGTGGTCATGAACTTATAGTCAGGATAGGGATAATATACAGAAATATCCGAAAAACCGCATTTTCTGGCAATCTTTATGAGGCCGTCTCTGGTAAAAGTCCTGACAACTCCCCCCTTTGGATAATCCTCCAGTCCTTCAAACCACGTTCCCAAATGGTCTTCCTTACAGCCTGCCCAATATTTTAAACCCAGCTTGTTTTCTATAGCGATCACAATATGGCCGTCTTTTTTCCTGTGCTTCTCTACAATACGCAGAAAATCCTCATAGGGCGTATCGGAATCAATATATGCCTGACCATATTCAAATACACCGATCAGACAGATATAATCATAATCGTCCGGCAGATCCGGTTCGATATCCTGAAAATTGCCGACATGTATTGTCACATTATCGCAGTCCATATGTCTGTAGGCATTTATCATGCTTCTTTTTCTGGACAGGTCGATACAGGTCACTTCGCCGGCTTTTTCAGCCAGTACGCCTGTGACCGCCCCGCAGCCGGAACCGACTTCCAGCACCTTCATGTTCTTATCAAGCGGCAGCCACTCTACGATATTCTCCCGCTGCGGCGATAAATGATACAGAATCTCCCAGCGTTTTCTTTCTTCTATGATACGCGGATATTCCACCTGCGAATAATTTCTGGCAATATCCAGCAGTTCGTCCTCGATCTCGCCGTCACAATAAAGATCCTCGCCCGGATAGTGCGTCAGATCCAGTTTTATTTTACCGATCTCTTCTATCTGTTTAGACTGTTTAGACTGTTTAGAATCATCCATATCCATAACCATATCTTTCTTCCAGTATTCCCCTGTCTGTTATCTGATCTCAATCCTGGAGTTCATATCATAAAAGCCGACCGTATTTTTATCGGATATGACTGTCAGGTTCAAAACATCATACAGCCTGTGGTACACTGTAAAATCATCGCCTTCATATCCTGTTACGCCAAGCGAGAGCAGGTACTCCCCGCCCTGCAGGTTCATCTCCTGACTAAAGACAATTTCTTTTGTCTCGCCCGCTTTGACCGGCTCTAAAAAGGCTTTCTCAAACATCGTATTCGTTCCGGTGATCTCCGTACCTTTGATATTTTTAATGGTAAAAGCAAAAACAGGCGCCGCGATATCCTCTTCCACTTCTACTTTCATATGGATGCTGAACGTGCTCCCTTTGAGGATCGCCGAGGTCTTTATCTTTTTTTCATCCATGATATAGTATTCCGTGATCAGCGCTTTCTTAGAACCATACTCCAGCAGTTCGGGATTGACATTCGCCGCCTGTGCGGACGCTTTGGCTTTGTTTCCGGCCAGCCTGCGCAGCTGCTCATCATCTAAAAGACTGTCTTCTTTTTCTTCGGGATCTTCCACCGTATACTGCCCCACCAACACCTGTTTATAGGCATCTATCATTTCCTTGGGTTTTCCCTCTCCGAGTTTCACGCCCTGGTTTAAGAGCATCACCCGGTCGCAGTACTTGCTGATACTGCTCAGATCGTGGCTGACGAAAAGGATGGTCTTACCCATCTGTTTAAACTCTTCAAATTTATGATAACATTTGGCCTGAAAAAAAACGTCGCCGACCGAAAGCGCCTCATCTACGATCAAGATCTCCGGTTCAATATTGATGGCTACCGCAAAAGCAAGCCTGACAAACATACCGCTCGAATAAGTTTTCACCGGCTGATGGACATATTCTCCGATATCGGCAAATTCAAGGATATCGTTCATTTTTTCATCAATTTCTTTCTCCGTAAAGCCGATCATCGTTCCGTTCAGATAAATATTCTCGATACCGTTATATTCCATGTTAAAACCGGCACCCAGCTCCAACAGCGCGGAAATGCGGCCATTGACGATGACCTCTCCGCCGCTCGGATTCAGCACGCCGGTGATGATCTTTAAGATCGTGGACTTGCCGGAACCGTTGGTGCCGATGATACCTACCGTCTCTCCCTGATGAACCGTGAGGTTGATATCTTTCAGGGCATGGTGCTCCCTGTGCCTTTTCTTTCTCCCCATCCCCAGCGTCTCTTTTAATCTGTCGGAAGGTTTATCATACAATTTATAAACTTTATCCAGATTTTTTACCTGTATCGCGATCTTGTCGTCTACCATAACCACACCTCATACTATCTATAGTACGTCCGCAAAATGCACCCGTAATTTTCTGAACAGCAGCGTACCGATGCAGAACATACTGATCGTAAAGATCCAGAAATAAGTCGAAGAATAAAAATGTTCCCAGAACCATTCCTGCTCATAGATCGCGCTGCGGTATCCGTTGACGATATAGACCAGCGGATTTAGTTTAAACAGGGATTTCATATTATCCGTAAGCATCGAAATATCCCATAAAATCGGCGTTGCCCACATACCGATCTGCAGGGCGATGTTGATGATCTGTTGTAAATCTCTGATAAATACAACAAGCGCGCATGTAAAATAACTCATGGCCAGGACCAAAAGAAACAGGCAGAAACTGTAATAGAATATCTGCAGCGTATAGACCGTCGGATAATATCCGTATCCGACTGCCACCAGCAACAGGATACCAACGAAAAACAGATGGATAAAAGTTGCCGCTATTACTTTGATGATCGGCAGGATACTGATATTAAAAACGACTTTTTTAACAAGATACGTATATTCCAGAAGAGCCATCGTCCCCTGGGTAATGGCCTCGGAAAAATAAAACCACGGCACCAGTCCGGCCGTCAGATAAAGCACGTAAGGGACTTCCACACCGCTGGCCACCAGCTGGCTTCTGGTATCAAAAACTCTGTCAAAAACGATCCAGTACATGACAACAGTAACGACCGGCTGCGCCATCGCCCACAAAATCCCCAGATAGGAACCGGCATAACGTGTCTTGAAATCGTTTTTGGCCAGTTTCCATATTAATTTTCTACTCTGGAACAACTCGATGGGGATCGTTGTCAGTCTGTCATAAAATAACGCGAAAATAGCGCAGGTAAAAGTAATCAGCACACAGCCGCTGACCTTTTTCATGCGCTCCGTCACCTGATCGGCCAGCGGATTGTGGTGCATAATGAGCACCACCGCCAGAATCAGACCAAGCCCCCAGAAAATGACAATAGCTGCGGGCTTCGGCAGAGAAAATTTTTTTCCGGTTTTATTCTGCATCGTTTCCAAAACCTCATTCCTGTTTCCGGTATTTTTCGGTAAACTCTTTGATACCTCCCCACTGTGTATCTTTCTGGGACTGGATCAGCTTTACATCTTCTGCAAGCGGCCACTTAATACCGATATCCGGATCGTTCCAGAGAATGCCGCCTTCATCATTGGGATGATAAAAGTCCGTACATTTATAGGCAAATTCGGCATAATCGGACAATACCAGAAAACCGTGCGCAAAATCTTTGGGGATAAAGAACTGCTTCTTATTTTCGGCAGAAAGCAGTACGCCGAACCACTTCCCGTAACTCGCAGAACCTTTTCTGATATCGACCGCCACATCATATACTTCGCCCTGCAGTACTCTGACAAGTTTATCCTGCGGATACCGGATCTGAAAATGCAGTCCGCGCAGGACGCCTTTTACGGACGAAGACTGGTTATCCTGTACGAATACCTTGTCGATACCCGCCGCCTTAAAGTCCTCATACTGATAAGATTCCATGAAAAAGCCTCTTTCATCCCATCTTACCTCCGGAGTTATAATTTTTAATCCATCTATTTCACATGTTTCCACAGTTAATTTTCCCATTTTAATCCTCCATTCTCTCAGCCTGTAATCTTTCGCACTAATCGCCGCTTTCTATCGGTACGTTTCCGGTATCGCCGTTTACGACGCCCGTATAGCCGCCGGATGCAGCCGAGTGGTCTATCGACGTATCAATATTCATATAGCACAGATTCAGATCGACATTGGTAGAAATCCCCTCAATCGTTCCTTTCGAGGTATACTGCCACATATGATAGTATTCCTCGTAAGTCGGTATATCGGCATATTCCGCCAGCCATGTGTGATAACTGGAAAGTTCTTTCATCTGTACTCTGGCATTGAGCCAGTTCGTTGAACCGTAAATACCGGTCGCATATCCGGCCGAAGCAATGGTTTCCAGAAATGCCTTGTGGATACTTGTCCTCTCAGCCGCCGTCAGAGAATCCGCCCTGCCGTTTCCGCCGGCGCTCTCGCTGTCCAGAAAGACCGGATAATCCACATCATATTTCCGGATCAGGTTGATGACCATACTGGCCTCTTCCACGGCCTCCACTTCGTTGAGCGCCTGTGTAAAGAAGTAGACGCCGACCGGTATCCCGGCCTCGATCGCCCCTTCTATATTCTGCTCATACATCGGGTCGATGATCAGGGAACCGCTTGACGAGCCGCGATAACCGCAGCGTATGATGGCAAATTCCACGCCGTCTTCTTTGACCGCCTCCCAGTCAATGGTCTGGTTCCACTTGGAAACGTCGATACCCTTTTTCACACTGTCGCTCAATGTCTCAAAGGCTGTATTTTCCGTACCGTCCGCATCCTGCTCGGCTCCTCTTTCTTCCGTATCTTCTTTAGAAGCGTCGATATCGTTTTCTGTCAGCATCAGATATTCGATATCCTCAAGCACCCTGTATTCGATATCCTGTTTTACCTTGATGGTCGTCACGGTATTCGGTACCCGGTAACCTTCTATTTCATTCATATAAACGCTGTATTCACCAGCCCGGAGTTTATCAATATAGATGACGCCATCCTGATCGTCATCCGTATATTCGCCGACACCCTGTACCGTTATGGAAAAAGGGACGCCGTTTACCAGCGCACCGCTGCTGTTGACCACCATGATACGCAGATCCTTGGCCACGGAACTCATGATGAGCGAAACCGACCTGCCGGAATAAGTCTCTATACTTTTATAATGCGTATCCGAATCAAAAAAAGTCTCGTCGTACATAAAGGCATGCAAGTCGCTGCCGATCTGCTTATCCTCGGTTTCGGTTTCCGCCATGACAGGCTCGACGCTCTGCGTCTTTGTGTCAATTCCCAGCTTCTCCTGTACGATCTCCCAGTTCGCGACCATGACCACCACCGTTATCATGAAAAACATCATGATAACGATAAACAGTGTCCTTCGTAATTTTTTAGAGTCCATTTGCAACCTCTGTCAGATATTTTCCATAGTTCGTTTTTAAAAGCGGCTCCGCCAGACGCAAAAGCTGCTCCTTATCAATAAAACCTCTCCTGTAGGCGATTTCTTCAATACAGGAGATATAAAGTCCCTGCCGTTTCTGGAAAGCCGCTACGAAATCCGCCGCATCTAAAAGAGAATCATGATTCCCCGTATCCAGCCATGCGAAACCGCGTCCCAGCGTTTCCACGCGCAGCCTGCCCCTTTGCAGATATTCATTGTTCACGCTGGTGATCTCTATTTCTCCCCGTACCGAGGGTTTGACGTTGGCCGCAATATTTACGACATCATTGTCATAAAAATAAAGCCCCGGTACCGCGTAATTACTCTTCGGATGCTCCGGTTTTTCTTCAATGGATAATGCCATACCGTTTTCGTCAAATTCCACAACACCGTATTCTTTAGGATCCCTGACATAATAACCGAAGATCGTCGCGCCGCTTTCTCTCGAAGCCACTTCTTTCAGAACTTTAGAAAAACTCTGTCCGTAAAAAATATTATCGCCGAGTATCAGCGCCACATTGTCGCTGCCGATAAAATCCGCCCCGATGATAAAGGCGTCAGCCAGTCCTCTCGGAGTCTCCTGCAGCGCATATTCCATATGCAGTCCAAGCTGTTCACCGCTTCCGAACAGTTCTTCAAAGACCGGCAGATCACGCGGTGTCGAAATGATAAGGATATCGCGGATCCCTGCCAGCATCAGAATTGATAACGGATAATAGATCATCGGTTTATCATACACGGGCATGATCTGCTTGGATATCGCCTTGGTCAGCGGATATAAGCGGGTGCCCGAACCGCCTGCTAAAATAATGCCTTTCATCGTGAAATTCTCCCTCCCGGAATCTTCTATTACTATTACTGTTTCTTCATTTCTGTTTCTTTATTTCGTATGGTACATCTCGGCATAATATTTCTGATAATCGCCGCTTGTCACATTTTTCATCCACTCTTCGTGTTCAAAGTACCATTTGATAGTACGCCTGATGCCCTCTTTGAACATTGTCTCCGGCTCCCAGCCGATCTCGCTTTTAATCTTATCCGGCGCGATAGCATAACGCCTGTCATGTCCTTTCCTGTCTTCCACATAAGTAATGAGATCTTTGCTCACAAGCGCTTTCCGCGGATCATCATCCGCTAACATCTCCTGTAAGGTTTCCAGAATGATATGGATGATCTCGATATTCTGTTTTTCATTATGGCCGCCTACGTTATAAGTTTCAAAGAGCCTGCCCTTTTCCTGTACCATATCGATGGCTTTGGCGTGATCTTCTACATAAAGCCAGTCGCGCACATTCTTACCATCACCGTATACCGGAAGGGATTTTCCCTGTAACGCATTATTGATAATGAGCGGGATCAGTTTCTCCGGGAACTGATAAGGCCCGTAATTATTGGAGCAGTTCGTAATATTGGCCGGAAAATGATAGGTATCCATATACGATCTGACTAACATATCGGAACCGGCCTTGCTCGCCGAATACGGACTGTGCGGCGCATAAGGCGTCGTCTCATAGAAATAGCCGCCGTCCTCTTCCAGAGATCCGTACACTTCATCCGTTGAAACATGCAGAAACTTCTTATCTTCTTTATAAGTGCCATCCGGCAGCTCCCAGGCCGCTCTGGCACAGTTTAACATAACAGCTGTTCCCAATACGTTCGTCCGCACAAAAACCTCCGGGTTTTTAATACTCCTGTCCACATGGCTCTCCGCCGCGAAATGTACGACCCTGTCAATATCATTTTCCGCAAAAATTCTGCCGATGGCTTCGCTGTCGCAGATATCCGCCTTAATAAAGGTATAATTACTCTTTCCTTCCAGATCCTTTAAATTCTCCAGATTGCCGGCATATGTCAGGATGTCCACATTGATGATCCTTATCGTATCACCGTATTTTCTGAACATATAATGGATATAGTTGGAGCCGATAAACCCCGCGCCGCCCGTTACAAGATAAGTTCTCATTGTCTGTTATGATCTCCTTTACTGTCTCAAAATTTTATATCATCAGTAATTCATATAACTGATATTCATATCTACGTTTCCGCTGATACCGCCTACAGTTCCCTTGGAGGAATACTGCCACATATCATAGCGGGAGGCCGTATAAGATGGGGTTGCCGCATACTGTGCAAGCCAGATCTTATATCCCGTCAGACTGCTCGTATTAATATAGGAAGTAAACCATGTCTTATTGGCATAGATACCCGCCGCATAACCCGAATTTTGTATCGTGGAACAGAAAGCCTTGCAGACTGCCGTCCTGGTCGCCGCGTCAATATGATCGCCGCGGCCGCCGCTGGATTCCACATCAAGGAATACCGGATAATTCAGCCCGTAGCCACTGATCAGATTCAGCGCCATGGATGCCTCTTCCACGGCTTCTACTTCATTGACCGCCTGAGAGAAGAAATATACACCGACTTTTAAGCCGGCCGCTTTTGCCCCCTGGATATTACTCTTAAATCTGGGGTCTTCAATCAGCGCGCCCGTAGAGGAACCGCGATAACCGCACCTTATAATAACATATGATATTCCAGAATTTTTCACGGCATTCCAGTCAATAGAGCCGTTCCAT
Organism: Ruminococcus sp.; assembly: GCA_023663085.1. Classification (GTDB taxonomy): domain Bacteria; phylum Bacillota; class Clostridia; order Lachnospirales; family Lachnospiraceae; genus UBA3282. The sequence goes on along the minus strand of JAMPIB010000015.1, from coordinate 31,950 downwards.
TTGGAAACGTCAATCCCCAGCACACCGGAACCGGCCGAAAGTTTACCGTCGCTGCCGAAGGAATATTTCGCCCCCTGGATAATCTGTTCACCCGTCACGACATTGCCGTTTTTATCAAAAAAGTACGTATAGCCGCCGATTGACTGCCAGCCGGTATAGAAGCATTCCGCATTCGCTTTTCGCAGATACAGTTTCTGATCTGCATAGTAATCGGCATAAACCGCCTCACGGTACTTGCCATCCGCTTCTCTGACATAGACCTGATTACCGCTTCTGTCTTTTAACTTGGATACGGTATCGGTGGAATATTTATTCACAACGGATACGGTATAAGCATTCTTGACCTCGCCGCAGGTGGCAATAATATTGGCTTTTCCAACTGACACACCTGTCACAACACCGTTTTTATCTACTTTGACTATCTTCTCATTATCACTCGACCAGGTCACCACACCGCCGACAGGATCTGTCGTTGCCTTAAAGGTCTCCGACTTTCCGACCTGTACTGTCGCGGTTCCTACTATGGTTACTGATTTATAGATTACATCCGCCGCAGTTACCGTAACCGTACAGTCTTTGGAAACGCCGCCGATCGAAGCCGTGATCTTCACTGTTCCGGCCGCCACACCCTTGACGACGCCCGCAGCGTCAACCGTCGCTATCTTACTGTCTGCGCTCGCCCATGTGACTGTGCCGCCTGCCGGGTCTGTCGCGGCGGTAAGTGTCGTAGTCTTTCCGACCTGTACGGTGGCCGTGCCTGATATTGCCACGGATTTATAAACAATTTCCGCGGGGTTGACTGTAACTGTACAGCTCATGGAACTTCCGTCGATCGTACCTGTGATGTCTGCCGTTCCAGCTGACACGCCTGTCACTTTTCCGGAAGAGTCAACTGTTGCCACCGCTGTATTACTGCTCGACCAGATGATCGTACCGCCTGCCGGATTCGTTGTACCGCTGACTGTGCAGGTCTGTCCGACCTGTATCGTACCGCCGCCGGAGACAGAAGCCATTGTATATTTGGTCGGTGCGGGGGGATTGGGATCATCCGGCTGCTCCGGGGTTACAGGGGTTGTGGGCGTTGTGGGGCCAGTACTGCTGCCCCCTTCGGTTGTTCCAGCCCCTCCGCCGGAGGTTCCTCCATTCCCTTCAGTATCTCCACCGGTTTCCCCTCCGTGCGTTTCACCATTATTTCCACCAGTACCTTCGCCGTCATCCGGCGTTCCATTACTCGCTGTTTTGTTTTCATCACCGGACGTCGCGCTCATCTTCATAAACGTTCCCGCCCTGCCGATTGTCGAAGGATCGGGAATATCGGTTTTCTTGATTTCCTGATAATTGTTGTCGGCGTTGATCTCCGTCCTTGTAGACTCCACCCATTCGACCGTATCTGTCAGGACAGATTCAACCGCCGTATCCTGCTTGGCCGTATCCTCGGCCGCTGCATTGACTTCGGCTTCGGTCTTGATCTCGTCGGCCACATCGACTTTCTGATAAGCTATCGTATCCGTAACTTTTATCGTCTCTGCGCGCGAAGGAAATACATATTTCTCATAATCCGCCCCTGTAAGTATAACAGCTGTTACGGAATAAGTTCCTGCCTCAACACCAGTCTGATAAATGATGCCATCCTTATCGTCATCCTTCAGACTGTAGGACTTGCCGCCATCTTTGGTAACTTCTACTTCAAACGGTATGCCGCCGATCAGCTTGTTCGTCTGCTTATTGACAAATTTAATTTTCAGATCCGACTGAATGGAAGTCAGATTCATGGCGATCTCTATCGACGTATTGCCCTGTATTTCCTCCTGCGGAATCTCTTCTCCTTCTTCCGGCAGGATCATCTGTGAAAGTCTTGCGGATTCTGCATTGGAAACCGCCAGCAGACCGCTCTCACCGATCACCCGGATACCTTCCACTTCGCTCCCTATCTCCGCAAAAGCCTCCACCTGACCGGATTTGTTCCTCGCATTGGCATATATCGCACCCGTGGCAACAGCCGCCACGAGGATAAAACAGCCAAAGACCATGAGCACATGATCGAGAACGCTCATATTGGCGATAAAATCACCGAAACGGACGAAGATATTTCTGTCATCATCATAATCTTCCTCATCATCCTCGTCATCGTCCTCTTCGTAATATTCGTCTTCATAATACGCTTCGTCGTCGTCCTCTTCGTCATCCTCATCGTCCGCATAATATCGCTCATCTTCATAATAAGGGCCATCTTCATCGTCCTCATCATCCTCATCTACTTCTTCATAATATCTTTCGTCCTCATAAATCTCATCAACCTCATCATCTTCATCCGCATCCTCCTCATACCGGTATCTGCGGGATTCTTCATAATAGACTTCCTCTAATTCTTCCCCGTCTTCGATCTCCTCTAACTCTTCTGTTTCAAAATCCTCTTCTTCCAGTTCGTCTTCATAGTCCTTATAAGTTTCCCGACTGCTTAAAGATTTCGCACTCTTTGCACTCTTACTCTTTGTGCTCTTTACACTTTTTTCCGCCCGGGATGTTTCCTTTTTCTTAGGATGCGCAGACTTTTTATGGGCAGTCGCCTCCTGCATCTTATGGCTGTATGCCTCAATCGTCTCATCATCCAGACTTAAGAACTCCAGCGTATCTTCGCTGACATTGTCCAGTTTTTTTTCAATCCGCTGTTTTGTTCCGTTCTTTGTTGTTTTCTTCATGTTTATGTAAACCTCTCGATTTTTAACAATTTTACAGCATTATAACACAATATCCGCATTTCAGCAAGGTTATCGGAATAACTTATTATGGTAAACATATCCGCGAACATATCCGGCGGTTTGTTTTTACCTTAATACGCACCATGATTTACCGCAAATTGCATATCGCGCGATATTTAACAGCGTTTTTTTGCCATTTTCTGCCTCAATTCGCTTGACTTTACCTTCCGAAACTGACACAATATAAGAGCAACACTACAATTTCAACATTATCAACTGAGAAAAGGGGAATTTTTCATGATGTACATGCACTATTGTAAGCGTTGCCATCACGTCCATATGCTGAACGGGCACAAACGATACTGCCCAAATTGTAATGATAGCATTACGGAGCTTAAGATCCCTTATATGGAGTATGTCTCCATGAACCGGGAAGAAAGGGGACTTTTCCTGAATCGTCTTGCAGACGAGTCGCAGCTGCGGGATTTAAGTACTACTTACCGTATGTACAAATACAGTAAATGGTACAAAGAACTGCAGAGCAAAGGACAACTTCCTCCGACTGCCATCATTACTTATTCCATAACCGGCGAAACCAAGATGGACAACGCGGTGTCCGCTGTCTGACCGCCGCGTTCCATCTTATGGAACGTTGGCTTTCATTCAGGATAGCGGCATAGCAAAAGTACTGTTGATGAAACATTTCGTCAGCAGTACTTTTTCTTACGATTTTCTTAAAATTACCAGAATACATGGATTTTTATTTTTTTTCATAGTAAAATATACTATATTTATAGTATCATACAGGAAGTCTTGGAAAAATAAACAAGGTACAATATAAGCGGAATGGAGGATTCATATGAACCAGGATAACGAAAAAAATACCGTATCTCCAGCCACGGAGACGGAAAAAATACAAAAAAAGGCGCCGAAGTTCCATCTCAACCTGCACATCATACTGTTATCGGCGATCGCCATTATCATTATCGTCTGCGCCTATAAGCTTTATAAGTGGAATAAAGGCGTGCCGCGCGAGAGTTATGATCCCAATGCAGATACATCGGAATTTGATGTCGAAGCCCTTGACAGCATCATTCCTCTGGCTCCGGACAAACGGGAAGGACATGAAGACGATGGCGTGACCACAATCCTCTGCCTCGGTAATGATCCTTTTTCTTTGGATAAAGGGGAGACGGGCATTGCAGAACGGATTGCTGCCAAAACCGGTGCGACCGTTTATAACGGCGCGCTTACCGGCACCACGATCGGCGCCACACAGGAAATTTATAACGATGGCTACTGGATGGACGCCTTAAGTCTCTCCTACCTGGCAAAAGGGCTCTGTTCAGGCGACTTTTCCATAATTGAAGACGCCGCCTACCGCAGTTATGATCCCGACTTTGTTCCGACCATACAGATGCTGGAAGGTCTGGAAATGGAAAAAGTGGATATCATCTGCATCATGTACGACGGTATCGACTATATCAACAAAATACCAAGCGACGATCCGGGCGATCCGTATTCCATCGTTGCCTATACCGGCGCGCTGCGGACTGCCATCACTGCTTTTCAGGAGGCATACCCGTATATCCGTATCGTCGTAATGTCACACACTTTCTGCCACAGCATCAATGAAGAAGGCAACTTCCAGAACGGCGACCGCGTCGATCTCGGACACGGCACCTTGAGCCATTATCTGCAAAAAGAACTGGATGTTACAAGCGACTGCGGTGTTTCCTGGATTGATAATTTCTACGGTTCCATTAACGAAGATAATTATCTTAACTATATGACAGACTATATCCATTTCAATGATGACGGCAAGGAACTTCTCGCACAGCGTTTTGTAGACTGTATCCTGCCGCAGGAGAAATCAGAATAGAACGGGCGTTATTTTATAACATATGTTATTAATCAGTATTCCTCTGCAAATAAAGCTTCAAAATCAAACCGTTCAATGAGCAGGCGCATTTCTTCGAGTGCCTGCTCTATTTCTTCTTCCGAGGCCACTTCACAGTTTCCATCCGCAAAACACTGTGTCATATAATAATTGATATCACGGTGGTAATGACTGTAATCCGCATAATTATCCAGATCTGTCACGATCCATTCCTGATTCGGGAAAAAGAATACCCGCACATTTTCATAGGCAAGCATCCTCTGTGCAATATACTGATATTCTGCCATGGTAGCCTCCAGATGATTCTCGCAGATCACATCATTCCAGTACAGGATGCTGTAAGGCGGGAAAAAAATATAAAATACCGTCTGCGGATTTGCTTCAATATAAGGACAGATATTCACGTCCAGATTCTTCCCCACACTCTCCAGATAAGCATCTGCTGGCGTCTCTTCCTGCACCGGCACGGGGCTTTCATAGTTGTGCATGACCCACTGTTTATTATAATATTCATCCGTCCACCAGCTCGCATAGACTGTCGCCAGATCTGTCTTGTCCGGATCTGCCAGCGGCCGCAGGATATAATTCAGGACAACGTCTTTATTAATAACATAACGTATGTCATTTAAAAAAACGTCATCATACAGATATTCCGGTATCGGATACTTGGTCTCCTCCACACCACCTGTATAAGTCATGACGTCAATCCCCAGAAAGACTGCTTTCACCTGATTATCGCTCTCAAAGATAATATCCATGATATTGGACTGGTCTTTCGGATAGGCGCCGCTGTAATTTAATTTAATCGTATTAAGTCCCAGCTGCTCCTCGAACCAGTGCGTATTGAAATTCACCGTCATCGAAGAACCGAGGATCACGCTGTCATAGTCCATATGCGCCGCCATTCCCGGATTCTGGCTCAACTGATTGTCCACCAGATAAGGAAAATCGGGCAATGGAGCATGATAATGGAAAAAAGGATCCACATACAGCACCAGCGCGGTAACGGCGGCGAATGCCATAAAAATAGTCGATATGACGATAATAAGACTTTTCTTAAAGGGATTCATACGCTTTTTAGTTTACTCCTTTTTCTCACTCCATAAATTCTTCACTAAAAATTAAAATATAAAAAGGTACTGACCTGCGAAAAGGAGAGGACGCACCAGACGAAAACCAGCCCGGACAGCACCGCCGAGGCCGCTTTCCCCTTCATCCGGGCCGTGATCTCACCGGCGTTACGGCTAAACATTGCCAGTGCCAGCCCTGCGATCAGCATGAAAAACATCAGAATATACCTGCTGTATGTAAAGTTATCCAGATGCAGTACTTTCAAAACATACCACAATTCATCCAGTTCAAAGCACCCGGCCAGTTCCAGAGAAAGTTTCTGCACATTTCCACGAAATGCCGTCATGAGCATCCTGCCCGCTTCTGCGCTATCCTGTGCGCGGAAGTAGACCCAGGCGATGCTGACGTAAACAAACAGACAGATTCTGGATAACAGCGTTCGCAGCATTTGTGACATCCGTGACGTTCGTGGCACCCGCGGCATTTGTGATTTTTGTGACAACCGTGTCACATTTCTTTTATCGGCAGAATGCTGCCAGATCCTCGTCAGAACATAGAGGATACCGTGCATCATGCCCCAGATGATAAAATTCCAGCCGGCGCCGTGCCAGATTCCGCTTAAGAAAAAGACAATGAGCAGATTCAGATACATCCTCATCCGTCCCCTGCGGTTGCCGCCAAGCGGGATATAAACATACGAGGTAAAGAAACGGTTCAGCGTTATGTGCCAGCGTTTCCAGAAATCCACGATATTGACCGCCCGATAAGGCGAATTAAAGTTGACGGGTATCTCCAGTCCCAGCATGTGGCCGATACCTCTCGCCATATCGCAATAGCCGCTGAAATCAAAATAAAGCTGTAAAGAATAGGCAATGATGACGATGACCGCATCCATCCGGCCAAGCAGGGGAAGATTGGCATATCCGTGATCGACAGCGGCTCCGAACGTATCCGCGAGAATTACTTTTTTGAAAAGTCCGGCGCCAAAGAGCATAAATCCCCGATAGATTTTTTCCCAGTCCGCCTTTTTTTCCCCAATCTGTTCAAACTGCGGCAGCATCTCCGACTGTTTCACGATCGGGCCGGCGATCAGCTGCGGAAAGAAAGAAACGAACAGCGCATAGGTAAGCAGCCTGCATTCACGCACTTCCCCCCTGTAAGTATCCACGATAAAGCCGATCTGCTGAAAGGTAAAGAAGCTGATGCCTAACGGGAGCAGTACATGCTTTAATAAAAAAGAAGTCCCGAACACCGCATTGATATTTTCCATGAAAAAATCATAATATTTAAAATAAAACAAAACTCCCAGATTGGCCGTTATGGCCAGAACGAGCAGTCCTTTAGCCCGCACAGGAGATTTTTCTCTGGAAAGCAGGATATGAAAAAGGTAATTTCCGGCGATGCTCAATATCATGATGAGAAGATAATTCACCTGAAAATAACCGTAGAACCAAAATGACATAGCTGTCAGAAAAAATTTTGCAAGTTCCTTTTTCCGATAATGGATAAGGATATAATATCCCGCCAGACATATGGGAAAAAACAGAAAAATGAAAATATAAGAATTAAATAACATGTGTATTTCCCGCTCCGCTTTTATTCTATAATACTCTACTGTGTTTCTAACATTGTGTCTTGATAGATCAGATAGTTATCCGTCTGCGCATAGAGGATAAAACCGTGATCTGTCAGCGGCTCCTGTATCCGCCTGTCTTTTTTCAGCACAACATAATGACAGCCGTAGGTTCTGGTCAGTTCCACGAAAGATTCCGTTTCTATCACTTCCGCCTGCTCCATGGCTTCATACATATCGTTATAATAATCCCATCTGGCGATCAGCATCTCTCTGCCGTAGGGCATGTTGATATCCGTTTCGTACTGTCTGATATAATAGATCAGATCCGCCGGAACAAGCGCCATCACACGGCCTTCTTCGGGGCTTATCAGTTCCGCCACCTCGATGGCTTCTGCAGGCAGATGATAGAGATTCTGCGCTTTGGTAATGTGCTCGCTGCGATAGACCAGACTGCCGCACAGTACGATCAGCGAAACGGTAACGACCAGCCCCGTCTTGCGGAAACGTCCAAAGAGTTTCACCGCGCCGTAAGCGCTGACCATACTCATCTGCAAAAGCCACAGCAGGCGGTAATAAATCTCCGCATCATCCAAAAGCGCCACGAATGCCTTGCGGAATAAGGGATTAAAAAAGCAGAACAAAAGAAGCGTCGGCGTATAGACAAAGATTGCCCGCAGACTTTTCTTTTTCTCTGCAAACCATAAATACAGCAGAAGCAGTAAATAAATGGCAAACAGGAATTTATGCTGATGGAATCCGACATAATTTTTAAAAATGACCAGACTTTCTAAAAAAATACCCCACACGACGATTCTCCTAATTTTTCCATTATTTCAGCAGCAGATAAAACAGAACATATACGGCGCTGGGGATACAGGTTGCTCCCAGCATCACGGCCACTTTGATATCGCGCCTTGTTATCATCAGGCAAAAAGCCGCTGTCGCCAGTAAAAATACGATTAAAAATACGGCGATGGAACTGCACATCCCTGCACACACATGCAGACAGACGAGCATGATCCAGAACCCGGCACGCTTTTCTTTCCGCTCACGTTCTTCCGCATAAAGCCACAATAAGAGCAGAAACAGCATCGGTATCACGAAACTGCCGGCAACCGATTTCCCCTGCCAGGTCCTCGTCAGAAAAAAAGTTTCGTTCGTATAAATGGAAACATTGCCGAACATCTGGAACAGGGCCATGACTATCATAAACACGGGAATGTTTTCTTTTTTATCCGCAAAAAGGACTTTCGCGATCTCATAATAGATCAGACAGGCAAGCGGTATCAGCAGAAGCGGCATGACGACATGGGAAACGATCGTCGCATGGATATCCGCCTGCACCGCCACGAAAGCGATCCACATCGGAAATACGGCCAGCGCATGTCTGGCGTCTAACGGCACGGAACGGCCCGTATAAGGGTTATTTCTGTACATGGAACCGTTTTGCTGTGCCATCAGGGACTGTGCGACATAATAAGCATCATCCCCATCAAATGACGCTCGTGTCACTGACATATAAAGAGTGAATCCTGCGATGATAAAAAAAAGCACCCACTCTATCCTGGCCTCCATACCGGCTCTGTACGGTTTCTCCTGTATGATAAGCGGTTTCTCGTACATACCGCGTCTGTGGATACATTCCAGACAGCACAGGACGATACCTGCTGCGGCAAGCAGCATGGCCGCCACTGTAAACACACGCAGGACAAATTGAAAATTATCATATTGGATATAAATGACCGCCGGAACCGTAATGATTTCAAAAACCGCCCACATGAGCAGATACCCTGCCAAAAGCGTCACGCCCGGATTTTTTTTCTCTTTTGGAAGAAAGCGGCATGGGATCAGACCAATGCCAAACGGGATGGCCAGTAACCAGAAAACAGATGTTATTATTTGTATCATGCAGATCCCGTCCTTTCCCTTCATTATTATTACAGTTTACAGCAAATCCGGAAAGATGTCTACTATTCCCTGAAAACCCGCTCTGTACAATAAACTGCAAACGTGGTATCATGTATTATTATAACAAAATGAGGTATTTTCATGAAAAAAGTATATATTATCGGCGCAGGCCCCGCAGGACTGACCGCCGCGTATGAGTTATTAAGACAAAGCAGAGAATATGAAGTCACCGTTCTGGAAGAAAGCGGCGATATGGGCGGTATCTCCAAGACGGTAAACTATAAGGGAAACCGTATGGACATGGGCGGCCATCGCTTTTTTTCCAAAGTGCCGGAGGTCAACGAGTGGTGGAATCATATGCTCCCGCTGCAGGGTTCCCCGACCTATGACGATATCGTCTTAAACCGTGAGATGCCCCTTGCGCCCGGCGGCCCCGATCCTGAGAAAACAGACCGGGTCATGCTCAGACGCCACAGGGTATCCCGCATTTATTTTAATAAAAAATTCTTTGATTATCCGATTTCTTTTAAATTTGAGACTTTTAAGAACATGGGGCTGATCGCCACCGTACAGGCCGGTTTCAGCTATCTGGCGGCCGTGATCCACAAGCGGCAGGAAAACTCGCTCGAAGATCTGTATATCAACCGCTTCGGCAAAAAGCTGTATTCCATGTTCTTTGAGTACTATACCGAGAATCTCTGGGGCAGACATCCGAGCGATATCGCTCCCGACTGGGGCGCGCAGCGTATGAAGGGACTGTCTATCACCGCCATTATCAAAGACGTGTTCGGCAAAATGCTCCCGCATAAGAAAGATCGCAAGGTAGAAACCTCTCTAATTGAAGAGTTCAGCTATCCCAAACTCGGCCCCGGCCAGTTGTGGGATGTGACCGCACAGGAAATTCAAAAACTGGGCGGCACCATTTTAACAAACAGCAGGGTGACAAATCTTCACAAAGATGAAAATAACCGGATCACCTCTCTGACCTATGAAGCAAATGGAGAAAAAGTAACGGTAGAGGGCGATATCTTTATCTCCTCCATGCCGGTCAAGGACCTGATCGCCGGTATGAACGACGTCCCCGCCAGACCGGCCGAAATCGCCGCAGGACTTCCCTACCGCGATTATATGACCGTAGGTCTCCTGCTGCCGAAACTGAATCTGAAAAACAAGACTAAAATAAAGACCATCAGCAATATCGTCCCCGACTGCTGGGTCTATGTGCAGGATCGTTCCGTCCAGCTTGGACGTTTCCAGATCTATAACAACTGGTCGCCCTATATGATAAAAGATCTGGAACATACCGTGTGGATCGGGCTGGAATACTTTGTGACGGAAGGGGACAAGTACTGGACGATGCCGGATGAAGAATTTACGCGTTTCGCCGTACAGGAAATTGTCAGCATGGGACTGATCGATTCCGCCAACGACGTTATGGATTCCCATGTGGAAAGAGTGAAAAAAGCCTATCCGGCCTATTTTGACACCTATAAAGAGATCGACACTTTAGTGGAATATCTGAAAACGATTGATAACCTCTACTGCGTCGGCCGCAACGGACAGCACCGTTACAACAATATCGACCACTCGATGATGACCTCCTTTGAGACCGTGAAAAATATCATAAACGGTATCCAGAGCAAAGACAATATCTGGAATGTCAACACCGAACAGGAATATCACGAAAGTTAAGCGAATTAATCCGTATTACTTATTATCGTATTATCCTGAAGATCCCTTAAAGATCCGTGATGACGGTTTCCACCGCATCGCGGATCAATTTCATGCCTTCCGGCTTTAAATGTACGCCATCGGATACATATTGCGCCGCATTTTCCGCATTGATGCCGCAATATTCCAGGTCGATGACTGTGCATCCTTTTGCCGCCGCAATTGTTCTGATCTGTCTGCTGTAATCACTGGCCTTAAAACCCCGCTCGTTGGCAATCTCTACATATTTCATATTCTCATCCACGCCGCATACCGTCACCAGTGTACAACAGTAGATGCGGGCCTGCGGATAACGTGCGCGCAGTTTATCCAATATCAGTGTATAGGCGTCAGAGAAGTTTTCGATAACGCCCTCCGCCACCGCTCTGCTCCCGTCATTGTCGCCCAGCGGGACATTTCTGATAAGGTCGTTTGTCCCCATATATACAATGATAATATCAGGCTCTCCCGCTTCTCCAGCCAGAGCGTTTATCCTGAAATCGCTGCATCCATTCTTAGGATCGTCCGCTCCCTGAGAATCTCCCGCACAGGTACTGCCGGAACTGGAACCATTCACGCATAAACGCATCCCCGTATCATCTAAAACCATCTTCCACCAGGTCTGTCCGACTTCCGTTACCTCTCCGCTCATCGGAAAAAAGTCAGAATATCCCTCCGGGATCCATTCAACAAAGGTCGAAATACTATCTCCCAGGATAGAGAGCAGTCTGCCCGTATCCTCTGCGGTTTCTTCTGCCCCGCCTGCCGCCGTATTTTCCTGCGGATCCGTTTCCGCGTCCGGTTGTGTCTCCTGCGTGTTGTCTGTTTCTTCCGGCACCTCACCGGCATCGGCCGCCATATCGGCTGCCGGCGGCTGTTCTTCCTCTACTTTCTCCCAGCCTTCGTCCAACCTTGTTGTATCGACAAAGGACATATCTTCCGTTTCCGTATCAGAAGATTCTGTATCCGTATCCACATCGGTCTGCGCCTGTTCCGTATCGTTACTCTTCCCCGCACATCCGCCCGCTGTAAGCAGAGCGATCGTCAGAAATCCTGTCAGTATCCATTTAAATAACAACTGTTTTTTCATTATCTTATCTCTCTTCCGTTTTCTGTTATCCTTTTTTAAAGACCGACTGTCTTGCACCGTGCATTTTTTCATGATGCTTCAACACGTCGTCTACCGCATCCATCCGCAGCCCCGCATCAATAAAGTCGCAATATTTGCAGAACGGATAATTCTGCCTTCCCTCTCTTACGGCGTCCCGCAGCTGTTTATATTTCTCACTGTTCCAGCCCTCTTTTAACGGCACTTCATGCAGATCTGCCAGATCCGTCACTTCAAAGTTATCACAGCAGCAGATACCGAGTTTACCGTTTGGCATGATCCACATATCCGTATAGGGCATCAGGCAGGTCTCCTTGATAATTTTACCCTTGGACTGTTTATTCGGCGCGCTGCCTGCCCGGTTGGTCAGCACCTCTTTCAGATAGCGGATCTGTATGAGGATATCTACCTTTTCAAATTCCTGCGGATGGTCCTGCACATATTCATATATCGTCTGGATATTATCATGCAGTTTCATATCCAAACAGTAGTTATTTATAATAAGCTGGTCTACATAGGGAATAATGGACTTCACTTTTTCGATATCCAGGAGCAGGCCGTTCGTGGACATGAAAATAAAAGCCTCCGGCAGTTTTTTTCTGGCATATTCATGAAACTCCACGATCCTTTTATCCAGCCAGGGCTCGTTGTTGCCATAGAGGGTCAGATGTCCCTTATATCCCCAGTCCGCAAGCTGGTCGATAATGGAATAATACAGTTCCTCCGGCATCTTCCTATAGGGCCGCTTCTCGGCATGGATATTCGCCGTACAGAACTCGCAGGTACTGTTGCAGCGGTTGACCGTCTCCAGATTCACCACCAGCGGCTGGGGCGCCTCCGGCTGCGCATAAAAATATTCTATATATTTTTTCTGCTGTTTTCTCCTTGTTATAAACTGTAATTTCAGATAACTCTCCGTTGATAATCCGGGCAGGTATTTCCTGGCATTCCAGCCAAGCACGCCTGCAAAATTGTGTACTCTGATCGACATCCTTTTTTCTCTCTTTCTCTTTCTTTCTCTCTTCCTCTACTTAACCCGATAAACATAAACGCTGCAGCTTTCGTCCGCCGCGGTGCGGCTTTCCAGCAGTCTGAATCCTGCTTCTTCCGCATTTGTCAGTTCCAGCCGGGAGAAGATATATTCTCCGCCGAGCGCCTTAAAACTCTCCGCGTCGATATAAATATCAAAATCGGTCGCATAAATCGTCTTCGTCGCATTCACGATACTTAGATCCGTGCCGGAATACAGATAAGCGCGCGCCCCCCAGTCATCATAATAAATCCTTGTGGCCTCTACTCTCTCCAATGCCGGAGCGATTATTTTCCGGAAATCTTCTTTATACTGCTGCGGATAAAACCCAAGATAACCGTCAAGCGTAGCAATGCCATTATATTCCAGAACTGCCGGATGCAGCCCGTAAGCCGCCGACCATTCTCCGTTATATGCGATATCCGCCTTAAGTTCCTCGAATAATTCCTGCGCATAGAACTGCTCATAGGTAAACTCGTCCGCTTCTACTCCGTGAAAATATTCATAAGCACGATGATAACAGGTGTTATATATATCATTATAACGGGTCGGTTCCAGTATGATGACCAAAACCGCCGCACAGATGAGCACATTGGCCGCCCACATCTGTATGACACCCTTGTCATATATTCTGATAAGGACTAAAAATAACGCCGCGTACCATAGAAAGGGGTTAAAAAATACCGTCCGGTTAAACTGCCAGCCCTTAAGCGGCGGCACCAGCGTCTCCACTAACGTCCTGACCGGCTCATAATCATATAACCCATAGATAAAACAGTTGAAGGCAATAAAAAGCATCACAAAATTAAACGGATCATGAAATATGGCGCGTATCTGCTTTTTAATTATATATCGCACGTTATTATATATGAAATATACCACGCAGACCGGCAGTACAATCTTCCCATGCACCCCATCCGCATGAAAAATACCGGCTTTCCATACGTCTATCATCTCACGCCCGGCTTCTGCCAGAGACAGATCTGCATTGACAATGCTAGAGCGTATCGTAATCTCGTCGCTTAAAAGCATCTGTCCGAACAGCCGGTACTCACATATCACATATCCGAGCGCCAGTACGATAATCCCGGCCAAAAGCCGCCATACAGGTTTTTTATCCCGGATAGAGAGCCAGATAAAGGCGATCACCGCGTATCCCAGAATAAAAATACCGATATAAGAGAAATAGGATACGAGCGGATAGGCCAGCAAGGCTAAATACAGCAGTTTGTCCGGCTTTTTGTATATTCTGATGAACAAATATGCCGCAAACGGCATGGAGGCGAAAGCAAAACCAAACGCCGGGAATACGTTGAGTATCCCGTAGGCAAATCCCGTCATATAAATAAGCGGCCGGCAGCTGATATACTGATCGGGATACAACTCTTTCGCCAGTAATCTGAAAGAAGCGGCCGCTATCCCGATCTTCAGCAGAAGCCCCGCTATATATGCCGTAAATGTCGGAAATATCATATATAAGAAAGAATAAAGCGATAATTCCGAAGGCAGGTCGTCCCTGCTTATCCCGCCGAGAAAAGGCGCTTCTACTCCGTGTTTCCAGAAAGAATCCGTATTTTTTAACATCTGAAACTGTGCCAGGAACAGATCCATATTATCATGGACGCCGATATAACTTCTTTCCCCATAATATCCGAAGACAATCCCTTCAAACAGTACGAATCCTATGATGGGAAAAAGGAACCAGTATTTCATAAACCAGATAAACCATGGCTGTTTTGCTAATTTTCTCATGAATCCTGCCGCTCCTTTGTATCCATCTGATACTTTTTCGTCTTATGGAATACCAGAATCTTCTGTCCGAAGAAATTCAGTATGATAAAGAGCACCATTCCTGTCAACATCGCCACATTATCCACAATATTGGCAGGCTGCGACGCCAGAATATTGACAACCAGCGGTTTGGCCACGCCGTAGGCAATGAGATAACAGATGATGATATTGATGGCAAAGCGGTACGGCAGCCACCTGTCCTTATTTTCCACCTTAAACGTCACCCTGCTGTTGGCATGATAAGAAAAAACGCTGCCGATAAAATAGGAGATGCCGG
This sequence comes from Ruminococcus sp., assembly GCA_023663085.1. Taxonomy (GTDB): domain Bacteria; phylum Bacillota; class Clostridia; order Lachnospirales; family Lachnospiraceae; genus UBA3282. The sequence goes on along the minus strand of JAMPIB010000015.1, from coordinate 16,880 downwards.
TCGAAGGCCAGTAACCTAAATGAACCAGATTGTACAGCACGAACATGATCACCCAGCCCATCAGGGTATTCATCACACCGACAATACCGAAGTGGATCACTTCCATGATAAACTCTTTATTTTTCTCATATAACGCTTTTATTTTTTTCATGGTTTCCTCCGGCGTAAAATTACTGTATAATGACTATGATACACAATCCTGACATATTTATCAAGAAGGGAGTAGGATCATGCCGACACTGAAAGTACATCATATCGGTTATCTTGTCAAAAAAATGGAGGCCGCCGTGTGCGCCTTCCAGAAGCTGGGCTATCAGATCGCACAGGATACGGTATATGACGATATCCGCAAAGTCCATATCTGTTTCCTGCATAAAGACGGGTACCTGATCGAACTGGTCTCACCCGCCTCGGAAGATTCCGTCGTATCGGGTCTGCTGAAAAAATATAAAAACAGTCCTTATCACATCTGTTATGAAACGGAAAATTTTGAACAGGATTATATGACACTTGTGTCAGAAGGCTTTACCGCCATTGATACGCCGACGCCTGCGCCTGCGCTGCAGGGCCGGGAGGTTGTCTTTTTAATGAATCCGTTCATGGGAATGATCGAACTGCTTAAATAAAAATCGCCGCTTGCACGCGGCGATCTCTGTTTTCCTATCCGATCTGGCTGATGATGATATCCGCCATCTCTCCTACATTCTTCATGGACACGACCTGACCCATATTAAACTTCATGCCAAATTCCTGCTCTACTGCCGCCAGCAGATTGATATGCTCCAAAGAATCCCATTCTTCGATATCATCCGCTGTTGTCGCATCATTTACCAGAATCTCATCATCATCAAAAACATCCCGGAAGACTTCGTTCAGCTTTTCAAAAACTTCTTCTCTGCTCATTTCCAAATCCAATCCTTTCTTAACAGACCTTTCCCCACAGACCTATTTCCACTATATCGGATTCTTCCAGATTTTGCAATCTTTTTTAATTTTTCAACCTATTCTTCACGCCTGAAATCCGCCATGATCAGTCTGGCCACACATTCCGCATACTGCCACCGCCCCTCTGATGTCAGATGAATGCCATCTTCCAGATACTTATCCGCGGTATAAGCGTCAATCCCGCTTTCTTCAAAGGCATTAAAGAAAATAACATTATTTTCTCTATTCTGTTCCGCCACATACCCGCAGGCTCTCATATAATTTATTAACGGGCCATACCCGTAATCAAGCGAATATCCATCGCCTATAAAGGTCTCTCCGCTGAAAATCTGGCAATAGTGCGGAGCTATGACCAGGATCATGGCATTCGGATAAGCACTGTGCAGAATATTGATAGCCGTAGCTATCGCTCCTGAATAAGTATAATAGTTCTGGAGATTCAGTTCTCCGCCATTCTCCAGATACTTACTGGGCGGATACTGCGCCATGAAATCATTGATACCGTACTCAATGATAAAATAATCGGTCTTGGAAAAATCACAGGCCGCCATGAGTTCTCCGGCTTTATACTTTGAAAATATGCTTCTGTCTATATTTCCGACGATGGCATTCGCCACGCCGAGCAGGGAAAGAGAATCCCAATTTTCAAAATCATACTGGTCGGTCGGCTTTAAAGCCGCCGTTGTTCCGCCGATCGCCAGATTATATACTTTGGCATTACATGCGCGTGCGACCAGATCCGCCACGTTATCATCTCCGCGGTCATTATCCAGAATACTGTCTCCGAGAAAAACCAGCTGCATATCATATTCTTTCGTATCTTCCACGGCCTGTGCCTGTTGTGTATCACTGGCAGTATCTACGACCTGGGTATCCGCCGTCTGCTCATCCGGCACATAACTGGTATTTGTCATCTCGTTACCGTCTGCGGCTCCTGTTTCGGACTGTGCAGGCTCTGTCCCGTTTTCCGGTTCCTGCACCACTTCCTTTTCCAGTTCCGCCGCCTGCATGGCCAGATAATTCTGTTCTTCCAAAGCAAGCCTTTCTCTTTCCGTCTTCAGCCTTGCCCGCCCGAAAGCAATTTCGATTATGGCAAGTATGCAGAAGCCGATCATGATCGTCAGCACGGTAATCCTTCCATCAAACTGGATACCCTGACCTTTCTTATTTTTTTTATTATCCATATATACCCACACTCCCTTATGATCGTGAACATCCGGCAGCTGTCTGTTACTCCTCATATTATGCTGCGCCTATTCCTTCATTATTATAAGATTATAAGATACTATTACTATAACATACTTTTCCATCTTCGGAAATCATTCTCTATAATTATTAATGAAACCTTTCGTTTTTCTTAATATTTTTCATAAAACCTTGTAACTACGGCTATTTATAGTATATAATATTTAAACCATAAATATGTACAACAAGATACCAAAAGGAGGCGACACGCATGTCATTTTCAACCAGAAAGCAGTCTCCGGCAGCGCGCCCGTTTCCGGAAATACTGATCTTTCTTGTTTTTACTATAATATTTTATCTTTTTCTGTTATTTTATATAAAACCTGTCGATGGGATCAATGACGACTGGGGAATGTACAGCATACTCTCAGGCGCCTATCTGGGTTATCCGGATGCTCATGTGCTTTTCTTTCTCTATCCTTTATCCTGGACTTTGTGCCGTCTGTATCAGATAAACAGTTCCATTCCCTGGTTCGGTCTGTTCCAGCACGGTGTACATATCATATGTATTTATCTGATCTATCACAAAAGCCTCCAACTCTGGAAAAAGCACAGCGGCTCAGATCATGTCCTGCTGCCCTCCCTGATCCTTTTGGAAACGCTCTTTTTCCTGGCGGATCTTAACGTGCTCAGTGAAGTACAGTATACGACTACCGCAGGATTCTGTGCAGCCACCGCCCTGTTCTGGTTTGTCACGACCAAGTCCGATGAGGGCTTCGGGCCTTTTTTAAAAGGAAACATCCCTACTCTGCTGCTGGCCTGGCTGGCCTTTTGTATGCGTCAGAACATCTTATATATGATAATGCCGATCGCCGGTATGATATGGCTTGCCAAATGGCTTTTATCCAACCAGCGCTCTTATCGGGATTATTTTGGCAGACTGCTTGTGCTTGCCGCTTTCCTCTGCCTGGGGGCGGGGATTCTTTACGGCGCCAATAAACTCGCCTATTCCTCCAAAGAATGGGCTGATTTTACGAAGATCAACTACTATCGGGAACGTGTCACCGACTTTTATACATGGCCTGCGTATGAGGAATGCGCAGACGAACTGACTGCGCTCGATATCGACGAGATCGCCTATTCCCGGATCCGGAGCGGGGCTCCTTATATCGGTTACGGTCTGGACGTGGAAGACTGGAGACAGCTGCACCGGATCGCCAGAAACTGTCACCGGGCACGTACCTCCAAATCGGAACAACTCCGAAAAATGGCAGCCGGTTATTGCAACGTCTTTTTATATCAGGAGGGTATGCAGCCGCTCAACCTCCTGGTCGCTGTTTTTTTCCTCATGACCCTGTTTCTGATCCTGCACAGACGTAATGGCGTGGCGCTGGCAGCCTACCTGTTCTATCTGATGGGCAGAACGGTTACCTGGGGATATCTTTTATATGGCGCGCGCTTTCCCAAACGGATCATCCAGCCGCTCATCATAACAGACTTTATGGTCCTGTCCGGCCTTCTGCTCGCTTTTAATCTATGCCGGATAGAAAGCAGGAAAGCGCTTTCTCTGCTGTTCGTATGTGTGACACTTGTGTCAGTTTTATCTGTATACAGCACCAAAAAAGATATTGATGATTCCTATCATATTCATCAGGCGGTATGGGAGGATCTGAAAGAATACTGCCAGAGCAGACCGGATAATTTTTATATCTGGACTTATGGCAGCGACACATTGGACAATTACTGTGAATCTCCGTTTGATACAACGTCAGATACTTATCAGAATTTCTTCTATACCAACTGGGGCGTGGACTGTAATCCCAACAGCCGCCTCAAACTGGCGGCTCACGGTATAGGTGATTTCGGTGAAGACCTCGTTACGGATCCGAATGTCTGTTTTATTTTCAGAGAAGGCTTATATCATGAGGAAAACCCGACCATCATGTATCTTCGTCACACTTATGGCGCGCACTGTGAACTGGTGGAAACCTTCCCTGCCGGCGATAAGACGTATGAAGTATATCAGTTCAGATGATATTCCGGCTAAGGTCGGTCAACATGACGCATGACCAGCGCATAACGGTATTCAAAATCCCTGCGGTTCTTCAAGGCCATATTGGAAAGGATCAGTCCGGCAAAAAAAGACTGTATAGCCGCCAGTCCGATAAATCCACAGCAGAACAGTGTCGGAAAACGCAGTACCAGGCCGGTCTCCAGATAAGCGATAAGAATAGGAATGAACATGGCAACCGCCACAGCTCCCAGAACAGTTGCAAAAAGACCAAAAAAGCCAAATGGTTTATAATCTCTGTACAGTTTGAGGATCGTGCGCAGAACCTTGAAGCCATCGGAAAACGTATTCAGTTTCGACTCGCTGCCTTCCGGACGGTCTCTGTATTCCACGATGACATTTTCAATCTGCAGATTGTTATAGACTGCATGAATCGTCATTTCGGTCTCTATCTCAAATCCTGTGGACAGAACCGGAAATGTCTTCACAAATCCATAACTGAAAGCCCTGTAACCCGTCATGATATCTTTGATATTGCAATGGAAGAGTCTGTTGATACTGCTGCGCACGATACTGTTGCCGAAATTGTGGAAAGGACGTTTATTTTCCGTAAAATAAGTGGAAGAAAGTCTGTCGCCCACTACCATATCCGCGTTATGCTGCAATACCTTATCCGCCATCTCCCGCGCATATTCCATAGGATAGGTATCATCCCCATCGACCATGATATAACACTCCGCCTCGATCTCACGGAACATACGCCGGATCACATTTCCTTTTCCCTGCATATACTCATAACGCACGATGGCTCCGGCTCCTTTGGCCTGTTCTACCGTGCGGTCTTTGGAATTATTATCGTATACATAAACAGCCGCCTCCGGCAGCGCCGTTTTGGCATCCCGCACTACCTTGGCAATCGTTTTTTCTTCATTATAACAAGGAATCAGAACTGCTATTTTATCCATTCCGGTAACCACGCCTTTCCTATCAGTACATATAATCATATCATAAAATCCGGCCCTTCTCTACCCCAACTTGTATTTTTTTGCGCGTTTGACTTTTTGCGCATTTATCATAATTCTTTTACAGGCGGTATAAGCCGTTTAAAATCTGTTTAAAACCCCTGATAAATAAATTCCGCCGCGCTGTATTCCGGCCCGTAACAGCCAAACAGGATCACATAGAATAAGAGTGCGTACCAGATAAGCCATCTAAGCGGCAGCGCCCTCTTTGCTATGGCATCCCGCACGGAACCTTTCTGCTGCAGACAGGAGACGATCAGTAATAACAGCAGGGACAAAGCCGCTATCGTAAGTTCCAGACTATCCAGACCGAGCGTCATAAGCGCACCGTTCCAAAGAACTGCCGGATTCCATGTCGTTACCGCACTCTTTAACATGGCGCAGGCCGCCGCCACAGACTCCGCCCGGAAGAACAGATCCCCGATACAGACCAGAAAAAAAGTACGCAGAATCCGCACTGCACCGATAAATTTTCCTTTCGCGTCGATATGACACTTTTCCATAAACCTTGCGCACGGCTCTTCCAGCAATTCTTCCATAACAATATAAAACCAGTGCAGCAGACCGGAACCGATCACATATTTCCAATCGCCGCCATGCCAGACGCCCACTGTGAACCAGAGCACGAACATTGCCGCAAATGTGGCATATTGCTTGCCCTTTTTCTTGCCGAATCTATTTTTCCAGGACTTATTCAGTCTCGTAAAAAATGCGGAACGCAGGAGCGGGTAAAAGATATAATCTTTCATCCATACCCCAAGTGTAATATGCCATCTCCTCCAGTACTCCGAAATACTCTTAGAAAAAAACGGCGTCTTAAAGTTTTCCGGCAGCGTAAGCCCCAGACTCTCCGACATGCCGAGTACAATATCCATACATCCTGAAAAATCCGTATAAAGCTGAAAAGCATACAGACAGGTGGCCACCCAGATAAAAGCGCCCGGATAGTCCTGATACTGTCCGTATACGGTATCGACCAGGATCCGCAGCCGCTCGGCAATAACGAGTTTTTTGAACAGCCCCCAGAGCATTCTCTGCATACCTCTTGTCACCTTACGATAATCAAAGGTATGCGGCGTAAAAAACTGCTCTCCGCATTCTCTGTACTGTAAGATCGGCCCGGATATCATCACCGGAAAGTACATGCCGTATAAAGCCAGCCTGCCGAAATTCGTCTGCGGCTCAGCTATGCCATAATAAACATCTATCACATAACCAAGCAGCGTAAACGTATAAAAAGAAACCCCTAACGGCGCCAGCAGATGCAGGCCGGATAAAAGCGCTCCCGTATGCCCGGCCAGAGCAGCAATGCCGTTGATGGTATTGATCCCGAAATTGATATATCTGAGCAGAAACAAGATACCGAGGTTAAATGCCAGAACCGCCGCGAGCGCCTTCTTTTTCTTCCGGACATCCTCTGTCCTGACGATCAGACGGATGCCAAGATAACACACGGCCACAGAAGCAAGCGGATAAAAAATCAGCAGACCGTTGCCCGTAAGCAGATAATAGGCAAGACTGCACAGCAGCAAAAAAGCCCACTGCAATCTCCCCGGAATAATATAATAAATGATAAGGATACATGCAAAAAAGCACAAAAAATAAAAAGAGGTAATACCCATTCTTTCTGTCTCTTTCCTTAAAATCCCTTCAAAGGGTTGTTTTTATTATTTTATCATATACGAAGGGATTTTGCATCTGTACCTGGAGAAATATTTGTGATAAACTCTATAAAGAAACATCGCAGGGTGCTCCACAGATTTTGATCCTGCCAGAAAAAGGAGTTTGTCTATGTTATTTAATTCTGTATCTTTCGGTATTTTTTTAGTGATTGTATTTATATTATATTATATCGTACCGCATAAATACCGCTGGGGCTTTTTGCTGCTGGCAAGTTACGCATTTTATATGAACCTGCATCTGTGGTACGGTATCCTGCTGTTTTTAACGACGCTTCTGACTTACGTGCTGGCTTTATCTTTTGAAAAAGCAAAGACGGATGCGCAGAAAAAAAGGAACCTGCTCCTTGGTATCCTGCCGCTTATTCTGATCCTTGTATTTTTTAAAACGGCGAATCCGCTCATCGGACATCTTAACGAAATGATCGGTGCGGGCCGGCTTTCCATACAGCCGCTCACCATGGTCATCCTGCTGCCGGCCGGCGTTTCGTTTTATTTCTTTCAGTCCATGGGCTACCTGATCGACGTATACCGCGGTAAGATAAACGCCGAAAAACATTTCGGTTATTATGCACTCTTTGTTTCTTTTTTCCCGCAGCTGTTGGCAGGCCCGATCGGCAGAGCGGATGCGCTTTTGCCGCAGTACAAAAAGGAGCGGCCTTTTAACTATGAAAATGTGACTTACGGCCTGAAACTCATGACCTGGGGGTATTTTAAGAAACTGGTGATCGCAGATGTATTTGCCATTACCGTAAATTCCCTGTATGACAATGTATATTCCTATGTGGGACTTGCTTTTATCATCGTCACCGTAATGTTTGCGATTGAAATCTATTGCGACTTCTCCGGATATTCCGATATTGCCATCGGCTGTGCCAAGTTGTTCGGCATCGATCTGATGACCAATTTCAAGAGTCCGTATTATTCTTTTTCCATCAAAGAATTCTGGAGCCGCTGGCATATTTCCCTCTCTACATGGTTCAGGGATTATGTCTATATTCCTTTAGGCGGCAACAGAGTCCCGAAATGGCGGCATCTGCTCAATCTGCTCATCACCTTTCTGGTGAGCGGCTTCTGGCACGGCAGCACGCTTACCTATATCATCTGGGGCGGACTCCACGGCCTGTTACAGATCATTGAGACTTTGATCTATCCAAAAGGAAAAGAACATAAAAAGCATTTTTTCCAGCTGCCGCTTACTTTTATCGTGCTGTGCTTTACCTGGATCTTCTTCCGGGCCAATACTTTAGAAGACGCCTTGTGGGTCATCTCCCGTCTCTTCTGGGATGCCTCACGGCCGCTCAATTATCTGAAAACGGCGGCTATCTGTCTGCCGCTATCCTCTTTCCAGATCGCAGGAAGATGTCTGGCTGTATTTGTGCTGGCCGTGTATGATTATTTTTCCTTAAAATGTGATGTGATAAAGGAATTTTCCAGACAGAAATTTTTCATCCGCTGGCCGGTATATATTTTATTATTGGTTGTTATCGCCCTCTTTTCTCCGAAGGGCGTGGCGACCGAATTTATCTATTTCCAGTTTTAAAATCGCGAATTTTGGTGCCAGGACGCTGCCAGTGTCGGCCCAGATATCGCGAACTGAGAGAAAGGCATGGTTATTATTATGAAAAAAAGATATTATGATGTTTTACGTTTTGCTCTGAAATGTATCCTGATCCCGGCGGCGGCTCTTTTGGTGATCTATTGTCTGAACAAGCCCTATAAACCGATCAACGATCAGAAATATCTGGATGTCGCCAAATTTACCATGCTCGGCTATCAGTACACACAGATCCAGATCGGTAATCTCGGCAGTTCCCACGGAGCCTATAATTTTGATTATACTTCTTATGAGAGCCTTGGATTATCCTGCTTTAATTTTGCCAATGCGAGCCAGTCTTTTGACTATGATTATGCTATATTAAAAGAATACGGCGCTTATATGGCGCCGGGAAGTGTGATGTTCATTCCGGTATCATATTTTTCATTTAATAATGAAGTGGTAAATGCCTCCGAAGCAGAGGCTATGAGTGTACGCTATTATCATTGTCTTTCTCCGAAGAATATTCCCGGTTATGATCCTTTTATTGATCTGGTCACGAACAGGCTGCCCATCTTATCGGCAGGGGAAGATCTTGCCAAACTCTTCCCGAACATGCAGCTTTCCATTACGGCCTACGCCTCCGAAAGCGAGATTGATGTCGCGGCTTTTGCCGCCAAAGCCCAGGATCGCTACAGCAGACATTTTGACAACAAAGAAGAGTATTTTCTGCCGGAGCGGATTGAAAATCTGTACGATATCATTGATTACTGTAAAGAGCATGATATCACGCCCGTACTCATTACGACGCCGTTTTCCAAATATTACAGGGATCTGGTTTCAGATGATTTTTTGCGGGAATTTGAAGAAACTGTGACAACGATCGCAGATGACACAGGTGTCACTTATTATGATTATTCCTATGACGCAAGATTCAGAGGTAATCTTAATTACTTTATGGATGCCGACCACTTAAATTACGAAGGGATCCAGTATTTCATGCAGATACTGACGGAAGAGGTGGCGGAACTGCAGAAATTCTTCTGAAAAAGCTGCCTGCATCATAGGCCGTTTTCCATCTGCCTGTCATTGTGCAGGCAGATATTTTCTGTATCTTCATCTCTCCACACAAAAGTATCTATGATATAGCGCGGACGCTTTTTTGTCTCCATATAGATCTTCCCGATGTACTCTCCCATGATACCGAGCGACAGCAGCGTTACACCGCCCATGACAAGAGAAACGATCAGGCTTGTCGTATAACCGGGCACATTATTCCCATGCAGCCAGTCTACAAAACTGATAACACACATGATAAAGCTGAAGATACATACCAGAAAACCTGCTGCCGCGATCATACGCAGCGGCCGCACACTCATGGAAGTAATGCCATCCAGAGCCAGCGTCATCATTTTTCCCAGCGTATATTTAGATTGCCCGGCTTCTCTTTCTTTGACATCAAAATAAACCACATCCGACGCAAACCCCATAGTCGGGATCAGTCCACGCAAAAACAGATTGCTTTCCTGATATTCTGAAAGCGCATCCAACGCTTTTTGGGACATCAGGCGATAATCTGCATGGTTTGTGATCACTTTACTGCCTAACAAGTGCATTAATTTATAATAAGCAGTCGCAGAATTTTTCTTAAAAGTCCCATCGGAATGTCTGTCATTGCGCACACCGTAAACGATCTCACAGCCTGCCATATACCGTTCCAGAAACAACTCCAGAGCTTCAATATCCTGCTGTAAGTCGGCATCTATCGTCACTACGGCATCCGCATATTCTCTTGCCACCATCATGCCTGCCAGTATCGCGCTCTGATGACCATAATTTCCCGCCAGACTGACCACAGAGAAAATAGTGTCATCCGCCGCTGCCTTATGGAGCAGTCTGAGTGTACCATCTTTGCTGCCGTCATTGACAAACATGATCTTACTGTCAGTCCTGATCTTCTCCGCCTGTATCAGCCCGCGCATCTTATCCCGCATGACCTGCGCCGATCTTTCTATGATCTCTTCTTCATTATAGCAGGGCACAACCAGATATAATGTCGGTATTTCTCTTTGCATACGCTATTGCCTCCATCCCGGACAAGCCCTCATTAAATCCCGTAATATTCCCGATACCATCTGACAAACTTATCCAGTCCCTCTTCTATCGTCGTATCCGGTTTAAAACCATAATCTTCTATCAGATCGCTGACATCCGCATATGTCTGATACACATCACCCGGCTGCATGGGCAGCAGCTCCCTGCGCGCTGTCGTTCCCAGACATTTCTCCAGAGTCTCGATAAAGTGCATGAGCGTGATCGGCTTATTATTTCCGATATTATATACTTTGGCGCTCACCCCTTTTTCATTGGCCTTCGGCGGATTGCAGAGAATATTCTCCACACCCTTCACGATATCGTCTATATAGGTAAAATCACGGTACATATCGCCTCTGTTATAGACCTGGATCGGCTCGCCGCGTAAAATCTTTTCTGTAAATTTATAATAAGCCATATCCGGTCTTCCGAAAGGCCCGTATACCGTAAAAAAGCGCAGTCCCGTCACCGGAATACGATACAGCTTACTATAAGCGTGCGCCATTAGTTCATTGGCCTTCTTGGTCGCCGCATAGAGGCTCACCGGTTCATCCACTTTATCCTGCGTGGAAAAAGGAACCTTTTCGTTCCCGCCGTATACGGAACTGGACGATGCGTATACGAGATGCTCCACCGGAAAATAACGGCATCCTTCCAGTATATGGAAAAATCCCATCATATTCGACTGCATATAAGCATCGGGATTGTCTATGCTGTTACGCACTCCCGCCTGCGCTCCGAGATTGACCACGATCTGCGGATGATATTCCTGAAAAAGCCTGTATACATCCCCTTTATCGGCCAGGTCCCCCTTCAGAAAAGTATAATGCTCATATTGTCTTAAGATTGCCAGTCTGTCTTCTTTTAAAGACACATCATAATAATCGTTCAGATTGTCAAACCCTATTACTTCCGCACCCTGTTCCAGAAGGCTTTTGGAAAGATGAAATCCGATAAATCCCGCTCCGCCCGTAATCAAATATGTTTTTCCGATATCCAGCTGCTTCATAACTCTCTCCTGTCTTTTCATTCCTCTGCTGTCTGCTTCTCTGCCGTTTGCTTCTCTGCTGTCTGCTTATCCGCTGTTTCTGCTTTTCCGCCGCCAAGACCTTCCTTCTGTTCGATGATATATTTCGGCCGCTGTTTCGTCTCCAGATAGATCTTGCCGATATATTCCCCGATAACGCCCAGGCACAGAAGCTGTATCCCGCTCACAAAGCAGATCACGCACACCATACTGGCCCAGCCGACGATCGTATGGCCCGTTATATTCCTGACAACCGCCCAGATAATACCGATAAAGCTGAGCACCGATGCCAGCATACCAAAACCGATTATCATCCGCAGAGGCCGGATTGAAAGACTGGTGATCCCATCAAGCGCCAGTCCTATCATTTTACCGAGCGGATAATGACTCTTCCCGGCCGCCCGCTCTTTCCTTTCATAATATACGCAGGTACTCTTAAAACCGACTAAGGGAATCATCCCCCGCAGATATAAATTGACTTCTTTAAAACCGGCCAGTTCTTCCAGTACCTTCTGGCTCAACAGGCGGTAATCGGCATGATTAAAGACAACTTCCGCCCCCAGCAGCCGCAGGAAACGATAAAAGCCCTCCGCCGTAAAGCGCTTAAACGGCGTATCCGTCTTCCTCTCCTTCCGCACACCGTATACGATCTGACAGCCATCGTAATATGCCTCTATCATATCGTCCATTGCATTGACATCATCTTGACCATCGCAGTCAATACTGATCGTAATATCCGCATATTTTTCAGCCTCCATCAGACCGGCCCAGAGCGCGTTCTGATGCCCTCTGTTGCGCGACAGGGCAATACCTGCAAAATGCGTATCTTTTTCGATCAATCCACAGATGATATCCCACGTTCCGTCCTTAGAACCATCGTTTACAAATAAGACTTTGCTGCGCTCACTGATCTTTCCCCGGCTGATCAGGTCGCCTATCTTATCGGCAAATATCGTGCTCGTGATCGGCAGGACTTTTTCTTCATTATAACAGGGCACAACAATATAAAGGGTTGGAGTCATTTTCACTTTCCTCTTATTCCTGGCGGCCTACGGCCTTCCGATACTGTAATATTCAATGCCGGCCGCTTTCATTTCGGCGCTGTCAAAGACATTCCGGCCATCATATATGAGCGGAATGCTCATCAGACTGCGAAAAGTTTCCGCCGGAATTTCCCTGATCTCTTTCCATTCCGTAAAAATAAAACAGATATGCGCATCCTGCAGCGCCTTCTGCGCGCTGTCCACATAGTGGATCGTGCCTTTTGCAAAAGCCCCTTCCGGATACTTTTTCTTAAAATTATCCGCCGCGACCGGATCATAGGCACAGATATCCGCACCACTTTCCAATAACAACTCTACATTATCCAGCGAAGGCGCCTCCCGCAGATCATCCGTCCCCGCTTTAAAAGCCAGTCCCAGAACCGCCACCCGGAGATTTTGAAAAGTTATCATCCGGTTGCTTGCCTTCCGGAACAGTTTCGTCTTCTGCTCGGCATTAACATCCACCGCCGCCTCTACGGTACGCAATGTATAACCGTTCTGCTGTGCCAGATATTTCAGGGCTTTGGTATCTTTCGGGAAACAACTCCCGCCGTAGCCGATCCCTGCATTTAAGAATCTGGCGCCAATCCTTTCATCATAACTCATGCCTTTGGCCACCGCGTCAATATCCGCGCCTACCAGTTCACACAGATTCGCAATATCGTTCATATAGGAAATCTTGAGCGCCAGAAAATCATTGCAGGCATATTTTATCATTTCGGCTGAACGTCTGTTGACCGATACGATAGGAAGACCGAACGGCTCATAAATTTTTTTCATCATCTCTTCCGCATGTGCGCTCTCCGTACCGATAATGATCCGGGCCGCATGCAGCGTATCATGCACTGCCGATCCCTGTGCCAGAAACTCCGGATTAGAAGCCACTTCGACTTTGACATCCCTTACCAGAAAATCTCTGATAAACTGCTCCACCTTATCATTCGTTCCTACCGGAACCGTGGACTTGACCACGACCAGACAGTCCCTCTCTATCGACTCGGCAATCTGTCTGGAAACCGTGGCGATATAGCTTAAATTCGCCGAGCCATCCGGCTGTTCCGGTGTTCCCACGCCGATAAAAATGGCGTCTGCATCTTTGTAGGCGCTGCGATAATCCGTCGTATAATGCAGCCTTCCCGCCGCATTGTTTTTACGCATCAATTCTTCCAGACCTTCTTCATAGATCGGGGTAATGCCGGATTCCATCATTTTTACTTTTTTCTCATCCACATCCACACAGGTCACGTCATGTCCTTTTTCCGCAAAACAGACGCCTGCGACCAGACCTACATATCCTGTTCCTGCTACTGCTAATTTCATTTTTATTCATTCCCTTTCCCTGTCATGTCGGTAAAACGACATTGCATCTATAAATCCTTTGGCGCAATATTCATTAGACAGTTTTTTTCTATAGGCAACACACTTTTCGGTATAAAAATTATTTTTGCGCCAGACCTCCTCCAGTGTTTCTGCATTCCAGTCGTCTGAGACAATACCAAGCTGCTCTCGTTCTACATAAACTGCATTATACGGTATGGAGGTTGTCACGACAGGCGTTCCTGCCGCAATACTCTCTGCAATGGATACCATATTATTATCTTTGACAGTCGAAACAAGCAGCGCCATAGACTGTGCAACGATTGGAAAAAGATCCTTATGAGGCAATTGTCCGCAGAAAATAACGTTTTCTTCCATGTGATATCGGGCCGCCAGCGCCTTTAACTGCATTTCCAGTTCACCCTGTCCAATCAGATACAAACGGAAATCTCCATGCCCCTTTCTGATAAAATCCCTAAACTGCTGTAACGTCCTGTCAATCTGCTTTCTTTCGATGAACTGGGATACCACCACAAACTGTTTCTTTTTTTCTTTCCATAACTGCTGTGGATATTTCTGCAAATCCACACCATGTTCAATACAGCTATCAAAAACATTGGGCATAAACCGTCCAATAAACTCCGCTGCTGCTTCCGACCTGGGAATAACTGCCGCCTTGCGCATAAAAAACCGTGCTATCAAATGATACCAGACTTTAGAGGGCAATTGATGCATGATATTATTATGTTTAGCCAGTTCATGCCAGATCAGCGTTTTATCAGGATAAAGCCTTGCCGCCGTATAAGACCATGTTCCAAATACTTCACTGGATATAATGATATCAAATTTGTGCTTTCGCAAAAAACCCCGCAATTGAGGCATATAAGGAAAACAACGGGGTAAAAATATCCTGTGCCAGATTGTTTTCATCCAGATGATCTCAAAATCATACGTTTCTTCTCTTTCCGGCCGGTAGTCCTCGGCGGCCAGTAATATAACAGAATGACCCAGACGTTTAAATCCAAGGCACATTGTATAGATCATCGTATCTTTGATGGAAATTATTTTAGGAATCTGATTCGTTTCGGAAGTATATAAAATTGGATTGATAACTGCTATCTGGCTCATATTGCCTCCCGAAAATCTTTCTTACTCCAGCGGATATTCAATACCTGCTGCCTTTAAAAACTGTACAGCTACACTTTCAACGGAATAATGTTCTCTGACTTTTACAGCATTTTGTGACATCTGCTCCGCCAGAACCCTGTCAGAAGCAATGCGGTGCATGGCCTCCAAGAGCGCTTTCCTGTCATCCACAGGAACCAGAAATCCATTGACCCCATCTTCAATGTACATTCTGGCACCGCCAATCGGACAATCCGTACAGATTGTTGGGATTCCCATTGCCAATGCCTCCAACATAGAATTAGATATCCCCTCGTAATTAGAAGGCAGGACAAACATCCCGGCCGTCCGTATCTCTTCTTTTACATTCTCACAAAATCCATGCCATACCACTTTATCACTTATTTTTAACTTTTCAACTCTCTGCTTCAGTTCCTGCTCCAAATCCCCCTGACCATAAAAATGCAGTTCATAATCTACAAAATGTTCAGAAAATTCTGCAAAAGCATCTATCAGCATCGCATGATTCTTCACCTTGTGCAGTCTGCCGACCGATACAACCCTGTGCATTCTTTCCCCTTCATACCGAGCTGGTATAGCCGCATCTATCGGATTTGGAATCACAACCGCTTTCTTTGCTATTTCCTGCGGAAAATAGGAAATTCCATCAGCTGTCTGAAAAGTAACCGTATTAACGCGTCTGTAAGCCCAGTTTCTTAATCTCACTTTGTCCCAATTATCTGGGCTGCTGCGCTCTGCCACGAGAATGTATCTTTTCATTCCAAATGTCGCTATTACTGAAAAAAAGGCACCCATGATACAAAACGAAAAAATATAAGCCCCCGGATTCTGCTTATAATATTGGCGCATCCGCAAAAGACGTTTCAACATTACGAACGGATTGCCATTAGACTGTCCGGCGATCGAAAAATCCTCAACCTTATCATTCAGCTTATAAGCATGTTCATACCCTGCAAACTGCATGATCGCGACTTCAAATCCCATTTTGATATAAGCATCCGAAAGAAGCGATATAACACGTTCCGTACCGCCGCCTGTCATATTCGGGATTATAAATATAATCTTCATTTTTCTGATAACCTGCCAATATAAAAAGGTAAAATTCCTAATAGGAATTTTACCTTATTTTACGTTATTATGCAATGGTTTCTTCCAGACCAACGTAGCGCAGCACTTTGTTGCACAACTTCTGGCTCAATCTGATATCATACTTCTCCCGTAGTTCTTCCGCTTCAATCTGGTCTTTCAGCAGATGCTTTTGGTTCTCCAGCTCACTCATAGCCTGCTGGGTTGTTTCATTGAAAATCCCTGCACCGATGGCTTTTACGAATTTTTTTGATTCCCCCTCAACACTTTTCAGCTTGTTTTTTAGCGATTTCAAATAAGCCCCTCTATCGTCGCCTTTTGTATTCGCCAATATACGCCCTGTTGCGAAATATCCTTGCCAGTGAGTTTACAACAAACTGATTGCCCTGAATGCTTCTAAGCCCGCTCGCATTTAGTTCAGCCCCCTCATCACATTGCTGCGGTGGTTCACGATGAAATTGTGGGCCATGGAAGTATATAATCCCTGCATCGCATAGCGCAAGCCTTCATCTTCCGGAAACAGCTCCGCCACCGTAACAATCTGTACGCCGACCTCCCGGCCTGTCCGTAGTGGTCCCCGTGATACCCCTGTCCTCAAATTCACAATCCGGCGGAATGACACCAGCCCCGGATATCCATAACCTTTGATTTGTTTTACACTTCAAACTGCCCGATTTCTTCCTGTGTCAGCGGTCTTCCAAGCTGCTTTGATAATAATATTGCCTCTCTCAGACGGTATACCTTGCCGTCAGAAGGCGCCGTCAGCCTTCCGTCAGGCATCTTCTCGC
>JAMPIB010000014.1 GCA_023663085.1 Ruminococcus sp. | reverse complement strand
TGGATAAAAATACAGATACATATACCATGTCGGCATATCTTATTGCCCAGATTGGCAAAAATTTTACTGGCGGTGCAGAGGAAAAGATTACCGGTGAGGAATTACTTGAATTGGCATGGAATAAAATCAAAGAGATGCAGTATCTGGGCGGCGGCATGGTGACATTCTTGGAAGCAGAGAATGAGGGAAAACTTCTGGCTTTCTATAAAGCAAATCGTTTCTCGCAGTTTGACACCAGACAGACCATATCAGATGCAGATGAACCGCATGAACTGGTACAGCTTTTAAGGCTGCTCTGATATGCCAAGAGCGCAATTGGTAGATTTGTGCTTTTCATTCCTGAAAAGTAGTTGTTTCATGCCATTCGGTGCCGTTTAACAGCAGTTCATCTATATCTACTTATAATACCGCGCCTGCGCCGCAAACATTTCCGCATAAAGGCCATCGGTCTTTCCGGCCAGTTCGTCATGTGTGCCGTATTCTTTGATCTTCCCTTCGGAAAATACTGCGATCCGGTCGCAGAACTTACAGCTTGAGAGTCTATGGGAGATATAAATGGCCGTCTTGCCGCCAACCAGGGTATTGAACTGTCTGTAGATATCATATTCTGCAAGCGGGTCAAGCGCCGCGGTAGGTTCGTCTAAGATGACGATAGGCGCTTTTTTATAGAGAGCGCGGGCAATGGCGAGTTTTTGCTGTTCGCCGCCGGAGGGTTCGATACCGTCCTTGTCAAAACTTTTAAAGAGCATCGTATCGACGCCGCCCGGCAGAGAAGCTATCTTATCGGCGAGGCCGACCTGTGCTAAGAGGGCGTTGAGTTCGGCGTCTTCGCAGGTTGTATCAAGCGTCAGGTTGTCTCTGATAGAAAAGGCAAAGAGACGAAAATCCTGAAAAACGGGAGCGAATAAGGCCATATATTCGTGATAGTCATATTTCTTGATGTTGATGCCGTCTAAGAGAATCTCACCTTCTGTCGGGTCATAAAGCCGACACAGCAGTTTGACAAAAGTAGTCTTGCCAGCGCCGTTGAGGCCGACGATTGAGAGGTGTTCCCCCTGCTGGAGCGTCAGCGATACGTCTTCTAATACTTTCCCATCGGAGCCGGGATAGGTGAAAGAAACATGGTTGAAAGTAATGGTATGGGCGCCGTCTTCCACATGGCGGTCTCCTTTTTCAATGGCGGGCGGATAGTGCATGAAAAGTACGTAATCGTAGGCGTAATTGCAGCGTTTGATAATCTCCTGTACGCTGAAGATCAGCCCCTCCATGGAAGTGTGAAAAGTGTTTCCGGCGGAGAGCATCTGCGAAAAGATGCCTATCGTAATCTTGCCGCCGATGGTAAGGATACCGAGATACAGATAGGAAATACAGTTTCTGACAGTCTCGGCAATGGCGGTGACAATATTTAAAGGCATCGTCTTATCCGCCTGCCATTTCCAGTTTGCGATAGATTCCAATGTGTAGTTATCCCATTTTTCCACAAACATGTCTCTGGCGTCATAGAGGCGGATATCTTTGGCATAGTCGATGCTGGTGATTCGGTAGCCTAAATAGGAAAAGATACGGTTCAGTCTGGACAGCTTTTTAAAAGCCAGAATCTCCAGTTCGTTCTGTTTACTGTTCATGATGGTGTTAATGATCAGTAAAACGGCTGTGACAACAAATAAAAACGGTGCATGGAGGAGCAGCAGGATAATAACGCCGCCAATGCGCAGAGCATGGGAGATGATCTGAAATAACTGCGTGGAGATGCCGTATACGCCGCCGGAGTACCATGACATGCCGGTCCGGGCGGCTTCTATCTGGTCTAAGGCTTTTTTATCTTCGGTCAGCTGGAAGTCCAGTCCCATGACGCGGCGGCTCATTTCTTCGGCGAAAAAGTTTTCCATTTTTTCGTTATATTTTTCCAGCACCACGCTTACATAAGAGCCGAGCAGGGAGACGAGGGAGCCTCCTATGACGATAATGGCGGCGTAGAAGATCAGTCTGCGCATATCTCTTGCGCCCAGAAGCTCGTCGATGATAAGCGGCGTCATCATGATAGAGATAAAGGGATGAAGTGCGGTAATGAGAATATGAGCGGCTCCGTACACAAAGAAGCCTTTAAAGCGTTTCAAGGCAAGGGGATAAAAGTAGCGGAGCGTTTTTATGACGGTGTTTTTATGGTCAGACATTGACAGATGCCTCCTCGTCCTGGTAGTATTGTGCCTGAATGGCAAACATTTCAGCATAAGCGCCGCCTCGTGCGAGCAATTCCTCATGTGTGCCATATTCGACTAATTCACCTGCCGTGAACATGGCGATAGCGTCGCAAAAGCGCGTGGACGAGAGTCTGTGGGAGATATAGACCGCTGACTTAGAGCCGATGATCTCATCAAAGCGTTTATAGAGATTGTATTCAGCCAGTGCGTCCAAGGCTGCTGTGGGTTCATCTAAAACAAGTATGGGAGCATTTTTATAAAGTGCTCGTGCCAGAGCGAGTTTCTGCTTCTCACCGCCGGAGAGATCTACGCCATCGTCTTCGATAATCTTAAGGAGCTGTGTGCGTGCGCCGTTCGGAAGGGAGTCAATCTTTTCCTGTAAGCCTGCCTGCGCCAGACAGTGTTCGGATAAGCAGATGTCTGTATCTTCCGGTTTTTTCATAGAAACATTTTCCGCGATAGGAAAAGCAAAGACTTCCACATTTTGGAAGACGGGAGCGAACAGTTGATAATATTCCGTCCGCCTGAATCTGCGGATGTCAGTGCCATTTAGCAAAATTCTGCCTTCGGTTGGGTCATAGAGGCGCAGGAGCAGTTTGATAAAAGTCGTTTTACCTGCGCCGTTTAGGCCGACTACGGCCAGTTTCGCGCCGGCTTCTAAGGTAAGATTCAAGTGCTTTAGCGCGTAATCGTCAGCGCCTTCGTAGCGGTAAGAGACGTCCTGAAAGGTAATCGTATAGCGTCCGTCCTGCGGGTGCGGAATCGGAAGAAAATCGCCGCTTTCCTGTGTCTGCAGGGCCATGAAGGAACGGAAATCGTCGGTTTCCATAGAACGCTCCTTGAAGGTGCCAAGAGAATTCAGAAACTGCGTCAGACCGGAAGAAAATGTCGTGCACAGTCCGAGGTAGAGCGTGAAATTACCGATGGACATGTCTCTGTCCACGACGTTAAGGATCAGAATGCCGTAGACGAGTGCTGTAGAGAGCATGGACATGCTATGCGCAAAAGTGGAGTTATAGATCCAGAGATCGCGGCTGTAGAGCATTTTGTCCTGTTTTTCCATCAGGACTTCGTGCTGCTTGCCGGAGAGCCAGTCTTTCATGTCGAAAAGACGGATATCCTTGGAATAGCCAAAATCCTGGGTAGTGCTATTTACATAATCAATCTTGCGCCAGGTCGGGGCCAGTTTCTGCCATACTTCCCGCCTGTCTTTTTTGACGGTATAGCGGAAGAATAAGTATTGAAAAACGCCGATTGCGGCAAGTATCAATATCAGACGAATATCCAGTGTGGATACGGTCGCTACGGTAACAAGGAGCAGCATGAATTGAATCCCGAAATCATGAAGAGTGTGCATCATGCCCTCTACACCGTTGTTATTGCTGTTGGTAGCTTTGAGCGCTTTTTCGTGCATGTCCAGAATATCAGGTTTTTCCAGCATTTCATAATCCATGTCCAGCGCTTTGACCACACGTTCCGAAATCATATGCATACGGATCGCCACAAATTGATACCAGACACGGTTATTGACAACCGCATTGACAAGCCTGCACAGGAGTTCTATGAGCGCGGTAATGCCAAGGATGCGGATAAGCGGCAGGATGCGCTTATCGGGAGTGAGAGCCTGCGCCTGTACGATATCAATGACGAATTTGCCGATAAAACTCCAAAGATACTGTATGAGTGAACCCGTCACCGCGCTCAAGCCGATCAGGAGCAGTACGTGTGGACGATATTGCCTTATTTTTTGAATGATATAAAAAGAATTGCGGATCATACCGTATTCGATATGAAACGAATTGTCGTTTTTTGCCGGCCTGTCCTTTTTTCTTTTGCATGATGGAGAGCGCATGGGGAGACTCCTTTCCGGTCAGAATGTCTGGCTGTTCAGTCGTTTATATACTGGATGGTTTCCGCTTTGGCGCTGCCGCTTATATCATGGCAGGTGATGGTGCTTCCGGCCTGGACGTCGCCGCCGATATCGTCGCAGGTCACGTTTCCCCCGGCGGAGACATTGCCGTCTACAGAGCCGCATTCCACATTGCCGTCGGCGGAAACATAGCCGTCCACAGAGCCGCATTTTACATTGCCGCCGGAAGTAACGCTGCCATCCACAGAGCCACATGCCACACTACCTTCGGAAGTAACGCTGCCATCCACGGAACCGCATGCCACGCTACCTTCGGAGGCAACGTTGCCATCCACAGAGCCGCATGCCACATTGCCGCCGGCATACAGGTTCATACTGATATTTTCAGCTTCTATACTGGCATTGCCCCATATTTCCATATGCAGGCCGTTTTTTAAGGAACAGAAATCTTCTTCAAATACGATGGGAATAGCTTCGTCTTTGTGAGGGCCGTTTTGTTCCCAGACTTTATGGTCAAGGATACGGCCGTTCCGGTATTGTATGATATAAAGGGTGTCTTTTTCGGTCATGCCTTTTAAGCCTTCAAGGGCGTTGTCGGATTCCGGTATCCGGTTTGGTTCGGATTCCGGTGTTGCTCCGGATTCCGGGCGGCTTTTTTTTCCGGTCAGAAGGTAATCAATAGATATCTGAAAATATTCGGCGAGCAGCGGCAAAAAAGTGATGTCGGGACAGGACTGGCCGTTTTCCCATTTGCTGACAGCCTGCATACTGACGCCGCACACCGAGGCCAGCGTTTCCTGACTGATGCCCTTAACTGCTCTGCGTTCTTTGATGATTTCTCCGATTTTTACTTCGTTCATATGTTTTCCTCTCTTTGCAATGTTTTACTTCTGATTCAACCTTATTGCATTTTAGCGGATTTGTGAAGAAATCATTGGTTGATGTCATCTGCTTTTGCCTCAACTTGTGGTTGAATAGGTGGCTGCGGCGCGGCTGCGTCCGGTGTTTTTAAGGGAAAATATTTTCCTTTGGCGGCGTTTCGTCTGTTGACGCTGTTACGAAGCAGGGCGTACACTGTCGATAAAAGCGGGATAAAGAACAGCATACCGGCCACGCCGAATAAGCTGCCGCCGAGACTTACAGCCATTAAGACCCAGATAGAAGGAAGACCTACCGAACTGCCTACGACTTTCGGATAGATCAGGTTGCCTTCGAGCTGCTGGATGACTAAGAACATGATCACGAACCACATAGCCAGAATCGGGTTGTCAATCAGGATCAGAAAGGCGCCGACAACGCAGCCTATAAAAGCGCCGACGATAGGGATGAGCGCCGTAAAAGCAATCAGCACGCCGATCATCAGCGCATACGGCATACGGAAAATGGTCATGGCAATGACAAACAGTGTGCCTAAGATGACGGCCTCCAGACATTGTCCGGTGATGAAATTGCTGAAATTTTTATGTAACAGAGAGCAGACTTCCAGAATGCTGTTTCCCGCTTTTTCCGGCAGATAGGCGGAAATAATGCGGACGCACTGGTTGCCCAGCTTTTCTTTCTGCGCCAGAATATACAGGGCGAAGATAAAAGCAATGACGATATTGACAATGCCGCCGATGATGCTGCTGGCTACATTGACTGTTGAAGTCAATACATCGCCCGCACCGTTCCGCAGAAAGTCGATGACTGTATCCACCAGGGAATCCCAGTTTATGTTCACGGATTCCACTTTCGTTACGTTATCGGCGATCTCCGGGTACTGCACGGCCAGAGAGTCCAATTGTGCGATCACGTCTTCCCAGAAAGCGGGTATCTTGCGGCCGACTTCCGCCGCGGTAGCGGTCACCTGCGGAACGACTGTACCGATAACGAGCGTGATGACAAGGAGTACGGCCACGATAGATAAGATCATGGACAGCGGGCGTTTGCACTTAGCGGCCGCTTTCCCCTTCCATTTTCTGAATACTTTGTTTTCAAAGGCTTTCATGGGCAGGTTGAGGATGAAGGCAATCACGCCGCCGTATAAAAACGGTCTGGCGATGTTAAAAAGAAAGCTGATCCCGTTAAACAGTTCCTTGCTGTAGATGATGCCGAGGATGAGTGCGGCGGCCAGAAGCATGAGCCCGCTGATCTGTTTTAGTTTTTCTTTGTTGAATCCCATGTGTGTGTTCCTTCCTTTCTGGTGGTATTGGTGGTTGTGGGAAAAATAAAATTTAGTTCTTGACAATGTAATATTAACAGGTTATTCTTAATTAAAAGAAGAGACGAAGTTTACTACCGTACAGCTATTGCTCATGCGGCCTGCTCGTTTCTTTTTTTGTTCTTACAAGATCGTATAGGTACATTTTGCCATCATTGTCGCATCTGACAAGTATTCTCGTTGAGAAAATATTATGTCGTTCTACGATTCCCTGTTCGTTATAAACAGGTATGCCAAAATATGTATCATATCTATTCCAACCGTATTTTGCTTTTGTACCATGTTTTTCATTAAAGTCAGGATATGTTGTTTTGTTTGTTGCAATCTGGCACAAATGTTTATTTTTTTAATCTTACCATATCCCGCATATATAATCATCTTAAATTTGTCTAAAGAATAAAAATGAATCCATTTTCATTTTATATTGACTTACCACATCCTATCATATAAAATGAAACCAGATTCATTTTTTGTATTAGAAAGGAGATACCCTTCAATGCCCAAAGTAAGCGAAGAATACATTCAGAACAAAAAAAACAAAATAATCGAAGCGGCCTATGCCCTGTGTCTGCAAAAGACGGTGAGTACGGTGACCATGCAGGATATCATCAACGAAACGGGCTTTAGTCAGGGCGGAATTTATCGTTTTTATAAAGACATCGACGCGATTTTCAGTGATATGCTTCTGTACCTGCGAAAAAAAGAGAGCATCAAAGAAAAAACGGACGAAATTTTGGCACAGGAGAACGAACTGCCGCCGAAAGAAATTACCGACCGCATTTTTGACATGCTGGCGGAGTTTATGAAAAGAGAACTGATGGGCATAGAAAAGATAGACTTTGAATTATCCGTACTGGCCATGAACGAGCCGGAGCGGGTAGATAAAATTCTACAGAATATTCCCGGCGAAGGCAATATGGAGTACCTGACCATGCGCACCATGCAGTACTTTACGAGGCAGGCCGCGATGGGCAGGATTCGTCCGCGGGTGAGTGTGGAAGAACTGTTATCCTATATTGCGGCGGCGTATTCGGGAATCCAGACCGAATGTATCGTGAATAATTGTTATAAGCATGAGCAGAATCCACTGGCGCCCTTTTTTCAGCCGGAGATCCAGCTTAAGACGCTTGCCAGAACAGTAAATTATCTGATCGGAGAGGAGAATGATGAAAATGAAGCAGAAAAGTAAAAATTATGAAGAAGAATATGTACAGATCAACGGGATAGAACATTATTTTTTACATTATAATGTACAAATGGACGCACCGCTTTTGCTTTTCCTGCATGGAGGGCCGGGGCAGTCGGAGGCCATGCTGCCATACCTTGTGGAAGAATATGAAGACCGCAATTATAATATCGTCTACTATGACCAGCGGGGTGCAGGCAAGACTTATCTGCGGAATAAAAAAGCAAGGCCGGATACGGAACTGTTAAAAAAGGATTTATTGGAAGTCGTATTATATCTGAAAAAAATATATCAGAAAGAAAAGATAGGAATTCTCGGTCATTCCTGGGGCAGCGTGCTGGGGAGCATGTTTGCGCTGGAACATCCGGAGCATACGCTTTGTTATATCGGGTGTGGACAGGTCGTAAATCTCATGGAAAATGAACGGACAGGTTTTGCCAGATTGAAAGCCGCCGTTACAGCGTCAGGAAATAAAAGCCATATGAGGAGGCTTAAAAAGATCGGGGAGTATCCCGGTACAGGCGGGTTTGATAGGAAAGCCTTCCGGCAAATGGGGCAGGTACGCAGTCTGCAGGGAAAATATCATCTGGCCGTGGATATGGATAAAAATATGATAAAAATTTTTATGCGCTCTCCGGTCATGGGAATCACGGATATTTTACCTTTTATCACAGGGATGATCGTCAATATGCAGGTCATGGGAGAACTTATGGCGTTCGATCTGCGAAAAAAAGGAAGTGATTATCGGGTGCCGGTATATTATGTGCTGGGGGAAAATGACCAGCAGACACCGGTCGAACTGGGGACTGCTTATTTTGAAGAAATCACCGCGCCGGATAAAAAGCTGTATCTGATCAAGGATGCCGGGCATGTGATGATGCTTGATAATATACGCGATTACCGGGCGGCGGTGTGCGAGATCGTGGAGAGGGTGTGTAAAAAGTAACTTAGTATTGGAAGAAGTACTGTGTTTGTGGTAGAATAAACGCAGGCTCGGCAGCCTGCGTTCTAAGAATTACTACATAATTCTTATGGAAGTGATTTACACAGCTGCTTCTGTGAATATGGTAGAGTAGAGCCATTGAGAAAAGGATGTGGCAACCAATGAACATAAGATGTATCGCGCTCGATCTGGACAGGACGACATTAAATGCACAGGGAAGACTGTCGGCGGCGAATAGAAATGCGTTAGAAACGGCAATAGCGGCAGGTATCCATGTAGTGATCGCCAGCGGAAGGGCTTTTGATACGCTGCCAAAAGAGGTGCTGGCCGTGGAGGGGATTGAATATGCAATCACCTGTAACGGTGCGGCAATGTATCATGTGCCGAGCGGAAAATGCCTGAAGAAGTATCAGCTTTCCAAAGAAGCGGTGGAAACGGTCATGCGGGTGAGCGCGGGCGAGAATGTCATGTACGAAGCCTTTATAGACGGCATTGCCTATGCGGGCAGGGCATATATAGAAGACCCCATGCGTTTTGGCGCGTCGCCGCAGGCGGTCAGGTATGTGCGGGAGACGAGGCATATGCAGGATGATATTGTTGCTTTTATCCACGAACATAAAGAGCATCTGGACAGTATGGATATTATCGTTAATGGTGAGGATAAGAAGCGGGAGTTATGGGAGCGGATCGCACAGGCTGCTGAAGAGGTTTACATAACATCATCTATCGCGCCTTTGATCGAAATTTCTCATCATGATGCCGGCAAAGGATCGGGTCTTGCTTTTATCATAGATTTATTAGGGATAAAAAGAGAAGAGACCGCGGCTTTCGGGGACGCCGATAATGATATGGATATGCTGCGTTTTGCAGGCTGTGGTATCGCGGTGGCAAACGCCTCGGATAACTGCAAGGCGGCGGCTGATTATATTACGAAACGCTTTGATGAAGATGGAGTGGCGTATGGGATGCGGGAGATCTTACAGATTTGTTGAACGCTCATTATATCAGATGAAAGGATGATCACAGGCTCATGGTAAATAATCTGGAATATTATAAAGTCTTTTATTACGTGGCCCGGAATAAGAGCCTGACTGCTGCGGCCGATGAACTTGCAATTTCCCAGCCGGCGGTCAGCCAGTCCATCAGACAGCTTGAGACGGCGTTAGGGACAAAGCTGTTTACCAGAGCTTCTAAGGGCGTGCGCCTGACGCAGGAGGGAGAACTGCTTTTTGGTTATGTGCAGAAAGGCTATGAGCAGATCGTGCTTGGAGAAAAGAAGCTGAAACAGATGTTGAATCTGGATCTGGGCGAAATCCATATCGGGGCCAGCGATATGACATTGCAGTTTTATCTGCTGCCGTATTTAGAGCGTTTTCATGAAAAGTATCCGGATATCAAGGTGATCGTGACCAACGCGCCGACACCGGAAACGCTGCGGAATCTGAAAGAGGGCAAGATTGATTTTGGTGTGATCAGCACGCCGTTTGAAGAGCAGTCCTCGCTGCATACGACTATCGTGCGGGAGATAGAGGATATTTTCGTGGCGGGCAGGAAGTTCATTTCTTATAAGAACAGGATGTTAGACTTGCAGGAACTGGAGCACATGCCGATCATTTTTCTGGAAGGTGCTACCAGCACGAGAAATAATATGGATGAGTTTCTGTCAGAAAATCATGTGGAAGTCAAGCCGGAGTTTGAACTGGCCACCAGCGATATGATCGTGCAGTTCGCCCTGCGAAATCTGGGAGTCGGCTGTGTTGTCAGGGATTTTGCGCAGGAATATCTGGAGGCGGGGCTTTTGTTTGAACTGCGTTTTAACCAGATCATACCGAGGCGGCATTTCTGTGTGGTGACGGACGATAAGAATCCCTTGTCGGCGGCGGCGAGGAATATGCTGAAACTGGTGCATGAGGAGCAGGAAGGATAAGTAGACGTTTTAACAATATAGAAGGGGTTGATAAAATGATTACAACGATTATTTTTGATATTGGCAATGTATTGGCGGATTTTACCTGGGAAGAGCATTACAGGAGTCTGGGATATACGGGAGAGATCTTGGAGCGAATCACGAAGGCGACCGTGAAAAGTCCGCTTTGGAGCGAGTTTGACAGGGGCGTATTGACGCCGGAAGAGTTAGAGCGGGAATGTATCAAGATTGATCCCGAAATTGCGGAGGATATCCACAGGTGTTTTACGGATGTACGGGGGATGATAAGGCGGAATGACTATGCGATACCGTGGATACAGGAGTTAAAGCAGAAGGGATACCGGGTGTTGTATCTGTCGAATTTCTCTGATCTGGCGGAGACTGTATATGCGGATAAGCTGGATTTTCGCCCGCTTATGGACGGCGGAATCCTTTCTTACGAGGAAAAAATCGTCAAACCCATGCCGGAAATCTATAAACTGCTTATCGACCGCTATGATCTGACCCCGGCGGAGTGCGTCTTTTTAGACGACACCGAAAAGAACCTTCCTCCCGCCGAAGCCTTTGGTATCCATACCATACTGTTTAAGAATCTGGAGCAGGCAAAAGAAGAGTTAAGAGAACTTGGAGTGAAATAAAAGTCAGGCGCTTTAGCCTGATTTTTTTTGCGCACATATAAGGGGCATACTCCGTTATACATTATGAAGGGGGATAAAAGAGCATGGCCATGCACGATATTTCCGGGAAAAAGCGGACAAACGATTCTGCGCTGGAAGAACATTATGATAAAATATACCGTTATTGCTTTTTTAAGCTGAGGCAGAGGGAGATTGCGGAAGATATCACACAGGAGACGTTTCTCCACTTTCTGAATCACAAAAAATATCGTAATATTGACAAACAATTACCTTATTTATATACGATTGCCAGGCATCTGTGCATCGACGAATACCGGCGAAAGAAACTCCTTCCGCTGGATGCGGAAGAGCAGTTACAGGATATGGCGGCGGAAGAGAGGATGTTTGATGCGGTTTTGGTAAAGATAGCCTTAGCCGCACTGACGGAAGAGGAACGCGAGATGATCCTTCTGCGCTATGTGAACGAAGTGCCGGTCGCCGTGATCTGTAAGATGTTCGGACTTTCGCGTTATGCGGTGTACCGGAAGACGACCAAAGCGCTGATAAAGTTAAAGGAAGAGGTGGGATATTGAGATGAGGCCGGATAAGAATAAAGATAAGAGCGAAGGTAAGAATGCAGATAAGAATGCAGCTAAAAATGTAGATGTAGAAAAAGCGTTGTATGAGGCTTTTGCGGCGCCTGTTCCCTTGCACAAAGAGGCTTTTTTACGAACGGTTCCAGGAGCGCAGATCGGGTATGCGAGGTTCCTGCTCTCACAGATCGGTTATATCAAAAAAGGGACGTGGTTTGTTTCAGCGGTCATTTTTGCGGCGGCGCTGTGCTGCGCTTCGGCGGTTGATAAAGACAGGCTCTGGTTCCTTTCGGCCATGATGCCGTTTGCCGCGCTGACATTCACGACAGAAAACGCCAAGTCGGCAGTATATGAAATGGAAGAGATGGAAATGGCTGCGCGCTTTTCTCTAAGGAGCGTGATGCTTGCCAGAATGGGGATCCTGGGTTTTTTCCATATGATACTGTTATGCCTTATCGTGCTTTTTGCCGGACGGGGCAGCGATTATCCTTTTATCCGTATGGGTATCTATCTGACCGTGCCCTATCTGCTGACGACAACGCTCGGTCTGGCCCTCGTCAGACGGATACATGGGAAAGAGTCGCTGTATGCCTGCCTGGGAACAGCGGTACTTGTCAGTATGCTGCATATCATACTATCCGGCAAAATACGGATTTTGTATCAGGAGGCATTGTTTTCCTGGTGGGCGGCGGCATTTATCGTGCTGTTTGTCATGCTGATGGCGGAATGTCATAAAACAATCAGGCGAATGGAGGAACCGGTATGGAACTTACAATAGACAGAGTCTCGAAACAGTATAAAAATAAAATAGCGGTAGACCGTATCAGTCTGCAACTGGAAAAAGGCGTACACGGCCTGCTGGGGGCAAACGGTGCGGGAAAAACGACGCTGATGCGGATGATATGCGGTATCTTACGGCCGACAAGCGGGACGATTCTTCTGGATGGTCTGGATGTATCGACGGAAGAATATCGTGCCAGACTCGGTTATCTGCCGCAGGATTTCGGATATTACCCGGATTTTACGGGAATGGACTTTCTGTTGTATATGGGGGCGTTAAAAGGGCTTTCCAAAGCAGGGGCCAGAGAAAAGGCGGCGGAACTTTTGGAACTGGTCGCTTTGCAGGACGTCTGTAAAAAGAAAATTAAAACCTATTCCGGCGGGATGAAACAGCGGCTGGGCATCGCGCAGGCTTTATTAAACGAGCCTGACCTGCTCATACTGGACGAGCCGACGGCAGGCTTAGACCCCAAAGAGAGGGTGCGTTTCCGTAATCTGATCGAGGAACTGGGGCAGGATGCTATCGTTCTTTTATCTACGCATATCGTTTCGGATATCGAGCATATAGAAGGCAGCGGCGTTTTGATGATGAAAGACGGCAGGCTTATCTTTGATGGCAGGTGGGATGGCAGCAGAGAAGATTTAGAAGCTTTTTATCTGGAACAGTTCGGCGAAGATACGGGAAGGAACAGTGAGGATACAGGAAGGAGCGGCGAGGATGCGTAATTTTGGGATTTTATACCGCTATGAGATAAAAAAGATACTTATGCGTAAGATTGTCTGGGCCGCCTGCCTTATCATGCTGATTGTTTCGGTTGTAGTGATAAGTGCGGATGTAACAGGAAAATATTATGTGGATGGTAAAGTCTATGGTACGCATTATCATATGATGACGATGGACAGGGCCTATGCAAGAGCCTTAAATGCGCGGGCCTTGGATGATGAACTGCTTTGGCAGATGCTGGAGGCGTACCGCCATGTACCGACAGATGTACCTCGTTATTCCATGACGGAGGAATATCAGACATATGCCCGTCCGTACAGCGCTATTTTCGGGCTCGTGAGGCGTATCATGCGATATGATAATCTGGAGGAGATGCTGACGGGGGATCCGGATGGAAAGATGCTGTATGCAGAATATGCCAAAACGCTAGAAAACGAGAGAAAATATGCCAATCTGACAGAAAATGAGAGTTATTTCTGGCAGGAAAAAGAAGTGCAGCTGGAAACGCCGTTCGTATTTTATTATACGGATGGATATGGAAAACTGATCGCTTCTGCGTATATCTTGTGTCTGAGTATGCTGCTTTTTACGGCTGTATGTCTTTCCGGTATTTTTATGAGAGAACATATCTATAGGACAGACCAGCTGCTCCTTAGCAGCAGATTCGGGAAAAAGACGCTGTATTTTGCCAAGACAGCAGCCGGATTGAGTTTTATCGCGGTCTCTACGCTTATCATGACATTTATCGTGGTGATGCTCTCGGAACTTTTAAAAAGTGAAAATGCGGCGTTAGCGCTGATCTGCGGACTGCTGTTTGCTTCGGTTTTTATCAATGTACCGTCGAGATTTAAGATTTTATCAATTATATGGTCCTGTCTGCCGGGCAATGTGCTTCATACAGGCGGCGCGTTTGTTGTGATCGGGATGCGGAGGTATACAATAATATGAAAAATTTCGGGAGTTTATATAAATTTGAACTGAAAAAGTTGTGGGGAAAAAGGATGACATGGGTGACGCTTCTTATCATGCTGGCGGTGATCATTACGGGAAATCTGAGTCAGATGCTGATTACGAGCCTTACGGATGAAGAAATAGAGATCAGCGCGTATGAAGATATCGTGAAAAGACGAGAATATGCGCTTGCACTTTCGGGGCGCCCGATAGATGATATGCTGCTTGGGGAGATGCAGAAGGCATACGGGGACAGTCAGATCGTATTTTACGAAGAACTGGCAGGAGAAACAGGGGGAGGACTCTCTGACGGCGGTGTGAGAGAAGTAGAGATACAGGTGGAAGATGGCAGGAGTGAGGAGCAGATAGCCGAGGATCACAGAAAATATGATGGTATTTATTCTTTTGCCGCCAGTATCTGCGATTATGACAAAGTGCTGACGGTAGATGCCCAAACGCTGTATCAGATCAGACAGGAGGGTATCATAGAGGAATGGGTCAAGGGGTATTCTTTGTCAGAAATGGAAGAGAAACTGTGGATAGAACGGGAGGAAAGAATCGAAAAACCGTTTATATATGAATATGGCATGGGCTTTGTCATGTTGTTTGGGCAGATCAATACGCTGGACTATTTATGGATCTTATTGTGTGCCATCTGTCTGTCGGGATTTTTTGCGGACGAGCATCTGCGCAGGACGGATCAGGTCATTTTGTGCAGCCGTTACGGGAAGGAACCGGTATATTTTGCCAAGATGGCAGCAGGTATAAGCTTTGCGCTTGGCGGGACAATATTGTTTTACGTTACGGGTGCGCTTCTGGCGCTGGGGATATACGGAACGGATGGATTTCATGCGGCCTTGCAGTTGTATGTCTATATGAGTTCGTGGGATATCAGCATCGGAGAAGCGGTATGTATCCTGTTTCTGGTATCTTTATGCGGGGTGCTTGCGTGCAGCGTACTTACCATGATACTGTCGGAAATACTGCGCAATGCGACAGCGGTACTTTCTCTGGTGAGCGGAGTCACGTTTTTATCGTTATTTGTAAATGTGCCGCCGGAATCTGGTGTCCTTTCGCGCCTGTATGCGCTGTTACCAACTAAGTTGCTCCATGAATGGGGGTTTATAGATAACAGGATGGTACATGTGGCCGGAAAGTATTTTCATCTATTGCAGACGGCGCCGGTGGTGTATCTGGCGTTGGCGGCGGGATTTGGCTGGATCGGGTACGAGGTGTATAAGAGGTATCAGGTGAGGGGGAGATAGAAGGAAGAGATGGGCGATGGAATGGTGATGGCGGAGGCGTTTTGAAAACGGAGCAGGCGGGAGACCAGGCAGGGATATGGTACATGCTCGGCATGCTTGCACGCCGGTTTGGGCGTAGCGGTACTAAGGCTGTAAAGTACACAGCCTAAGTGCCGACGCCCTCACAGGGCCTCGCATTGTACCATATTCCCCGCCTGGTCTCCCGCCTGCTCCGTTTCCGAGACCACTTGAGGGAAAATAGAAAAGTGCTTGCATTTTGTTAATATTTGTGCTATAAAGAACATATCTTGAGTGGATGAGTGGTTTAGACTTATCATCCTATCTTATATTATGTATTTTATATTCTGTTTTATTCTATTGGACAAAGGAGACATATCTATGGATCAGAACAAATCTGTTATAACCCTCTCATTGCAAAGTGCGCATGGCGCGATTCCGTATAGTATGACGAATGATTATATGTTTCGGGCCGTTTTGCAGACCAGCAATAAAGTTTTGCGGGGTCTTATCCGTTCGCTTTTACATCTGGAGGAAAGCGAAATCATTTCTGTTAAGATCACCAATCCCATTATTCTGGGAGATTCTATTGAAAAGAAAGAATTTCGCCTGGATATTAATGTTGTGTTAAATAACCATACGTTTATCAATCTGGAAATGCAGATTGCCAATCAATTGAACTGGAATAATCGTTCCCTGCATTATCTTTGCCGTTCGTTTGACGGTTTATATCATGGACAGGATTATGGGGAGAGTCCGGCGGTCATACATATCGGGTTTCTGGATTATACACTTTTCAAGGAATGTCCGGAATTTTACAGCACGTATAAACTCATGAATGTAAATAACCATCAGATTTATAATGACAACTTTACCTTGTGTGTGGTAGACTTATCACAGATAGAATTGGCAACGGAAGAAGATAGAAATTATGGTATTGATTATTGGGCGAAGCTTTTTCGAGCCGCTACGTGGGAGGAACTCATTATGATAGCTGCCGGAGATGAATATTTACAGGAGGCTGCAAACACAATATTTGAACTCAGTGCAGATGAGCAGATACGAAAACAGTGCCGGGACAGGGAGGAGTACTATCAGGATCTGCGTAATTATGAAAGGGCTATTGCAGAAAAGGACGCTATTATCGTAGAAAAGGATGCGTTGCTTTTGAAAACTATCACGGAGAAAGATGCAATACTCCAAGAGACTATCATGGAGAAAGATGCGATACTTCAAGAGACTATCACGGAGAAAGATGCTATGCTTCAAAAGGCAGAAACAGAGACAGAACGTCTTCGCGCCCTGTTAAGGAAACATGGAATTCATGATTCGGAATAATCTCTTCTGGCAGGAAAAAAGTCGGAAATTTGTCTTGCGAATATTGTGCCAAGACGCTATCAGCGTCGGCTCAAATATCGCAGGCTGAGAGAAAGGCATGGTTATTTTTATGGGTAAAAAAATTTTATGGGATGATGATTGGTCTTTCTTAAAGACAGACTTGGATACTTCTTATAAAGAAGCGGCGGCAAGGTACGCAGAGTTTGAACCGGTGGAGATTCCGCATGACTGGCAGATCTATGATACGCAGAACCTGTATGCGGATGGGATCGGCTGGTATCGGAAGTTGTTTCGTTATGACGAGGATGGGGAGAAAAAGGTCTTTATCACTTTTGAAGGGGTCTATATGGACAGCACGATCTATTTAAATGGGGAAAAGGCGGGAGAATGGAAGTATGGGTATTCTACTTTTACACTGGATGTCACGGAGTATGTGAAAAAGGGAGAAAATGAGATTCTGGTAAGTGTCAGGTTTCAAAATCCTAACAGCCGCTGGTATTCGGGAGCAGGTATTTACAGGGATGTATGGTTCCATGTGACGGAAAAGACTTATCTGCCGGAGAATGCGGTGTATATCAGTACGAATAGACAGACGGCAGGAAAAAAAGCCGGTACGGATGCGGAAGATTTTGTATTGCATCTGGAAACGGAGATAGCGGGCACGCGGTGTGAGGAGGCGTCCGTGCGGTTCAGGCTTTTCGATCATGAAGGGGTGGATGTAAATCTTGAGCCAATGGGAGCGGATAGCAGACATGCAAGTACAGTATCAGAGGCGGCGGATAAGACAGACGTATCCGGCGCGCATAGCAAAAAGGTCACACAGGAGTTTCTGGTGCAAAATGTCCGGTTGTGGGACGTGGAGTCTCCAACTCTTTACTTGTTAATGGCAGAGTTAGTACTTGATGGCAAAGTCCTCCAGAAAGCGGAGGTGCGATTTGGTTTCCGTTTTACGGAGTTTAACCCGGATAAAGGTTTTTTCCTAAACGGAAGGCATCTGAAACTGAACGGCGTCTGCGAGCATCATGATCTGGGGGCGTTGGGGGCGGCATTTAATAAGGCAGCCATGCGGCGGAAGTTCCGTATTTTAAAGGAAATGGGGGTCAATGCGGTCAGAAGTACGCACAATATGGCAGCGCCGGGTTTTATCGAACTGGCGGATGAAATGGGCCTGCTGGTCATATCGGAGGCTTTTGATATGTGGGAACTGCCCAAGACAACTTATGATTATGCAAGGTTTTTTGTGGAATGGTCGGCAAGGGATGTGGAAAGCTGGGTAAAGCGTGACCGTAATCATCCGAGTGTCATTATGTGGAGTGTCGGGAATGAAATATATGACACTCATGTGGATGCACACGGGCAGGAGATTACGCGCTATCTGAAAGAAGAGGTAGAAAAACATGATGACAGAAAGAATGCCGTCGTAACGATCGGTTCTAATTTCATACCGTGGGAAAATGCCCAGAAATGCTCGGATATTCTGAAAGTAGCGGGCTATAATTATGCGGAGAGATATTATGAGGAGCATCATAAGAAATATCCGGACTGGATCATATACGGAAGTGAGACTTCTTCTATCGTACAGAGCAGGGGTGTCTATCATTTTCCCCTAAAGGCGGGTATTTTAACAGAGGATGACAGGCAATGTTCATCACTTGGAAATTCGCCGACAAGCTGGGGCGCGAAATCGTTGGAGTATTGTATTACAGTTGACAGGGATACGTCTTTTTCCATGGGACAGTTTCTGTGGACAGGGTTTGATTATATCGGAGAGCCGACGCCTTATCAGACGAAGAACTCTTATTTCGGACAGGTCGATACCGCGGGATTTCCCAAGGATTCTTATTATATATGGCAGTCTGTCTGGACAGATCATAAAAAGAAACCGATGATACATATACTGCCGTACTGGGATTTTAATGAGGGACAGCTTATTGATGTACGGGTCTGCTCGAACGCTCCGTATGTGGAATTATTTATGAACGGGAAAAGCCTGGGCAGGCAGCATCTGACGCATGAAGCGGGCAGCGGGGCGCATATCCTGGCGGATTATAACCTGTCCTATGAAAAAGGCGTGCTCATGGCGGCGGCTTATGATGAGAACGGTCTGGAAGTGGCCAGAGAGGAAAAACATTCTTTCGGCAATTCACAGCGGATTGTACTGACGGCGGAAAGCACAAAGGTCAGGGCAGACGGGAGAGATCTTCTTTTTATCACTATTGAGACGAAAGATGACAAGGGGATTCTTGTTGAAAATGCCTGCGACAGGGTAGAAGTCAGGGTGACGGGAGCCGGAAGATTAGTCGGGCTCGATAACGGTGACAGTACGGATTATGACAGTTATAAAGGAACGAGCAGGAGGCTTTTTAACGGAAAGTTACTGGCGATCATAGAGGCCGATACGACTCCGGGAGAAATTTATATAGAAGTTACGGGAAAAGGCGTACAGGAGGCCAGGCTGGTCTGTGAGGCTGTGAACTGTGTGACAGATGAAGGCGCACAGAAGGAAAAGTCTTGTAATGTATCTATAGAAGAGAACAGGACGGACAGGTTTTTGACCACGCAGGGGTTGAGCACTCTGGCAGAAAACAGGGATGTTCCCGTTATCACCGGGCGGAAAGAGGAAATTCCGGTGCGTAAGATTGTGCTGTATGCGCTTGAAGGACAGACTTTCAGTAAAGAGCAGGATGCCATTACGGTAGAAGCATGGATAGAGCCGGCGGAGGCGGACGATAAGGAAATCTTTTTCCGGGCGGCGAACGATACCGGCGTTCCGGTCATGTTCGTGGATATGGAGCAGAAAGGTCATCAGGTGCGTCTGCGGGCCAAAGGAGACGGAGAGTTCAGACTCTGCGCCATGTCCAAAAGCGGAACGGATCAGGTGCGTATCATGTCCCAGCTTGAATTTAAGGCCGAGGGACTTGGAGCGGCGTATAAAAATCCTTATGCGTTTATTTCCGCGGCCCTGTATGATGAGGCAAAGGGAGAGATCGGCAACGGAAACGACCATGGAATTGCGACAGAAGGGGACGAGAAGGGTGAAACTGTCGTCACATATCACAATCTTGATTTTGGAAATGCGGGAAGTGACGAGTTCACAATCTGGGGATATGCTTTGAATGATGATGAATATCCGATCCAGGTATGGCTGGGCATTCCCAGAGAAGAAGGCAGCGAACTGCTGGCGGATGTCATTTATCAGAAACCTTATGTGTGGAATCTGTATCAGGACGAGACTTATAAATTGAAACGGGTATTAAAGGGAATTGTTACGCTCAGTTTCTGTTTCCGTCAGAAGATATTGATAAAAGGCTTTACTTTTACGGCTTATGAAAAAGCATGGATGACGCTGTCTGCCGGAAGTGCGGATAAGATCTATGGAGACAGCTTTGCGAAAACGGAACAGGCGGTGGAAGGAATCGGCAATAATGTTTCTTTAATCTTTACAGAGATGGATTTCGGAGAAAAGAAGGTTGGTGGAATTTCCATAAAGGGACGGGCCAAAGCGGGCAATAATGCGATCCATATCCGTTTCTTCAACGGTATGGAGGAAATCAAACAAATGGTAGAGTTTCCAGCAGGCGAAGATTATACAGTACAGGATTTTATTTTAGAGCCGGTAGCCGGGAAATGGGAAGTGGACTTTGTATTTTTACCGGGGAGCTGCTTTGATTTTGAGTCCTTCCGCTTTTATCCGGGAGAGAGCATGGGATGAAAGATATTAATAAACTGACACTCGATATGACCAGGGGAAAACCATCGGCATTACTGCTGCGGTTTTCCCTGCCGCTTGTTGCGGGGAATTTCTTCTCTACGCCTTTCTGCGCCAATATCGGCGTTTTTTCCAATTATGATAAGTGCATTTCTCTGGCAGTTCATGCCTCGAATGTGGCAGCTTGCGTCAGAGGATATTGTTATTTAGGATCGCGTATGCTATGGTTTGTGAAGAAGCGGGAAAGAAAGGAATGACTGTCTGGTGAAAATAGAGATTCATGTGGATGAAAATATAGAAGATACGCAGATCGTCGTCTCCTGCAGGCAGCTTACGCCGGAGATGGAGAAACTGCTGGCGATGCTGCGTATTCTGGAAAAAAAGCTGACAGTAAGTAAAAATGGGGAGATCAGTTTTCTGGATGTTTCCAAGGTCGTTTATATAGAGTCCGTGGACAGAAAGACGTTTATCTATACGGAAGATGAGGTGTACGAAGCGGATTTTCGTTTGTACGAACTGGAGCAGCAGTTGGAAAGCTGCGGGTTTTTCCGGGCAAGCAAATCCTGTCTGATACAGTTACAGTATGTGAAATCGCTAAAGGCGGATATCAACAGGCGCATCCGGGTGACATTGGCGAACGGAGAACAGATCATTGTTTCGAGGCAGTATGCGGAAGAGTTGAAAAAGCGCTTAGGGATAGTGTGAAAAGAAAGGGGTAAAAGTATGGAAGACAGAAAGACGGTGTTTCATTATATAGGAAATGTATTTATGATATTCGGCATCACGGTATTCATTTTAAATGTATTCTGTATTGTGGTTGGAGAGGAATGCCAGGGATATTCGACCATGTTTTCACTTGGCGGCGAGGGACTAAGCTGTTTGACAATGTTTGAATTTCTGTTGGTGGCAGTCTGTACGGTGGCGCTGCGGTTTCTGTTTTTTACGGATACAATAATTAAAAACATGACACTTATTGCCAGAACAGTCGGTATGGTGGCAGCGGAGGTTCTGGTGGTGTCGGTATTTATTTTTCTATGCGGGTGGTTTCCTGTGGATGAGTGGAAACCGTGGGGTATGTTCTTTTTATCGTTTGCGGTCTGTTTCGTGATCTCGGCGGCCTGCGCGGCATTAAACGAACGTATGGAGAATCGGAAGATGCAGGAGGCGCTGGAACGGGTGAAAAAGAGGGAGAAAGACAGCACAGGGCAGGAATGAGGAATGTGGTGGTCATGAAACGCCGGGACATGCGGGTGGCGAAAAAAGTTTCTGCTTTCAGGCACGCTTTCGCTCCGTGAAAAAGCGCAGCGGTACTAAGTTCGTGAGATGCAAGGCATCCCACTCACTAAGTGCCGGCGTTTTTCAAGGGCCTGTCAGCAGAAGCCTTTTTTCGCCGCCTGCATGTCCCGGCGTTTCATGATCGCCATAGTATAGATGGAAGGGGTTTTAGCTAAAATGAGTGAGAAGATAGTTTTAAAGGATGTCAGGCAGCGGTTTGGAGAAAAGGAGGTGTTGAAGGGGGTTTCTTTTACGATCGGGGCAGGGGAGATCTTCGGTCTGCTGGGGCCGTCGGGGGCCGGGAAAACAACGATCATCAAAATTATTACGGGGCAGTTGAAGCCGACTGGCGGGAGTGCCATGACAGATGGAAAAGAGGCGGCGAAGATAAGCGGCACAATGTATAAAAAGATGGGGATGATGCTGGATAATTACGGGTTGTACGGGCGGCTTTCCTGTTATGATAATCTGAAACTGTTTACCCGGATATATGATATTCCGCTTGGCCGGATCAACGAAGTACTTGCCAAAGTGGGATTGGCGGAGGAAGGAAAGACGCCGGCAGAGAAATTATCGAAAGGGATGCGCGGCAGGCTGGTGCTGGCCAGAGCGATCATAAATAAGCCGGAGATTTTATTTCTGGATGAGCCGACGAGCGGGCTTGATCCTTCCACGACCAGACGCATTCATGAGCTGATCCTGGAAGAGCAGAAGCGTGGGGCAACCATATTTCTGACAACGCACAATATGGCAGAGGCGGAGAAACTTTGCGGACATGTGGCGCTTTTGCATGAAGGAACGATTGTGGAATACGGAGAACCGAAAGAAATATGCCGGAAATATAATCATCAAAACAAGCTGCAGATACGCCTTTATGACGGAACCTGCATGGAAATCGGGAATGACAGTAAGGCGGCTGAAACTGTGAGGGATTATCTGGCGGCAGGAAGTATCGAGACAATTCATTCCACAGAGCCGAATCTGGAAACGGTCTTTATGGAACTGACAGGGAAAGGGTTGGAATAGATAATGAAAAATATAAAAGCGGTATTTTGGAAACAGTTAAAAGATACTTTAAAAAATAAGACTATTTTGATACAGTTCGTCATGTTTCCGCTTATGGCGGTCTTAATGGAGCACTTTGTGGTTGTAGAGGGAATGCCGGAGCATTTTTTCGTCAAACTGTTTGCCAGTATGTATATTGGAATGGCGCCAATCTGCAGTATGTCGTCAATACTTGCCGAGGAAAAAGAGACATGCACGTTAAAGGTACTGCTGATGTCTGATGTGAAACCGGCGGAGTATCTGCTGGGAACGGGAAGTTATGTGTGGGCGGCCTGCA
The DNA here is from genome assembly GCA_023663085.1 of Ruminococcus sp. Lineage (GTDB taxonomy): Bacteria > Bacillota > Clostridia > Lachnospirales > Lachnospiraceae > UBA3282. Next base: position 38,576 of record JAMPIB010000014.1, on the reverse strand, counting down.
TGGCCGGTGCCTGTGTACTTGCCTTCACCGGAGAATATAAAGGTAGAGAATTTGCATGGTTTCTGCTCATTATGGCAGTCGGGATCATGGCATCACTCTTAATAGGAGCGGCAGTCGGAACTTGGAGCAAAAATCAGATGGCGGCGATTTCGCTCGGTATGCCTGTCATGATAGTGTTTGCTTTTCTGCCCATGCTCTCCATGTTCAATGAGACGATAAAAAAGGCGGCCAGATTTGCCTATTCGGAACAGATAGACATTATGATAAATAATATAGGGGTGGTGAGTGCAGAAAATATGACCGTCATCCTATTGAACATCGTTATCGCGCTCGGCCTGTTTCTTTTTGCTTATAGAAGGTGCGGACTTTCTTAAGGTGACAAGAGGCTGCGCAGAGTCGGAGCCCGCCGCCTGTTTTTCTTTCATCATGCCGTAGAGCCGGATATAGATCCAGAGCAGGATCGGCAGTCCGATGGTGGCCGTAAGGCAGACTGGAAACAGCCTGTCAGCGCCCGGAAAGTCCAGACAGGCGACGATAAAAGTGATGAGATATAAGCAAATTAATAATATGACACAAAAAAGAGCGGCAATCTGTTTTGGCGTTCTTTTTTTCTGATCCTGTTTGTGATTCGTTTCCATATGTTACACTCCTTTATTGCTCAATATATCACTTATTGCCTGAAAAAGAAAGAAAAAAATATTAAAAATATGATGCTTTTATATAAATTTGTGCTATTCTATTTTTAGATGCAAAAAGTTGCAGACAGAAAGAAAGGCATGGTATCGGAATGGAAAAAATGAAATTGAGCCAGAACTGGCAGATGAAGATTTTCGGTGAAAATGTATATGGCATTACGAATGACTGGATGGAGGCGGAAGTGCCCGGTTCTGTTTATGGGAATTTATTAAAAAAGGGTCTGATGCCGGATCCGTATTACCGGATGAATGAACTGGATGCTCTAAAACTCATGGAGCAGGATTTTGGTTTTCGGACAACGTTTGTATTGGCAAAAGAACAGCTTGAGGCGGATTATCTTCTGTTGCGGTTTGAAGGAATTGATACATTGTCAGATATTTATTTTAATGACACATATATCGGACATTGCGACAATATGCACCGCATATGGGAATTTGATATTGCTGAGACGGCTAAAGAGGGAGAGAACCGCTTGGAAATCCGGCTGTATTCTCCTACAAAATATATTGAAGAAGAAAATAAAAAAGTCTATACGGGCGGTTCCTGGGAGGCTATGAAAGGATTTCCGCATATCAGAAAGGCGCACTGTATGTTTGGCTGGGATTGGGGGCCGAGGATCCCTGATGCCGGTATTTTCCGGGAAGTTCTGATCCTAAGCGGCGATAAGGCACGACTTGAACAGGTTTACATAACACAGAACTGGATGGAGAATGGGACAGCCTGCACAGGCAAAGGTATGAAAGCAGGAGTCAGCATGGAACCGCGGGCCGATGGCGAAGAACAGGTAACGGTCTGCTTTGACGTGACGATAGAGGATTTTACGGATTGTGAAGAAGATGACTTTAAGATCAGGACTGCATTGTATGATCCGGCAGGTAAACTGATCGCGGTGAAATCCGCTGAAGAAGAGTGGGAGCGGATCACAGTTAAAAATCCTGAGAAATGGTGGCCAAACGGATATGGCAGCCAGCCGCTTTATACGGCGGAGGTGATTCTGGAAGATAAAGAGGGGCATGTTTTAGATACTTTTGTCAGAAGGATAGGTCTGCGGACGATAACCGTGAATACCGATAAGGATGCGTGGGGCGAATGCTTTGCCCATGAAGTAAATGGCGTAAAAATTTTTGCCATGGGTGCGGACTATATTCCGGAAGACAATATCCTTTCCAGAGTAACCAGGGAGCGGACGGAGAAACTGCTGGAAGATGCGGTTGCGGCGCACCATAACTGTATCAGAGTATGGGGCGGCGGTTATTATCCGGATGACTGGTTTTATGATGCCTGTGACGAGCTGGGCCTGATCGTATGGCAGGATTTCATGTTTGCCTGCGCTTCTTATGAACTGGATGAGGCGTTTGAGGAAAATGTCAGTGCAGAGATCGTCGATAACGTCAGGAGAATCCGTCATCATGCCTGCCTTGCCTTGTGGTGTGGAAACAATGAGATGGAAACGCAGACACTGGATGGTATCTGGGAGACTTCCATTAAGCAGAAATATGATTATATCAAATTGTATGAATATATTATCCCCAAAATATTAAAAGAAGAAGATCCGGCAGCCTTCTACTGGCCGTCATCCCCTTCATCGGGTGGTAATTTTGATAATCCGTGGGATGAAAACAGGGGCGATGCGCATTATTGGGATGTCTGGCACGGAAACAAACCGTTTACGGAATACCGCAAGTTTTATTTCCGTTATCTTTCGGAATTCGGTTTCCAGTCCTTCCCCTGTCTGAAAACGGTGGAGACTTTTACGGAACCGGAAGATCGGAATATTTTTTCCAGAGTCATGGAGATGCACCAGAGGAACAGGGCGGCGAACGGGAAAATACTCGATTATCTGTCGGCAACTTTCCTGTATCCGGCTGATTTTGACAGACTTTTATATGCGTCCCAGCTTTTGCAGGCCGATGCGGTCCGTTACGGGATCGAGCATTTCAGAAGGAACAGAGGACGCTGTATGGGAACCGTCGTATGGCAGTTAAATGATATCTGGCCGGTGGCGTCCTGGGCGAGCATTGATTATTTTGGAAGATGGAAGGCGCTGCATTATGCGGAAAAAAGAGCCTTTGCGCCGCTTATGATCTCCTGTGAGGAAGTCGGGGAACTGAGCGAGCGGCCGCATTGTATTTCACAGCCGGCGCCTATTGAGAAATCTGTAAGGATCCATGTGGCAAATGAGACGATGAATAAAGTAAAGGGTATCGTGACGTGGGAACTGCGTGCGCCGGACAGTAGTATCCTGTTATCCGGAAAAGAGGATGTCGAGGCGGCGCCTTTGGATGGTATCTGGCTGGATAAGCTGGATTTTTCGGAATATGATGAACTGCAGGTTTATGTAAGCTGCGCTTTTCTGGTAAATGACCGAGTAGTATCGGAAAATACCTGCTTATTTACGGCGCCAAAGCATTTTGCCTTTCTGGATCCGCAGCTTTCCTGGCGCAGAGAAGGAAACAGCCTGGTCATAGCCGCCGCCGCTTATGCAAAGAGTGTGGAGATACAGGGTGTAGACGGCGATGTGAGATTATCGGATAACTTTTTTGATATGAATGCAGGAGAGAAACGCGTAGAGATCGTAGAAGGAGATGCGGATACATTTACGGTACGGTCAGTTTACGACATTGCGGGTTGAGAATGACCACGGCAGATGAAATATGGAAACCAGGACATAAAATTTTGTTAAAAGCGGAATCCGGATATAAGGGGTTCCGTTTTTTGTACGTAATGGAAATTAACAAAAACTACACTTTTTTGCCAATTATATATGCTGGAAAAACAGGTAACTTAATATTACAATATTCGTATAAATCAAAAAAGGAGGAAAAATGCGACTGATGTTAAAGGATAATCTGATCATGCTGCGTAACATACGGGGGCTTTCGCAGGAGGAAATTGCCGAAGCGGTCGGCATTTCCAGACAGGCTTACGCCAAATGGGAAAAAGGAGAAACCATTCCCGACATTGATAAATGCGCAAAACTGGCGGATTATTACGGAACGACGCTGGACGCGCTGGTGCAGACTGATGAAAATAAAGTTGACGGTATTCCGTTGGCACCTGCTCCGAAGGGAAAGCATATCTGGGGGACGGTCATTGTAAATGACAGAGGACAGATCGTTATTCCCAAAGGCGCCAGGGATCTGTTTCAGATACACGGCGGAGACCGGCTGATCGTGCTCGGTGATGAGAATGAAGGGATAGCACTGGTGAAGGCGGAAGTGTTTGAGCGCAGGATCAGGGATTCACTTGCACTTGGCAGTAAGTTACAGACAGAATAAGTCGAAAGAAAGGACTTTTATCATGGAAAGAAAAAAATATATTGATAATATCAGATGGATCACGGTGGTACTGGTAGTCATTTATCATGTGATCTATATGTACAATGCCGTAATGCCGCAGATACCGGGAGGTATCGGAGCGTTTAAAGAGGTGCAGTATCAGGATGGCGTGCTGTATATCCTCTATCCGTGGTTTATGGTACTGTTATTTGTTGTTTCAGGGATCAGTTCCCGTTATTATCTGGTAAGCCACACCGATAAGGAGTTTGTCAGGAGCAGAACAAGAAAACTTCTGGTGCCCTCTACGATAGGACTTGTTGTATTTCAGTGGATACTGGGGTATTACAGCATGTCGATCAGTAACGCCTTTGAGACCATGTCAGCGGCCATGCCTGCCGATATGCCTGCCGGTACGAAAAAAACAATACAATATATCAGTATGGTTTTGTCCGGCACAGGCGTCTTGTGGTATATCCAGGTATTGTGGGTATTGTCTCTGGTGCTTGTGCTGATCCGCAAGATAGAAAAGGACAGGCTATATCATCTGTGTGAAAAAGTAAATATACTGGTACTGATATTACTTGTGATTCCCGTATACGGTGCGGCACAGATCTTAAATACACCGGTGATCGTGGTTTACCGTTTCGGAATCTACGGGATCAGCTTTCTGATCGGTTATTTTGTATTGTCGCATGAAAAGGTCATGGAGAAGCTGAGCAGATACCGTATATTACTTGCGGCGGCGGCAGTCTGTCTGGCCATTGCTTATGTTATCGTCTATTTTGGAGAAAATTATGCGGCGGAGCCGGTGATAAACAGTATCTTTTCCGTAGCTTACGGATGGTGTGCAGTACTGGCTGTTCTGGCGCTCATGAGAGCATATGGTGATAAAAGCAATCGTTTCAGCATATGGATGAGCCAAAAGAGCTGGGGACTCTATGTATTTCACTATCTGGCTCTGGCAGTGGCAGCATACTATCTGCATGTATATGCGCCGGATATGCCTGCCTTTTTCTGTTATCTACTTGTGGCAGCAGCGGCGTTTGGCGGTGGATTTCTCTTATATGAGATCATTTCCAGGATACCGGTCATCAGATGGTGCGTGCTTGGAATGAAGAAGAAATAGCACACTTATTCAGAATCGTCAATTCCGTGCTTTTTTAATAAGGCACGGAGGCGTTCTGTTTCGACAGATGCCTTTTGGAGGAGGTCATCCCGCTGCGCAATGGTTTTTCGGAGCAAGGCATCTTTTTCTGCGATAGCAGCATCTCTTTCTGCGATAGCAGCATCCCTTTCTATAATAGCTTTCTCATAGTTGCGCAAGTCCTGGTAGTATTCTTCCCTGTCAAGACACTGTTTGCGTATTTGTTCGTCCGCACTGAGCTCAAACATTGTTTTAGATGCTTCCTGTAAATATTCGTTTTTTGCCGCTAATTCTATCTGTGATAAGTCTATCACACACAAGGTAAAGTTGTCATTATAAATTTTATGATTTTTTACATTCATAAGTTTATATGTACTATAAAATTCCGGATATTTTTCAAAAAGTGTATAATCCAGAAAGCCGATATGTATAACGGTTGGCATATTATTGTAATTCTGGCCGCGATGCAGGCTGTCGAAAGAGCGGCAAAGATATGGTATTGTGCATTTTTTTCAAAAATGTTATGATAAATGCCGAAGGCAGTCTGGGAAAGGAGTCTGGACATAAACATGGAACTGACGCTTTATACAAATGATATGGCAAAATATCTGGAGGCTGACAGTATAGTCGATTTCCGCCACGAACGAATTGTGCAGTTGGCTGAGGAACTTGCCGGGCAGGCGGAAAATAAGACCGATTATATCAGAGCGGCCTATGAGTATGTCCGAGATCGTATTTCACATTCGGCCGATATCGGTCATGAAGTGATAACCTGTTCCGCTTCGGAAGTACTGCTGGCGGGACACGGCATCTGTTTTGCCAAATCGCATTTGCTGGCGGCGTTACTGCGCGTCAAGGGGATTCCGGCGGGATTCTGCTATCAGAAATTGATTCTGGATGACGAGACTGCGCCTATACTGATCTGTCATGGACTAAACGGCGTATATATCGAAGAACATGATAAATGGATACGGCTTGATGCGAGGGGCAATAAAGCCGGAGTAAACGCATGCTTTTCCATAGAATCCGAGCAGTTGGCTTTTCCGGTGCGGCCACAGGCTGGCGAACAGGATATTTTCGTAGTGTACCCGGAACCGGATAAAAAGGTATTGGAAAAATTGCAGGCTCATACGAGCCGGAGTGAACTCTGGATAGATCTGCCGACAGAAATGGAGTATAAAGGTCTGGCATATGATGAATAAAGAAGAAATGTGCGAAAATAAGATAGAACAGCACAAAGAAAAAACTATATATTTTGAGATCTGCCGCATTTTTGCAATTTTCTGTGTCCTGTATCGACATACCGGTGGACGGGGAGCGGATGCCTGGATGTATACGAGCAGCAGGTGGGTATATCTGTGTTCATTGACCGGAGTGGTCATTGGTTGTGCCGGAATGCCGTTGTTCTGGATGATATCGGGTGCACTTTTGCTGCCTAAGAAAGAATCGTGGCAAAAAGTATATGGGAAAAGAATGCCGCGTATGGCTATAGCCCTGCTGCTGTTTTCTGTTATCAGATATATTTATGTTTGTGCAACAGAAAATTTTTTTTTGGGGGGGGGTAAGCGGCTTTTTCAGGCAGTTTTGCGCGCAGGAGATATTTGTTCCTTATTGGTTTTTGTATGAATATTTGGGTATACTGTTCATTCTTCCCTTTCTCAGGAAGCTGGTGCAAAATCTGACGGAACAGGAAGAAGGCATATTATTTGTTCTAATAATAGGCTGGAATATTTTAAATGATATTTCCAAAATATGGATAGGAACCGGGTTTGCGCTTGATTTTCTTTTCAAGGATTCCGTGGCTTATTTTATTCTGGGATATTTATTGGAGAACTGTCGGCCGTTGAAAAAAAGCAATAGGAAAGGATTGTGGTTTTGCATAGTGCAAGTTTTGCTGATCACAGGCGGCGTTTATCTATGGGTGCGTGGACAGGGCGGCATGGAGGCAATGGTCTTTGCGGCGGATGGCAGTCTGAGCATGCTTCTGACGCTGTCTTTCTATTATCTGATCCGCTGTCTGGGTGAAAAGACAGGCAGCAGTAATACAACGTTTTGCCGGTTTATATTGTGGTGTGGCAGTAACGTGTTCGGCCTTTATCTGATTGAAGATTATCTGCGTAATGCAACGGTCATAATATGGGAAAAACTGGCGCCTTATATCAATACGCTGCCGGCATGTTTTATCTGGATTCTTTTAGTATTTTTGCTGGGAAATATTCTGATAACAGCTGCGCGCAGACTGCCGTTTTTCAGAAAAATCTTATAGCATCTTATAACGGAGCCATCATTTTCAGTTCCGCCGGTTACAAAAATTCTGCATTCTGCAACATTTATCCCCTTATTTGAAACCTATACGCCCTCTCATTCGTATTATTTACAGAATGGAAATGATCGTGAGTAAAGGAGAGAGCGGCTATGGATAATATGATGAATTTCAGCTATATGACAAGGCTTTGTCATAATCTGGTCAAAGGTTATCAAACGCCTCAAGCCATGGGCGGCGCCGGTTTCTATGATAAACTGTTGGAAAAAAGTGCCGGGGATACCGCAAAGGGGAATGAACAGAGAATCTTTAATGAGAAGGATAAAGACAGCTTCTGGGAGCGCAGAAAAAAACGCAGACAGGAGTGGCTGGAATTATTGGAAGAACTGGAAGAAAAGAAAGCCGTTTCCAGGCGGATGGCAAGATCACAGTATTTTGCGGAACTTTCAGCTATAGCGCCAGAAGGAGGGGAAGGCTCCGTTAAGGAAATGCCAAACTGCGATGCGCTGGCCATGCAGATCTTTTCGTCATTTAAAGCCAATATTTTATTAGAATCATTTCAGGGAAAAAAGGGATAGAAGGGGAGAAATCATGAATGCTATCACAACAAATTACAGACAGGCATATGTGACTGCGAACAGGAACCGGAATGCGGCGTTTGCATCTGTATCTTTCAGTGCATCCATAAAAGGGAAGACTGCATACGAAACGCTGACCTGCGATACCTACGAATCGGAAAATTATAAGATCGTGGCGGATAACAGCGCACCCGCCTTATGTTTTGATATTTATAATAAACTGGGCGAGCATCTGGGCGTTTTTGACTATAGTGACATGAAAATAAAACATGACACTACGACGGGAAAAGATCTTCTGATCTCCGAACACGGAACCATGTCTTATGATGCAATCGTATTGGATGAAGAAATGAAGGATGCCATATGCGGTATTATGGGAGTTGATTCACTGGAGACAGAGACGTTGCAGGGATTCCGTCTGAAAACACATGCGGCTACCGGAATCCAGTATCTGCTAAAAGATGGTGAAGAAGGACGCGGCGGCAAGGTTTTATTGCAAAGTGACGAAGACGTCAGAAAATATGAGGCACTGGCAAAGACTTATGCAGACAGATATCCCAATCTGATAAAGGACGACCGGGCCGCATATATCTGGGCGGATTTCGAGATACGTGGACTGGCACAGCATACGGAACACGGTATCTTATCCGTGAACGCGGAGGGTGTATCTTATGCGGACAATGCGGATGGCGGGAAGAATTGGAGCATTTTATTCCCGGGAAGTACTTACCGGGAGGTTCTGGCGTGGATCAGGCAAAATGGCAGTACACCGGAAATGGAAACGCTGGCTGGGTGGAAGTGGCTTTTTAAAAGAAATATAAGACAGGAAGAAGGCGGATTTTTAAGATGAACATTTATGGAACTGGTCAGGCAGAACTCTTTGGGGCAGGATATCCCGTGACGGGATACGGAATAAAGAAAACAGAGAAAAGTACGGCGCAGAGCGCTTTTTTGGATTATCTTTCAGCGGAAGATATAGAGAAACAGCAGGAGGTTACACAGGAAAAAAAGGCAGCCGATTATTGGGAGCGCGAATTTGCCCAGGTAGGCGCGAATGCTCCGGCAAGTGTGAAGCAGGCATGGATGGAGGCTGCGGCCGCGGTGGGTACAGACGGTATGGGAATAGGAAGAAACGGCATGCTGAGTCATATCTCGCAGCTTATGGTAAGGCGTATCCAGAAAAATCTGCAGGGAGAAAATGCGCATGATCTGCTCGGCAGTTCCGTGCAGTCGGCCATGCGGGTGACAGGAGAGGCTCTGTATGCGTTAGAACATCCTCTGGTGCCGCGTCAGAATGAGACGCCGGAAGTGGCCAGAGCCAGGGAAAGAGAAAAACTTTTTTATCAGGAGTTTTTGGGCAGACTGCAGGAACTCTGTGCCTGAACTGTTACAAGTTCGAATGAAATCGAATAAAATCCGACCGAAAAGTTCTTTGCCGCAAGCCTTTTTTATGATAGAATAAACGCAGGCTCGGCAGCTTGCGTTCTAAGAATTACTGCGTAATTCTTATTGAAATGATTTACACAGCTGCTTCTGTGGATATAATAGAATATAAAACAAGGCTCTAAAAACGGCAGGAAAATACGGAGGAAACAGTTATGTCAGTTTTGCATTGGCTGGCGAATGCGGCACCGGATTTGATAAAGCAGGGACGAGAGATACAGGATGAGCATTATGACAGACAGGTATCGGAAACAATGGATGAACAGCTTTCCTATGCCCGCCGCATTACCGCCCATATCAGGACGGAAGGGTATCAGACCAATCTGTCCGAAAACAAAGAAGTCAATTATTCGTATCAGGCTTCTGTCAGACAGTTAGAAACGTTTATACGTGTGAAAGGCGGGAAACGGCACTATCTGATAAGAGGCGTTGATGACGAGGGTAATGTATATGAAAAAGAATTTGATCCCTATGAAATAGACCCCGAAAACGAAGAGTATACGGAATTTACAGCAATCTGTCTCTATATCCAGCGCACGGAGAAGTACGCGGATTATATTATGAGCGAGACGGACAGCGTAGAGAATATGCCGGAAAAGGCGGAACGCGTCAGTATTCTCGGAAAATGGAACGATCTGCAGACCGAGAGTAATCATAACGAATTGCTGGAGAGTACAATGAAACTGCGCAAGGCGATTCATGATTACTGGGAAAGCAAACAGGCGACTTTGGGGGCGGGACAGGGATTTGTGGATGTCACGATCACAAAAGGAGTGTGTATTGACAATGGGACTTAACGGAATCAATGGAGTATATGGAAACGGGATATATGGAATAGAAGGAAACAGTTATCAGACAGATTTTTATGCAGGGCAGGCGCAGAAAAATGCTGCATCCACCGCACTCAAAAACAGTACCGCTGAAAGTTTTGCCAGCCGGATGGAAAATATGACAGGTGCGGCGAAGAAAGGGCATAAAGTTTACATGAAAACGGAGGATATGCTCTTTTCAGGAGGCTATGGTTCGGGATTGTCTTTTTACATTAAATATGCGGAAACTTCGACGGAAGAAGACCCGACGGTTGTAGCCAAAGGTGTTGATGAAAATGGCAATGAGTTTGAGCAGACGATTCACATTAACGATATCAATCCGCGTTCGGCAACACTGGTGCAGATGCATGCGTTGGAGGCTTATCTGGGAGTAGAGAAAGAAGATGGCCTTTCTTCTTTGCCGAAAGGTCTGGGTAATATGGGATTGTATGACAAGGCGGATTTCATGGACCTGTTCGGGCAGTCCATACGGGATATGAGCAGACTTGGACAGAAAAGACTGGCCGATTATTACAGATACAGTATGCAGGCCTATGCGGACTTCATGGCGAATAAAGGAAAGAGCGGTCCGGTGGAAAAATCAGCGGGTGCGCTAAATCATCAGGAACAAAACCCGGTTAAAGGGGATAAGCAGGAATCGACGAGCGACACGGAGATCATTACCAGACCGGACGGTTCCAGAGTCCTTTTTATCACCATGCAGGTTGGCGGCATGAAAACGGTCACGAGTATAGCGCTTTCCGGGCCGGAACCGCTTATGGGCGAGTTGAAGAATGTGAAAGAAGCAGAGGCGGGAAAGGACAGCGAAAAGGCGGGCGCCGAAACCGGTGCTGTCGATTTGTTGACAAAATGAGAGTAACTGCTTATAATAAAAAACAATTAGACAGTGAAGAAGTGGTAATTAATCTATAGGAGAAAGCGTATTATATCGTAGTGACTCCAGTCGATGATTGGAGGAGGAGGACAATGTTTACTTTAGATGCAAAAAGCCGAGAGAATATATTCAAAACAACTGGCATGACGGTGGAGCAGATCATCGATATGGATTTTGAGGATATTGATGCTCGTATCGGTGAGAAAATAGGACATAAGATTAAAAAATATATCATAGATGAAAGTGTTGTCAGCCGGGGTCAGGTATATTCTGAGACAGAAAGATTTCTCTATATGGATGAAGTGGACAAAGGATTAAAAAAGCATGACGGAAGAAAATCTGCATTCGTTAGAAAAACTGTATCAACAATACATTGACCCTGTTAAACCGCTTTTGGCAAAAATAGAAGCAGCATATGAAAAATTTCCGTTAGCGCTTTATAATGAGATTCGGGCAATGAATGATCATGTTGCGCGGGCGGTTACAGCATCGGGAGATGAAAAAGCAGCCGAGCAGATACAAAAGGCATATAATCATATAAACCGCATAACAAGAGACTGTTATAAATATATGGATCTGTATTATAAAAACGAAGCTGAAAAGTTTGACAGAAGTATTTGTTCCATTGAACCAAGATCAACAGAAGATTATGCGAGAATGGCTGAATATGGCAGATTATCAGATAATGCTACGGATTTGGTCGAAGAAGCGAAGAAAAAAGAACATTTAGTTTCAGATGAGGAAACTTATCAGAATTTTCAGAATGCCTACAACGCTTATCTGGACTTACATGATTTTATTGTAAAAAACAGACGGGATGTTTTGTTAATGAGGAGAAAAAGAAGACTTAAGCTTATAGCTTCAGTAGCCTTTTCTATCTTTACATTTGTTCTTGGCTGTATATTAACGAATAATAATCAGGAAATAATAGAAGCATTTATGAATTTGCTTTAAAGCAAAAAGGAGAGCACTGGTTCAAAAGTGTTCTCCTTTTTTGAAACTATGTTATGTCTGGCGTGCAAAAAATCACTCCGCATAAACACAATGTTCCAGAAAGTCCGTTAAAATGGCTTCCAGATCATCTATAAACTGCTCCCGGCATGTCAGTTCGATACATACGGCACTGTCCTTATAGACGCCGAAAGCTGACGTGCCGCGGGCGTAAGGATTCTCTTCGTTTACGCAGTTATAGTTAATGAGCGTATAAGAGCATCCGTTGCAGGTTATGGTCTTTTCTTCTGTTACATCATAGTTTTCTTTTCCTGCAGCAAGCCATAGATCCATATTATTCTGCGCGGTCTGCGCATCTTTAAATTCACCCGCTAAAAGATAGAGCTGCGCGTCATACAGATCGACGGTGTCGCCTTCACTGTTTTCATAAGGAATGGAATCGCCGATCGTCCAGGCTGCATAGTAGAGTCCATCCGCGGAAAGAGCATCCTTGTTATCCAAAAGTTGCAGACGGTTGTCGATATCCTCGATACTTAAATAGCTGCCCACTGTGACGCGTCCCGATGATTCTGTATCTGCACTTTGTCCCGCCAGGACGTCATTTTCTGCTGTCAACGAATCTTCCTGCGAAGAGAAGGGCATAAGGCCGCAGCCGCCTAATGATACGGTCATCAGGCACAGAAAGAAGAAAAAAGATATAGATTTCGCAATTCTTTTTACGCTCATAAGCATCCTCCTTTTTTCTAATCTGCTGTAAGCATATTCCACAGAGCATTACAGTCTTCTAAATTGTCGGTTGTATTTTCCTCATAAAAACAGCGTCTGCCCAGATAGAGTCCGGAGAGCAGTTCCTGATTGGTTCCGGTCTGGGTTTCGCCAAGTATCATGCTGTTGTAGGAACCGAGTTCCATAGTGGATAGAAGAGAGCAGTCGCTCCAGGCAATGACTTTATCCACAACGGAGAAATCTGTTTCTTCCGGGCAGCCTCCATCCGCTGAGGCAAGGAGTTGAAATTCCCGTTGGAAATGTTCGGGATTATCCATGAGGAAAAAATAGCTTTCACAGTCGGAGATATCACCGATCAGAGCCACTTCAGAAGCGTACTCGTAATAAAAGGATTCTGCATCGGCGTAGGGAAGGTCGTCCGTATACAGATTGACCTTGACGATAACTTCTCCGTCGCCGTTAAAATCTCCGGCCAGGGAGGCGAAAGCATTTTCCAGAGCGGATACGGTATCCTGCGGAAGTGCGCTGCTCCCGACATATGCAATCTGAAGATCAGGTTTCTTCTCCCACAGTCCCAGAGCGCCTCCGATCAGTCTTACGGCGATACAGAGGATGATAATACCGCAGATAACGTACCATTTGTAATAATACCACCAGTTTTTCATGACAAGTCTCCTTGTTCCCGCGGCAGAATCTGCGACTGCTGCGGCGGGGTCTTTGGCCCGTCTGCGGATTCCCGTGTGGTGCCGCCGTATGCATAGGAAACAGGAAGGCAGATAAGGGGCGGTTTGAGCGACGTATTTTCCTGCAAAAGAAGATTGACGCACATTTCGGCGATATCCGGGAGGGGCTGTACGATCGTGGAACAGACATAGTCTTTTTCTCCAAACTGTCTTACGCCGTCAAAACCTATCACCTGCACGTCTTCCGGCACTTTCTGTCCAAGTTTGCGCAAAGTGCCGACAATCGAATAGGCAAGTTTATCCGTGACACAGAAAATGCCGTCAAAAGACAGTTTTCCCTTGCTGATATGCTCCGCCAGGAAGTTTTCAAACTCTTCATATGGGGCGCCGTCATTCAGTATCTTCATTTCATAGGTAAGGCCGCGGGAAAGACAGCCGTTTTCAAATCCGGCTTTGCGTTTATTCGGTTCGTTGGATAAAGAAGAACCGATCCGCAGGAAAGCGACGTTCTTACAGCCAAGGTCGGAGAGTTTCTCGGCGGCGAGCTGACCGCCGGCAAAATTATCGCAGGCCACGCAGGGGATCCCGGAGGCAATCGTGCGGTCTATGGCCACAAAGGGAATGTTCTCTTCGAGGATAAGGTTGGGATTATAGGTCAGGCCGATGATGCCGTCTACTTTATTCTGTTGTACCATAGTCAGATATTCCTGCTCCAGTCCCATATCAAAATCGGTAGAGCAGAGCAGCATGCGGTATTTCCGTTTTAAAAGAGCCAGATTGATATAATAAGTAAGAGTTGCATAAAAAGGCTCTTTCGTATTGGGGATGAGCAGGGCAACGGTATAGGTCTTATTGGCTTTCAGCCCCTGCGCATAGCTGTTGACCTGATAATTCAGTTTCTTTATGGCCTCTTCCACGCGTATCCGGTAAGCCTCGCCTACGTGCAGGCCGTTTACGACTTTGGATACGGTGCCTAAGGCAACGTTAGCTTCTCTGGCGACGTCTTTCATGGTGGGGACAGGATTTTCTTTTTTCATAGGGAAATAAATGCTCCTTTCTCATCATATATTTTAGGAAATTAACGAAAATTGTATAGTTGGCGGAACTTTTATATTAGAGAACGTTTCATGTATAAATGTGGTTATTTCATGAAATATAAGTTATATAATACAAAGGATTTTTGTTGCTGAGAGATAAAATGCAGCTTTTAAAGATATTATAAGCGAATTATATTCCTTTGTAAAGTAGTGATAGAAAATAATTATATGAAACGTTACATGAAATTAGAACAAAAAAATAGACAAAAATAAAGAATGAAAATTGTGTAATATAGCCGAAACTTCGCAAAGTAAAAAGAAAATAGTAGGCAAAATGTTGACTCTATACACAGAAAGTGTTATCTTGTAATAGAAATAAATATATAACGTTTCACAAAATAAAGCGCGCGATGTGAAAGGTTAAAAGAAACAAAAAAAGAAGTGCCGTGAAATTTCATGAATAAGATGTGAGTTATGTAAACCGACTATCTGACAACAAGAAAGGAGAGAGGATATGAAAAGAAATATGTCGGCAGCTGCCGGGCCGCTTGCCATGCCGGGAGGGGGAAAGACACTCGGAAAGCGCATACGCGATAACTGGCAGCTATATGCAATGCTTCTTGTTCCTGTGGTATTGACCGTGATCTATAAATACATACCGATGTACGGTATCCAGATCGCATTCAGGGATTATAAGGCGAGCCGCGGTATGTTTGGGAGTGAATGGATTGGTCTGGAGTGGTTTGAGAGATTTTTTACCGCACCGACCTGCGCCCGGATGATCAAGAACACAATACTGCTCAGTTTTTACAGCCTGTTGTGGGGATTTCCAATCCCGATCATTCTGGCTTTGATGCTCAACCAGTTAAGATTTCCGCGGTTTAAAAGGACTACGCAGACAATACTGTATGCGCCGCACTTTATCTCCACGATGGTCATCTGCGGTATGATCCGTATTTTTTTGAGTCCTTCGGGCGGATTGATCAACCTGATCGCCGGAACGTCCATAGATTTTCTGACAGAGTCATCGGCTTTCCGGACAATTTATATCGCTTCGGGTATCTGGCAGGATGCAGGCTGGGGTATTATCGTTTATATGGCTACTTTGAGTAATATTGACACCTCGCTTTATGAGGCGGCCAAAGTTGACGGTGCCTCCCTGTTCCAGAGAATCATCCACATTGACATTCCGGAGCTGCGTTCCATTATGGTACTTAACCTGATCATGAGCGCGGGCGGTCTGATGAATGTCGGGTTTGAAAAAGTATGGCTTTTGCAGACAGACTTAAATAAAGCGACGAGTGATGTGATCGCCGTTTATGTATACCAGCAGGGTATTGAAAATGCCAAATACAGTTATTCTACAGCAGTCGGCCTCTTTAACACGGCAGTCAATATCATCTTGTTGATCGTGGTAAATAAGATAGCGGGCAAACTGTCTGAAGAAACCAGCTTTATATAGGAGGTGCGGTATGAGTGCGAATGCAAAAACAGGAAAGACGACAGGTTTTTCCGAAAAATCAAGTGATATCGTTTTGATCATAATTTGTGCCCTTGTTCTTTTTATAGTGGCTTATCCTTTATATTATGTACTGATCGCCTCCGTGTCTGATCCTTATGATGTATATGCGGGGAAGACGTTTCTTTTGCCGAGCGGGTTCACGCTGGAAGGTTATAAAGCGGTCTTTGCCGATCCCAGCATCCTGACCGGGTATTGGAACAGTATCAAATATACGGTGATCGGTACCATCTTTTCAGTCGTGGTACTTTATCTGACGGCGTATCCGCTCAGTGTAAAAGGTCTGCCGGGAAGAAAAGCATTCAGTATCTTTTTTATCATTACCATGTATTTTGGCGGCGGCCTGGTTCCTACCTATCTGGTTGTAAAACAGACGGGACTGATCAATAACATGTGGGCCCTTTTCCTTCCGGGCGGCGTGGCAGTCGGCAATATGATAATCGTAAGAAACTTTTTTGAAAACAGTATCCCGAAGGAAATGATCGAGGCGGCCGAAATAGATGGCGCTTCTCAGTGGACGACATTCTTAAAAATTGTAGTACCACTCAGCCGTTCCATTATGGCGGTCATGGTAGTATTCAGTATGGTAGCCTACTGGAATGACTGGTTTACAGCCATGATCTATCTGCCGGGAACAGAGAGAGCTCCGCTTTCGCTCGTACTGCGTAATATCCTCATCAAGAGTTCCGCCAGTGCCAGTCAGGCAAGCACCATATCCGGCGGTTATGCGGAACTGAACAAACTGACGGAAATGATCAAGTTTTCTTCCATCATTGTTGCGGCGGCGCCGATGTTAATTATCTATCCGTTTGTTCAGAAATATTTTGAAAAAGGATTTATGGCAGGCGCGGTGAAAGGATAAAAACAGGAAGGAGTAGGACGATGAAAAACAGTTTATATAAAAAAGTAATATTCTGTATGCTCGGAGCGGGTCTGGCCCTGTCTGTATCCGGCTGCGGGAACGGGGAGTCATATGAGGTAAAAGGGACTGCCAACACGGACAGATCACAGACAGAATTTTCCATTATGGGCGGCATGAGCGCATTAAGTAAAGGATATGACAGTAATGTCGTTTTGAATCAGCTTCAGGAAGATGCACAGATCAAGATTAACTGGACCTGCATGAGCGATTCGCTGGGAGAGCAGGTCAATATCCGTATCGCAGGCGGGGAACTGCCGGATGCTTTTCTGGGCGTTGGTTTTAACAATTATGATATCTCGCGTTATGGGGACGATGGCACGTTTATTGACCTGACGCCTTATCTGACGGAAGAGTATATGCCCAATCTGTGTAAGATTCTGGAAGAAAATCCGGATATCCGCAGCGCGATTACCATGGATGACGGTTATATCTACGGCCTTCCGGCGGGAGAACGTATGGGAACGGCCGGTATCGGGAAAGAGGATGATTACAGTATCTATACGATCCCGCAGTTTTCCATGATCAATAAAGCGTGGCTTGATGAATTGGGACTGGAAGTGCCGACGACACTGGATGAACTGCATACAGCCTTAAAAGCCTTTCAAGATAATGATATGAGCGCGACGTATTACGGCAACGCGCCGGGCAGCACGATTCCCATGAGTACGGGATTTGACCAGTGGTGCTGGGGACAGAACATTTTCTATGCGGGATTCGGTTTTACGAACTGGCCCAACGATGTCTGCAACGATCTGGTGCTGCGCGATGATGGAACGGTCGAATTCATCTGTACAACAGATGCCTATCGTGACGCCATTACTTATTTCCATGACTGGTATGCGGAAGGTTTGATGGATATCGAGATGTTCAGCCAGTCGGATACGCAGCTGATTTCCAAATGCTCGCAGGGGTATGTGGGCGTGACGACATGGTGGTATATCGAGGAAGTTATGGGGGATTATGCGGACGATTATGTCTTCCTGCCAATCCTGGATGGCCCTGATGGCACACATAATGTCACGGTGCGTACCGGAGGCGGCATCAACAGCGGCAGCCTTTGTATCACCAGATCGTGTAAGAGCCCGGCTAATCTTTTGAAATTCTTTGATATGTGGTATGACCCGGAAATCGTTATGCAGTTACAATACGGCCCGATCGACGTATATTTTACGCAGAAGGATGAAAACGGCGTATGGCTCAGCATCACGGATGAAGAAAGCCAGGAGAAATACGGTAAAAGTTCCGGCGAATTAAAAGGCGAGCAGGAAGTGTGGGGGCCGAAGCTGATCCTCAGCGATTATTACAGTTCGACATTCAAGATGGAAGACCGTGCGATCGAGAGGCTGACGGACTTATATGACTATTGGATGCCTTATGTTGACAGTACGACAACCTATCCTGTAGACTGTGTTTATACAGGAAGAGAGCTGGATACGATCGACTGGTACAAGGCGAATTTTGAGAGTACCGTATCGGAAAATGAAGGTCTGTGGCTCAAAGAAGGAGGCCCGACAGATGCAGAATGGGCGGCCTATATCGAGACATTAGAGAAAAAATGCGGTATGGATAAATTACTGGAAGTCTATCAGGCGGCATACGACCGCTATTCCGGTGCCGAAAGCGCCGAATAGCATGACAGGAATGTGCTGTACGAAGAAAAAATCATAAAGAAGGTTATCGGGACAGGAGGCTGCTATGACAAGTCAGACATTGCGGGATGCGAGAAAATATGAAGAAACAATGGAAAAAAAGATCGAGGCGGAACAGAGACCGGGGTTTCATTTATCTTCCCGTGTCGGCTGGATGAATGATCCCAACGGTTTTTCGTTTTATCACGGCGAATATCATCTTTTTTATCAGTATCATCCTTATGATTCCCATTGGGGACCGATGCATTGGGGGCATGCTGTAAGCAAAGACCTCCTGCACTGGGAATATCGTCCGGCGGCTTTGGCGCCGGATACGGATTATGACAGAGACGGCTGTTTTTCCGGGAGCGCGCTGACGCTGCCGGATGGCAGGCATCTGCTGGTGTATACGGGCGTTTCCAAAGAGACGCAGCCGGATGGGAGCCTGCGCGATATCCAGACACAGTGCATCGCCATAGGAGATGGCAGCGATTATGAGAAGTATGCGGGCAATCCGGTGATCAAAAAAGAAGACCTGCCGGAAAATGGCAGTAAATATGATTTCCGCGACCCGAAAATATGGAAAAAAGCGGATGGTACATACCGGCTGGTGGTAGGAAACTGCACCGAAGAAGGAGACGGACGCATCCTGCTATATGCTTCTGTGGATGGACTCCATTGGAATTATGAGAAAATTTTAAAAGCCAATATGGGGCGTTTCGGGAAAATGTGGGAATGCCCGGATTTCTTTACCCTGGACGGAAAAGGGGTGCTGATCACCAGTCCGCAGGATATGCTCCCGCGGGGATTTGAATATCATAACGGAAACGGGACGCTTGCTCTGACGGGGATTTATGATGAGGCGACGGATACGTTTACGGAAGAGTACGACCAGTCCATCGATTACGGGATAGATTTCTATGCGCCGCAGACGCTGGAAACACCCGACGGCAGAAGGATCATGATCGGCTGGATGCAGAACTGGGATACCTGTAACCTGCATGCCACGGAGCAGGCATGGTTCGGGCAGATGAGCCTGCCGAGAGAACTTTCCATAAAAGATGGCAGGCTCATCCAGCGGCCGATCAGAGAACTGGACAGCCTGCGCGGGGAAGAGGTAAGATATGAGAACGTTACTTTTTCGGATATCATCAGACTGGAAGGCATCCGCGGCAGGAAGGTGGATATGGAACTGACGCTGCGTCCGGGGGATGAAAAAGAAATCTATCGGAAGTTTGCCCTGCGTTTCGCGCAGGATGATACCTATCAGACGTCCATAAGTTTCCGGCCCTACGAATCCATCTTAAAGGTGGACAGAAAGTTTTCGGGTTCCAGACGCGCCATTATCCATCAGCGCCGCTGTCTCGTGCCGAATCAGGAGGGCAGGATAAAACTCAGAGTTATTTTAGATCATTTCAGCGCCGAAGTATTTGTCAACGATGGTGAGTATGTGCTTTCGGCGACGATGTATACCGACCTTTCGGCCGAGGGGATATCCTTTTTTGCCGATGGGACGGTAACCATGGATGTTGTGAAATATGAACTGCGTATTTAGAGGGAGTCTGGATATACAGGAATTAGAATATGGATATACGGGAATTGGAATATGGATATACGGGAATTAGGATATACAGGAATCAGGAGTGAGAGAAGGAGAGCGGATATGCAAAAGGTTGATGTGACAGCGCTGGGCGAACTTTTGATAGATTTTACACAGAACGGCATGAGCGGGCAGGGGAATCCTTTGTTTGAAGCCAATCCCGGCGGCGCGCCCTGCAATGTTCTGGCCATGCTGACGAAACTCGGACATAAGACGGCCTTTATCGGCAAAGTGGGTAAAGATTTTTTTGGCACGCAATTAAAGGCGGCGATCGAGGAAGTCGGTATCTGTGCTGAATACCTGCGGATGGATGAAGAGGTGCATACGACGCTGGCCATGGTGCACATGCTGGCGGACGGCGACAGAGATTTTTCTTTCTACCGCAATCCCGGCGCGGATATGATGCTGACGGAGGAGGAGATTCCGGAGGAACTGATCCGGCATTCCCGGATATTTCATTTCGGGACGTTGTCGATGACGCACGAAGGCGTCCGCAGGGCGACCAGAAAAGCGCTGGATATCGCCAAAGACGCGGGATGCCTGATCTCTTTTGACCCGAATCTGCGGTTTCCGCTCTGGAGGAGTGAAAAAGAAGCAAGAGAGCAGGTCCTTTACGGGCTTGATTATTGCAAGGTATTAAAAATATCGGATAACGAGATACAGTGGCTGTCCGGTAAGCAGGATTATACGGAGGGCGTGGACTGGTTACGGGAAAGATACGATATACCGTTGATACTGGTATCTATGGGAAAAGAGGGGAGCCGTGCTTATTATCGGGAAAAAATTGTGGAGGCGGCGCCTTTTATCAGAAAAGATACGGTGGAAACGACAGGTGCCGGCGATACTTTCTGCGGCTGCGTCCTGCATTATCTGTTGGAGCATGGGCTGGAAGAACTAAAAGAAGACGACTTAAAAGAAATGCTTCTTTTTGCAAACTGCGCAGCGTCGCTGGTAACAACGAAAAAAGGCGCGCTGCGGGTGATGCCGTCTGCGGAGGAGATCGAATCGGGACTGCGGGCCTGAAAATTTGACGATATTTGTCGTTTTATTAATTTAATTACAATTTTGCGCGATTCTCTACCTTTACCAGACAAATAATTCCATGTATAATAATTACAGAATAAAATAAAAAGTAAAGGAGAGATGCAGCATGGCGAACAGATTTGTGTTAAACGAAACATCTTACCACGGAGCGGGAGCGATTCAGGAGATTGCGACCGAGGCGGAGGGAAGAGGATTTAAGAAAGCCTTTGTATGTTCTGACCCCGATCTTATCAAATTCGGTGTGACAGCGAAGGTTCTGGAGGTTCTGGATAAGGCGGGACTGGCTTATGAGGTATATTCCAATATCAAACCCAATCCGACGATCGAGAACGTACAGACGGGTGTAGAGGCATTCAAGAAATCCGGAGCCGATTACCTGATCGCGATCGGCGGCGGTTCTTCCATGGATACCGCAAAAGCGATCGGTATCATCATTAAGAATCCCGACTTTGCGGATGTGGTAAGTTTAGAGGGCGTTGCGCCGACAAAAAATAAATCCGTGCCGATCTTTGCAGTACCGACGACTGCGGGAACAGCGGCGGAAGTAACCATTAATTATGTAATCACTGATGCGGCGAAGAGCCGTAAGATGGTCTGCGTCGATCCGAAAGATATTCCGGTCGTGGCTTTTGTCGATCCCGATATGATGGCTTCGATGCCTAAGGGACTGACGGCGGCAACCGGTATGGATGCTCTGACACATGCCATTGAAGGATATATCACGGCGGGCGCATGGGAACTGTCCGATATGTTCCATTTGAAAGCAATCGAGATCATTTCCCGTTCGCTGCGGGGTGCGGTTGACAACACACCGGAAGGCAGAACGGATATGGCGCTCGGTCAGTATGTAGCGGGCATGGGCTTTTCCAATGTAGGACTCGGTATCGTGCATTCTATGGCGCATCCGCTCGGCGCGCTCTATGATACGCCGCATGGTGTGGCCAATGCGATCATCCTGCCGACCGTTATGGAATATAACGCGGAGGCTACCGGAGAAAAATATCGTGAGATCGCACGCGCTATGGGTGTTTCGGGTGTTGATGACATGTCGCAGGAAGAGTACCGGAAAGCAGCGGTAGACGCTGTAAAACAGCTTTCCAAAGACGTTGGTATTCCGGCTGACTTAAAAGAAATTGTAAAGAAAGAAGACATTCCGTTCCTCGCGCAGTCTGCTTATGATGACGCCTGCAGACCGGGCAATCCGAAAGAGACAAGCGTGGAAGACATTACAAAATTATATGAATCCTTGATCTGATTGTCTGTGTGTATTTTTCATCGTATGCCGCCACAGGAAACTGTTCTGGCATAGAGGATTTATGTGGCATAAGAAAAAGAGCAGCAGGTTCGGGCGTTGGCGCCCTGCCGGCTGCTCTTTATTTTGTCGTTCATAAAGATTCCGCTTGCTTTTGTCTGATGCTCTATATAATATATATCCTAGGGAGGCATAATGTCATGAGAGAATGGTTAAAAAAATTTGTCGAGCCGGTGGATATGACCGAAGGCTCGCCCTGGAGGAAAATTGTATTATTCGCGGTGCCGATGCTGGTGGGAAATATCGCGCAGCAGCTTTATAACACCGTAGACAGCGTGGTGGTCGGAAATTATGTAGGCGATAACGCGTTAGCCGCGGTCGGGAGTGCGGGGCCTATCTTAAATCTGCTGATCGTCCTGTTCGTGGGGATCAGTGTGGGCGCCGGTATCATGGTATCGCAGTATTTCGGCGCCAAAGAGCGGGAAAAATTATCGGTGACTATCGGGAACTGTATCACGCTGACGGCGATCGCCACACTTTTTGTCATGGTGGTGGCCTCGCTCGTGGCAAGGCCGCTGTTAGAACTTCTGGATACGCCGGAATCTATCATAGACTGGTGCCATTCGTATCTGCTGATCCTGTTCATCGGTTCAGTAGGGCTGGCATATTATAATATTCTGGGCGGAATATTGCGCGGACTCGGCGATTCGGTATCAGCGCTCGTTTATCTGCTGGTCTCTACAGCGATCAATATCGTGCTGGATCTGCTTTTCGTAGCCAGGCTGGGGATGGGTGTAAACGGCGTGGCGCTGGCGACGGTGATCGCACAGGCGGTATCAGCGCTGCTATGTTTTCTGCGGCTGTTAAAAATGAAAGACCTGTTCGATCTGAATGTGGGTTATATGAAACTGGAAAGGGATGTATATCCGAAAGTTATCCGTCTGGGACTGCCCTCCGGTATCACGCAGGCTATTTTTTCCATGGCCATGATCGTGGTGCAGTCGCTGACGAACAGCTTCGGAGAAATGTTTATCGCGGCCAATGTTATTGTCATGCGTGTGGATGGATTTGCCATGATGCCGAACTTTTCCTTCGGAACGGCCATGACGACCTATGCGGGCCAGAATGTCGGCGCCAGGCGCCTTGACAGAGTAGATAAGGGCGCTAAACAGGGAACGCTTATCGCAGTTGTGACTTCGACCGTGATCACGGCGTTGATACTGATCTTTGGCAAGGCGCTTATGGGAATCTTCACCGGAACGCCGGAGCTGGTGGAACTGAGCCGGGATATGATGGGGATACTGGCGGTAGGCTATATCGCGATGGCGGTGACGCAGAGTTTATCCGGCGTGATGCGCGGCGCGGGCGATACGATGACGCCGATGTGGATTTCCATCGCTACGACGATATTTATCCGTGTGCCGATCGCGTATGGCATTTCGTTTCTTACACGAACGCCCGAACTGCCGAACGGAAGACAGGAGTGTATCTTTATTTCCCTGCTGGCTTCATGGCTGATCGGGGCGCTTATCACCTTTATCTTTTACAAGAAGGGATCGTGGAAGGATAAGGCGGTGTAGAAGAGAGAGGAAAGAAAAGATAGTTCATTTTGCAATAGAAACCTTTGAGAAGCTTTTGCTGTATCAAAGGTTTCTTTTTGTTTTTGTCTGTAATTTGAATTTAAAATGAACTGTCAATATAGAAAAAGGAAGAAAACAGAAGCATGATATGGTGATACAGTTCATAATATGTATCGCTATCTATAAAGTGCAAATTTTGCCATAAAATACGCATTTTTTGCCGAAAATAATAAAGTCTATAAAAAAAATAAAATATATTGTTCATAAGTGTTGAAAAAATGAACTAATAGCGATATACTGGAAAATGAGAAGGTGACACAATGGAAGAACGCAGACTAAATTATGACCAGGATAATAAAGTATCCGAATTTATTCTTCCCCCTATGAATGAGTGGGATAAGGCGGATGAAGCATATGAAAGTAAAGCAGTTGCTTTTGTTATGCAGATTAAACAGAAGTATCGTGATTCGGTGCTTTTGGAAATTTATGAAAGCGACAGGATTCTTCATGCAGAATTAGCGAATCGTCTTTCGGTGTCTGCCAGTGGATTAAATGCAGTTATAAAAAAAATGAACGAAGGCCCTGTTAAAACAATTCGGGAAATCAAAGCAGGCAAGTTCAAATTTTATACACTCACGAAAGAGGGGACAGAATATGTGGAAACCATAATTCTTCCTTCTCTGATTGTAAGTGGACAAGATACCGAAGAGGTTCATAATATGCTTCATCTTCTGTCCTTATTTAAAGATAAAAATCCTGAAGTCTGGCCAGATAAGCTGGTGGAATTGTCAGAGAAAGAATATGCAGAACCAGAAAATGATGAAGATACGGGTAATGCACTGGGATATGAACTGTTGAAAGCTTTTGGTCAGTTTTATCAGCGTGATATGACCAAAGCGGTGAAATTACTCGAACTGGGTGTTGTGAATAAGGATATACAGCAGAAACTGATCTCCGGTATTTGTGAAAGATATGTTAATCATAATGCAACATCATGGCTGACGTTGAATCAATGGTCACAGCAGGATTACATTGGTGTGAGCCATATGTTAGATGATTTGTTTATGAGTATTTCTGAAGAAAAATACAGTATGAAAAAATCATCCTATCAATTTCAAAATATGGAATCAGAATTTGAAAATGTTACGGATAAAATAAAGGCTGATGTTTTGCATGCAATGCTTCATCAATGGCCTAAAGATAAGCTGATAGAAGTTTGGGTGGAAGAAAAGCTGGATATACATTTAGCGGTGTATTTAGCCGAGAAGTTTAGAACTCTTTCAGAACATTTTTTTGAGAAGATTAGAAAACAGGAGAAGAATAATGACATGGAATAGAGAATATTGAGCCAGTACCAGAATGACCCTATATAGTTATTATATATGTGAAGGTGCCTGGAAAGGCACCTTTTTTTGGGAAAAAGTGACTAAATAAAGAATGTTTTTACAGAAAGTGAGGTGGGGCAGTTTGAAGAACGGTTATAGAAAAATGATGTTGAAAATAGCGAAGCAGATTCTTTTGATTGCCTTGCCTGTTTTGGAAATTTTATGGGTAATTGTTTTGCTTTTTATGGAAAAAGATTATATAGGCAGTATTCAGATTGGTATTGCTATTTTAAGTGTTACTATTACTATAATTTTAGGCATTGCAGTTAATAAAACAAAAAAACTGCGCTGGAAAAGAATTATATATATTGTGATGGTCGCAGGACTATTTATTATAGATATCGTATGGAGTCTGGGAATAATGAGACAAAGAAAAGAAATTACTGTGTTAAGTACAGGCGCATTGGCAGAAAATAGTGATAGTGAGGAAGTTGAAGTGCTGGAAAAAAATTTAAAGAGTCTGGTATTGGAGAATGATCAATTTTTAAAATCATTGCCAGAGTATACACATGTGCAGGGAAGTGATCCTGATAAAATTACGGCGGTGTTTGTAAATGAAATTACCGAGTGGATGAAAAAATGGGACATTCTGTCGTTGGGAGAATTTGGAGATGGATATATAAACGGGAGAAATCGGATAGACGAGATATATAATATTTACTGTCTTGCCGCGATGGATTCAAAATTTATAAAAGATTTGGCAGTTGATTCTTTTAAATTATGTATTGGAGAAATAAAGAAACTGAATAATGAATATCCTAATCCGGAACTTCTGAAAGAAGAAGCGGATAAATATATAGAGTTGGGAGATCTATGTGCGAGGTTGGGAAAACAGAGTGAAGCGGCTGATTATTATATTGAAGCCATAGATATTGCGTGGGAAGGATTGGAAGAATCTATTAAATATGGCATGTCAAAAAATGCGAAAGAAGTATTGGAAATTATGAGCGTGGCATATAAGAGGGTCGAAACGCTGCCGCAGGAATTTGATGAATGGGATTGTAAACGCGCTTCTGATATAGGAGATGTCCTGCATGATCTGGCGGTTTCTTTTGATGACAGATTTCCGCATAGCTAATGTTTGGTCGAAAGATCAGGCATTGTTGATGCAGAGCGATTTGTGGCTATGATCAAAAGGGACAGGCGGCGGCATAAGAGTTTAACACAGCGAAAACCCCCGAAACTACATCGTTGCAGTTTCGGGGGCCTTCTTTTAGGGGAGGATAAGTATTTCCTTATCTTTTGACTAATATCATTATTGCCTGTCTTACGGACTTTATACATATTTTTGAAAAATTTTTTCCAAAAGATATACAAAGATATACAAAAGAATATTCATAAAAATAAAAATTTACTTTTTCCGCAAAATGTTGTATACTAACAACGATATCTATCGGATATCTTGAGTTATGAATACTGGATAAAGGTGGTCTAATAAGATGGCATTATTAAAACAGTGGCGCGACATGGCGTATTCCGAAACAGCGAACAAAGGAGACTTGCAGAGACTGTGGTCAGCCTATTTTCTGAAAGAAAAGGAAATCTACAGAGAGCTTTTGAAAAAGCCGGATGAAGTAGTCGAGGGAACCGTTAAGGAACTGGCTGAAAAATATAATGTTGATATTATGACGATGACAGGATTTCTGGACGGGATCAACGACAGTTTAAAAGAAGCGAATCCCATTGAAGAGATGGAAGAAGACACCCGAGTAAATCTTGGTTTTGAAAACGCGCTTCTTTATAAAAATATGGTAGCGGCAGGCGCTGACTGGCTGTACGAGTTGGAAGAGTGGAACGATATCTTTGACGAGGAGACCAGGAAGAGTCTTTACAAGGAACAGAAGGAGTCTACTACGATCCACAAGGAACCGAAGGTATACCCGAATGATCCGTGTCCGTGTGGAAGTGGTAAGAAGTATAAAAAATGCTGCGGAAAAAACAAGTAAAAGTAATAAAAGAAACAAAAAGAAAACTGAATAGAGCGTTCCCGGTGCTGCTTCTTGGATTTTCCTGCATGTTTGCCGGGATCGGAGCGGGAGAGGCATGTACAGAGCAGACACAGATGGCGGCTTTGCAGATGCCCGTGTCTGATCTCTTTTTAGCGGAAGAAAACGGACAGGCCGTTTTGTCGGCGTTCCGACAAAATGAAACCACGCAGGGACAGACGGAGCAGGCTTCGACAGATCAGACAGGAAGTGGGACAGCATCAGAGAATACATCCGCATCCAGTGAAGTATTACAGGAGAAAAAGACGGTATCCGGCAATACGATAAGCGCACTGGAAATAGAACTGGCGGCTGAACTGAACAAAGCCTGGGAGCAGGTCAATCAGGCCAGAAAAGAGATCGGGCTTGGCGAGCTTGTCTGGAACGAGGAACTGGCGGATGCTGCGGGTATCAGAGCAGAGGAGATTTATACGACATTTTCCCATACAAGACCCGATGGCAGCGAATGGTGGAGTGTCAATGAGGATATCGTATACGGAGAGAATCTGGCGAGAGGATATCAGAGTGCGGACAGTGTTATGAAAGCATGGCTGGATTCTACGGAGCATAAGGACAATATTCTTTATTCCGGCTTTACTACGATAGGGATCGCAGTCTATGAAGTGGACGGAAAGTGGTATTGGGTACAGGAGTTCGGATATTAAGAACGCTGTCTGTTACAGACGCGTTGATCGGACAGGAGGTCTGCCGCGATGGATATCATGGAAAAAAAGCCGATACCGGTACCGCCGCCGGGAGAGTCCCGTGTGGCTTATGCGGTTTCGTTATTTGAGAGCGGATATAACTGTGCGCAGTCGGTTTTTGCGGCTTATGCCGATCTGTTCGGCATGGACTTTAGTACGGCGCTTAAAATGTCCGGCGCTATGGGCGGCGGTGTGGGCCGTATGAGAGAGATATGCGGAACAGTCTCTGCGATGGCGCTTTTAGCGGGATTAAAAGAAGGAAATGACGATCCGGATAACGAAGAGGCCAAAGAGCATATTTACGCATTGGTGCGCCATATGAGCGCCCGTTTTAAAGAAAAGCAGAATACAATTATATGCAGGGAACTGCTCGGTATCGAAGGTATGGAGGAAAGCGCCAGACCTTCCGTGAGGACGCCGGAGTTTTATGCAAGCAGGCCCTGCGGCAGGATCATAGCCTGTGCAGCGGAAATTATAGAAGATGTCCTTTTTTAAAAACAGGACACAAACGAAAGGATGGGGTGGTATTATGATAGCGACGATAGCGGTTGTAAAAAGGGTCATGGCAGAAATAAAGGAAAACGCTGTGAAGATGTTTCAGGGAGAAATTACATTGGAGAAAAAAGTCGGCTGGCTGATCGGAGCAGTCCTGTTATTGACAGGGATTGCCATCGGACTGATCAACGCCCCGCTTACGCACGGCATCAATATCAGCATTGCAAGTAATAACGGTAATGGCAGCGGCTGTAATAACGGCAACGGCGGATGGACCGGTGATGCGGATGAAGAAACAGAAAAGTTATGTAAATCAGACATATCCGGTACGGAGAAAGAAAAAAATTCACGGAAAGTTAGAAAGAAGTTAGAAAATAAAAAGAAAAAAATAAGAAGATAAGATTTAAGAAGATAAGATCAAGAAGATAAGATTCAAGAAGATAAAATTAAGAAGATAAAATTTAAGAAAGGTATGGTCAGCATGAAAATAACGTTAAAAGACGGTTCCGTGAAAGAATATGCGCAGCCGATGAGCATATATGAGATCGCGGCCGATATTTCGGAGGGACTCGCCAGAGCGGCGTGCGCGGGCGAAGTGAATGGTAAGATAGAAGACCTGCGGACAGTGCTGGATGAAGACTGCGAACTGAATATTGTGACGTCAGGAACGCCGGAAGGACTGCGTGTTATCAGACATACGACGTCCCATGTTATGGCGGAGGCGGTCAAGAGACTGTTCCCGGAGGCGAAGGTGACGATCGGCCCGGCTATTGACGAAGGTTTTTATTATGATTTTGACGCGGCTCCTTTTTCCAGAGAAGATCTGGATAATATCGAGGCGGAAATGAAGAAGATCATTAAAGAGGGGAATAAACTGGAGCGATTCACGCTGCCCAGAGAAGAAGCAATCCGCTTCATGGAAGAAAAAGGCGAGCCGTACAAGGTAGAACTGATAAAAGATCTGCCGGAGGATGCAGAGATTTCTTTCTACGATCAGGGCGGTTTCGTAGATCTGTGCGCAGGCCCGCATCTGATGAGCACGAAGCCCATTAAAGCCTTCAAATTGATATCTTCTTCCATGGCTTATTGGCGCGGCGATTCCAATAAAGCGCAGTTACAGCGTATTTACGGTACGGCGTTCCAGAAAAAAGAGGAACTGGCGGCTTATCTGGAGCATCTTGAGGATATCAAGAAGCGCGATCATAACAAGCTGGGCCGTGAAATGGAGTTATTTACGACAGTTGATGTGATCGGGCAGGGACTTCCGCTGTTACTTCCCAAGGGAACGAAAATGGTGATGAAACTGCAGCGCTGGATAGAAGACCTGGAGGATAAAGAGTGGGGCTATGTCCGCACGAAGACGCCTTTTATGGCCAAGAGCGACCTGTATAAGATATCCGGCCACTGGGATCATTATAAAGAAGGCATGTTCGTGCTGGGGGATGAAGAGAAGGATAAGGAAGTGTTCGCACTCCGTCCGATGACCTGTCCGTTCCAGTATTATTGTTATAAGAACAGCCAGCATTCCTACCGCGATCTGCCAATTCGTTACGGGGAGACTTCGACTTTGTTTAGAAACGAGGATTCCGGGGAGATGCACGGACTGACAAGAGTGCGTCAGTTTACGATATCGGAGGGTCATCTGGTCATCCGTCCCGATCAGGCGCAGGAAGAATTGAAGAGTTGTCTGGATCTGGCGCATTACTGTCTTTCCACACTGGGATTGCAGGATGAAGTAACTTACAGACTTTCTAAATGGGATCCCGATAATAAAGAGAAATATCTGGGTGATGATGAATATTGGGAGTCTACGCAGAGTAAGATCAGAGAGGTTCTGGTAGAAAAAGGCGTGCCCTTTACAGAGGCGGATGGCGAAGCGGCGTTCTACGGCCCGAAGATTGACATTCAGGCTAAGAATGTATACGGCAAAGAAGATACGATGATCACGATTCAGCTTGACTGTGCGATCGCGGAAAATTTTGATATGTATTATATCGACCAGAACGGCGAGAAGATACGGCCCTATATCATCCACAGAACTTCCCTTGGCTGTTATGAAAGAACGCTGGCCTGGCTGATTGAAAAGTATGCGGGAAAATTCCCGACCTGGCTTTGCCCTGAACAGGTGCGCGTACTGCCGATCTCCGAGAAATATGAAGAGTATGCGGAGCAGGTCAGAAAGAAACTGGCGGCTAACGATATAGACGTTACAGTGGATAACCGTTCTGAAAAGATAGGCTTTAAGATCCGCGAGGCGAGACTGGCCAAACTGCCTTATATGCTTGTTGTCGGGCAGAAAGAGGCGGAAGATAATACAGTTTCTGTCAGAAGCCGTTTCGCGGGAGACGAGGGGGCGAAGTCTCTGGATGATTTTATCGAGCAGATCTGTAAGGAAATAAGAACAAAAGAAATCCGCAGGGAAGTTGTTTCGGAAAATGAATAATGAATCCAGAAAAATACAAATATCCTGCAAAGCAGTAATCGGATGGGGCCTTATCGCCATTGGCTTTATCATGCTTTGCAACAGTATCAGGCTGTGTTTTAGTGAAGATATCTGGTATGATGAATTGTTCACTGTGGGAATGGCCGAGCATTCCTACGGTGAATTTATTCGTTTTACGGCCAAAGACGTGCATCCGCCGCTATACTATTGTATTGTAAAAATGGTATTGGACTTATGTAAACTTGTCATACCTGCTATAGACACAGTCATTGTCATTAAATTAATATCTGTCATACCATATTTTCTCTTGCTTCTCTATGCGCTGACTTTGGTGCGAAAAAAATTTGGTATCCTTACGGCAGGTGTTTTCTTTTTCGGCATCATGTCCATGCCGCAGATGAGCGCATATACCGTGGAAATGCGTATGTATGGTTTTGCCCTGTTCTTTGTGACGGCGGCCTTTTTTCATGCGTATGGCATCGTAAGCGGCGGCGGAGATCGCGGGAATCTCAGACTGCATTATACGGCGCTCACACTCTACGGACTGGCGGCGGCCTATACGCAGTATTTTGCCTGTGTGGCCGTTATCATGGTTTATGTGTATCTGTTTGTATGGTCTGGTATCGGGTTATGGGGACGAAAGGATAAAGAAGCCGGAAAAGCATTACGCAGGCTCCTGTTATGCGTTCTGGTATCAATAGCCGGGTATCTGCCCTGGTTTTTCGTGCTGCTCTCGCAGATAAGCGCGGTACGGGATAATTACTGGATCCTGCCGCTTACGTGGCGGAGTCTGGGCGGTTGTGTGAAATTTCTCATGAAACCGGCATTTGCCAATGAGACGATAAATACGGTGCTGGCAGTCGTCATGTTTTTAATTTATGTCACAATGCCGGCCTGCCTCATCTGCCGCATTTTACAGGAAAGAAAAACGGGCAAAACAATGGGCAAAACGCAGGAACCGGATAAAGCGGACAAAGTTTTCTATGCTGCCGCGGGCTGTCTGGTACTATGCGGGCTGGTGGGATTTGGTTTTATCGCATCCCTGGCGATCCGGCCGATCTTTGTCTATCGCTATATGCTGCCTGCGATGGGATGTTTCTGGCTGTGTTTTGCCATCTGTCTGGGACTGTCCGGGGAAGAGGGGACTGGCCGCCCTTTGCAGATAGTCAGCGTGTTGGCGTTACTTCTGTTCATCGTTGTGGGGCTTCGTGACTACCGGGCGTTCATGGGCGAGGAAGAGTATAAGGCGGTTTTGATGAAAGAGACGAAGCAGGCTCTATCACAGATTGAGGAAGAAACGATCATCCTCTATAATTTCGACCAGCTGCAGGCTGTGACAGATTATTATACTACACAGAAAAGTTACTTATATAATGGCAGCGCGGAATCACTGGTCGTCGAGATATTCGGGGAAAAGGGAAGTGTTGATGACATGGAGCAGATAAGGAAATGGCTTAGCGAGGGCAGAAAAGTATGCTTTTTTGGCAGTTTTAACAGCAGAGAGGACATCCGGAAAGAGTGGGAGGCGGCAGGGATCGCCTCTAAAGAGCGTGGAAGTTATATGCTGGAACGTTATTGGTTCAATATTTATGAACTTTCTCTTTTGACCGAATAAAGTTCTCCCGGCAGGCAATAATAACCTTAACAGCGCTTTATACGGCGCTGCATCGAGGAATTTCCTAATTAAATTAAGAAAAATGGAGGTTAGAGGTTATTATGGCGGAGTTAAAATGCGGTGTGGAGAATTGTTGTTATAATCAGGAATGTTATTGCTGTAAGGGCGATATCATGGTAGGCGGACAACACGCCGATGAAAGCAGGGGAACCTGCTGTGAGAGTTTTGCGCAGAAGCGGGATGATTCGTATACGAGCTCCCTCTTCCATCCGAGCAGAACCATCAGTATTGATTGCGAAGCGGAAAAATGTGTGTATAATAGTAACTATAAATGCCATGCAGATCATGTGGATATCAGAGGCTGCGGCGCGGCTGACTGTGAAGGAACAGAGTGCGCGACTTTCAAAGAGGCTTAGTCTTTTTAGGGGAGGCTGAGTTTCGGGAAATGGCGGAAGATAAAGGAGAAAAAGAAACGGATGGTGTGTCATATAATTAAAAAATTGCGTTTTGTCATACTGACAGGACTGCTGACGGCTATCGTCTGCGGCTGTGGCGAGGACAAAGCGGAAGAAGTAACAACGCAGGCGGATGCGGTCGCTGTTTCGGTCGATCGTACACAGACGGAATGGGAGATTTCCGATGACGGTACGATAGAGAGCGCGGCGCAGGCGGGGGAAGAGGAACTGGAGATTGATGAGGCGACCAGAGCGGAGCTGACAGCGCAGATGCTGCAGGAGGGCGAATTGGATATGTCCATTATCGAAAGCGAAGAAGCGACCGGCGGATGTACCTTTACTTTGCCGGAAGGGTTTACGGAATCGGAGGATGTGCCGGGCATGTATATGACGAAGCGCTATCCGATCGACGCCTCGCTGATCTCTTATATGGAAGTGGAAAAAGATATTTCCTTACAGCTTATGACGGAAGAGTCTTTTCTGGCGCAGATGCACAATGATTTTATCCAGCTTTATGATACGGATATCGAAGTCGATCTTATCAGTTATGAGAAAACACAGATAAGCGGGTATCCAGCCTTTCGTATCCTGTGCAGTTACATATTTGAGGAAGTAAAGATCACCCAGCTTGCCTATGTGATCAATGCCGACAAAAGCTATGTTATTACCTATTCGCAGACAGATGAATACGACAGGATGGAAGAATTTGAGGCCAGCGCGGCGACGATCCAGGTAGTGGATAAGTAAATTCCGGCCCAAATTGCTGACAAAAAATCCAGATAAAAATTCTGTAATAAGTGAAATTTAATGATTGACATACCCATAAGGGTGTGTTACAATAGCAAAGCATGTGAAGAACATGTGACAACAAAGCAGAGTATCCACTCTCACCCTGCAACGAATGGGTTCGCAGGTGTTCATAGGCCGACAGAAGGGAGTCCGCTAAGGCGGCATCTGTTGTTATGGCGTTGTGTACAATAGTGGATAGATATGCTATCCACTTTTTTATTTATATATTATATTAGGAAATTTCTTGTTTTTTTAGGAGGGTAAGGTTATTAGCGAATTATTCATTAACGAACAGATTAGGGACAAAGAAGTCAGAGTCATCGGAGAGGATGGGGAACAGCTCGGCATTATGTCCGCCAAAGAGGCATTGAAACTCGCAGAGGAGGCTGGCGTTGATCTGGTGAAGATCGCACCGACAGCGAAGCCGCCGGTATGTAAAATTGTGGATTACGGGAAGTTCAAATATGAACAGACCAGAAAAGAAAAAGAGGCCAGAAAAAAGCAGAAGACCATCGAGATCAAGGAGATACGTCTGTCTCCCAATATTGATACGAACGATCTGAATACGAAGATCAATGCGGCCAGAAAGTTCATCACCAAGGGCGACAGGGTGAAGGTAACACTCCGTTTCCGCGGCCGTGAGATGACGCATATGAATAACAGCAAGCATATTCTGGATGATTTTGCCGAGGCGCTGGCGGAAATAGCAGTCATAGAGAAAGCGCCCAAAGTGGAAGGCAGGAGCATGACCATGTTTTTAGCTGAGAAGCGATAAGCTTGTTCAGTTTAAAATAAGCGATATCCGTATATGGTATCTTATAATTTATAAATCAGGAGGAAGTTTGAAATGCCAAAAATGAAGACAAGCAGATCAGCAGCAAAACGTTTTAAAGTGACCGGAAGCGGTAAATTAAAAAGAAACAAAGCTTATAAACGCCATATCTTGACCAAGAAGTCTCCGAAGACGAAGAGAAATCTCAGAAAAGCAGCAATGACTGATGCAACTAACGTTAAGAATATGAAGAAAATTTTACCATATTTGTAATTATCATGCAGATATGTTTTGAAGGAGGAAAATAAGACATGGCAAGAATCAAGGGCGGTTTAAACGCTAAGAAAAAACATAACAGAGTTTTAAAACTCGCAAAAGGTTATAGAGGCGCAAGATCAAAACAGTACAGAGTAGCAAAACAGTCTGTCATGAGAGCGCTCGCATCTTCCTATGTGGGTAGAAAAGAAAGAAAACGTCAGTTCAGACAGTTATGGATCGCTCGTATCAATGCGGCGGCAAGAATGAACGGTTTATCCTACAGCAGATTTATGTACGGTTTAAAGAATGCCGGCGTAGATATGAACAGAAAGATGTTAGCCGAAATGGCAGTCAATGATGCGGACGGATTTAAAACGCTCGCAGAACTGGCGAAAGCAAATCTGAAATAAAAATGTCAGGCGGTAATAGGAAAAATGGAGAATGGCGGAATGCTGTTCTCCTTTTTTGAACATTATATAATATCAGGATCAGAAATAATCATCGAAAATAGTGTAATAAAATGAAAGGGACAGATAAAATATGGGTGTATTGGAAGGATTGGAACCGGCGGCGGTCTTTCATTTTTTTGAAGAGATCTGCGGGATTCCGCATGGTTCCGGGAATGAGAAGCGTTTGAGCGATCATCTGAAGCAGTTTGCCGGACAAAGAGGGTTAGAGTGTATACAGGATGAAGCCGGCAATATCATTATCATAAAAGAAGCGGCGCCCGGCTATGAGGCGGAAGAGACGATGATCTTACAGGGGCATATGGACATGGTTGCC
The DNA here is from genome assembly GCA_023663085.1 of Ruminococcus sp. Classification (GTDB taxonomy): domain Bacteria; phylum Bacillota; class Clostridia; order Lachnospirales; family Lachnospiraceae; genus UBA3282. The sequence continues at coordinate 2,844 of JAMPIB010000014.1, read as the reverse complement.
GTAAAAGACGCGGACTGCGATCTTGATCTGCGCACGGAGGGCCTGCGCCTGCAAAGAGAGGGCGATCATATTTTTGCGGCGGGAACGAGCCTGGGCGGAGACGATGGCATTGCCGTAGCTTATATACTGGCAGTTCTGGATGATAAAACCATAGAACATCCGCGTCTGGAGTGCGTGATCACGGTAGGGGAAGAAGTCGGTATGGACGGCGCGAGGGCGCTCGATCTTTCGGTTTTAAAAGGAAAAAGGATGTTAAATCTGGACAATGAGGAAGAAGGCATCCTGCTCACAAGCTGCGCGGGCGGCGTCCGGGCGGATATCAGACTGCCAGTATCCTATGAAGAAAAAAACGGCGCGCTGCTTTCCGTACAGGTGAGAGGATTAGCGGGCGGCCATTCCGGCGCGGAGATCATACGCGGGGGCGGAAACGCCAATCATCTCATGGGACGGGTACTGGATGCAGTTTTACAACAAATGGATGTAAATGCTGCGTCTCTGGATGGCGGTATGGCCGATAATGCAATACCCGCACAGGCGCAGGCGCTTCTATGCGTGGCGCAAAAAGATGTGGAGAGGGCCTGCGCTATCATCCGTGATATGGAAGAAAAGTTCCGTAAAGAGTTAGCCGTAAAAGACGCCGGTGTGCGGATAAACGTTTCTGTAGAAAAACAGGCAGGCGCCTGCGTATGCCTTTCAAAAGAGAGCATGAGAAAAGCGGCAGCCCTTTTGCTGGCGGCGCCAAACGGCATACAGGCGATGAGCGCTGATGTAGAGGGGCTTGTGGAAACATCGCTGAATCTCGGCGTCATGAAACTGAATAAAGAGGCTCTGGAACTTTCTTTTGCCGTCAGAAGTTCTCTGGAAAGCGCCAAGGAGGCCGTATGCAGAAGACTTTGTGCGGTGTCGGAACTGGCGGGAGCCGGGATTACTTTTCACGGAGATTATCCCGGCTGGGCATATCGGCAGGAGTCGCCGCTTCGGGAGAGGATGATCCGGGTCTACGAGCGTATGTATGGACAAAAACCGAGGATAGAGGCAATCCATGCGGGACTGGAGTGCGGTATTTTTTCCGGGAAACTGCCGGAACTGGACTGCATTTCTTTCGGGCCGGATATGAAGGATGTGCATACGCCCAAAGAGGCGCTTTGTATTTCTTCCGTAAAAAATGTATGGGAATATCTGCTGGAAGTTCTGAAGCAGAAGGATTAACGATAGAGTTTCAGAAAAAATTTTCCGAAAAAAAGCGCTATGTTTTTTTGGGAAAAATGATGGTATTTATTGACACATTTTATTTAAAATTGTACACTATAGCTATGGGAAAAATCCCTGAAGCAATTTTTTGTGTATTATGTGTACCCTTGGGGCGGGTATGGGGGTTGTAGTATGAAGGATGTATTGACCGGACTGGACAGGTACGAAGAGTTTCTGGAGAAGCTGGAAACTGAGATCGCACGAATGGGCGGTTACCGCATAGCAATTATTTATACGGATATCAAGCATTTTAAATATATCAATGATACTTACGGATATCAGGCCGGAGATGATCTGTTGAGAGAGTTTGTAAACCGGATCATGGCGGATAACACGCATACGTTATGCGCGGCCAGAGTATATTCTGATAATATTGTACTGGCGACGCGGATAGACGAGGGCGTATCTAACGAGGATGTCCGCAATTTTATCCAGCAGCTGAATCTGCAGATGGAAGAGGAATTCCGGGAAAAATATATGTCGGCGAGACTGAAATTCTGTACCGGCATCAGCATCATTTCCAGCGACGACAGGCGTTTAGACCCGGCCACAGCCGTATCGAACGCCAATCTTGCCAGAAAAGTGGCCAAGGAAATGGAAGATACAGAGGTTGTTTTATTCGACCGTAAGATGATAGAAGGCATCAAGCGGGAGATAGAGATCACATCCTCTCTTACTTCGGCGATCGGGAAAGGCGAGTTCATCGTATACTATCAGCCGAAAGTAGCGACCGGTAATCTGAAACTGATCGGCGCAGAAGCCTTGATACGCTGGAAAAAGCCGGATGGAACCTTTATTTATCCGGATGATTTTATCCCGCTCATCGAAAGGAGCGGTCAGATCGTGGAACTGGATTATTTCGTATATCGCGAGGTTTTTCGATTCATTGCCAGACGTCTGACAGAAGGAAAACCCATTGTACCGATTTCCGTGAATGTATCGAGAGCGCATCTGAATAAGATGGGAATCTTATCTTATGTGCAGGAGCTGTTTGATGAATATCGGATCCCGCCGCATTTGATTGAGTTTGAACTGACAGAGAGTATCTATATTGAAAATACGACCAGAGCTTTAGAGTTGGTAGAGGGACTTCATGCAATGGGAACGAAGGTGTCGATGGATGATTTCGGTTCCGGCTATTCGTCTTTGAACCTGCTCAGCAGACTGCCTATTGATATCATCAAACTTGATAAGGTCTTTTTAAAGGATGATGATATTGACAATAAACTGCGGGAGAATGACAAGATCATTATTTCCTGCGTCATTGATATGGCCAAGAGATTGCAGATCACTTCTTTATGCGAAGGTGTGGAGACGCCGGAGCAGAGCGATTATCTTTCCGAGATCGGCTGTGAGATCCAGCAGGGATATTATTTTTCCAGACCGATTCCGCAGGAGGAGTTTGAGGCGTTCATGGATGAGAATTTTTATGAGCAGGAGATGTTGATCGCGGATTAGAGCGGCAGACATAAACGATACGCTCACAGGTTTTCAGATAATAAAAAAGCAACCACATATGTCGGTTGCTTTTTCAGTGCGAATCGGAATGACAAGACTTGAACTTGCGACCTCTACTTCCCTAAAGTAGCGCTC
>JAMPIB010000013.1 GCA_023663085.1 Ruminococcus sp. | reverse complement strand
ACATATTCCGTTCCCGCTTTCGTCATGCGGTCCTGGGCCGCCTGGTATTCCGCCATAATCTTAGCATTTTTGCCTCCCATCATGGAGAACATGGCGATGATCGAAATGACCGCCGCCAGCAGGCATGCCGCCCCCATCCGCCAGTCAAAAAGAAACATCATGACCAGCATCGACAAAAACAATACAATAGTGCCTACGATGTCAGCCAGATTATGCGCCAGCAGCGTTTCGGTGTCGGCTGCCGCCGCATCCAGCCGCCCGCGGATCAGACCGGAGGCGTTGGCATCAAAAAATCCCAACGGAGCCTTCATCACATGGGCAACTCCCTGTTTTCGTATGTTAGAAGCTGTACGGAACGCCGCCAGATGGGTACACATCAGGCCCGCAAAATACAGGATAATACCGCCTACGGCGAACATAAAGGCTATCCAGCCATATCTGGAAACATCCTGCGCCTGTGTCCATTCCGGAGCCGCCCCTATCAGATCACGAACTGCCAGCCAGATGCAAATGTAGGGAACCATGCTAAGGAGCATGGACGCTGCCGACAGGACCAACCCTAAAAAGGTCAGACTCCTGCGGTTTCCCGCATATTCCAGCAGGACAGCCACACCGTTCTTTTTTTCTTGCTTCATTAAATGAACCTCCTTACTTATCGTGGTTAGTTTTTGCTAACCCGAATTTTTATTTTAAGGCTGCCGATTCCGGCAATCCATCGGCGTCATCCCCATTTTCCTGTGGGATATGGCATCTGCGCGGATTTCCGCTTTTTTTAGGATAGCAAAAACCATATCCTTTGTCTGTCTCGTTTCGCCAGTTTCATACGGCACTTCATAACGCATTACTTCCCCACCTGTAGATGGCAAGCCGGTTATTTAAATTTTTAGCTACCACGCTCCCCAGCTTTCCCACAAGTGTATATTTCTTCATCTCGTCCCAGAAGCTGTTCTCCCTTACCAGTTCCAGTTTCCGGTTAAGTTCCAACAGATCCTTTCCCGTTTCAGTTCCCCATCCAAACTTCGCCTTGGTGCGTTTTACCGTATCATGCGCTTTTTCTTTCATCATCTTAGGGTGCATCAGTTCCGCCAGCACGAATCCTCTGTCGAAGGAATCCGTGATATTACGCAGAATCGTCCCTACCTGTTCTCTGGAAAAATACATGAGCAGTCCCTCTGCGATCACGATCACCACTTCCGCTTTCGGAATATCTTTTATCCAGCCTGTCTCAAGAATGTCCCCGGCCAGCATATGCTCGCGCTCCGTCTCTGTAAAAACTTTTTTTCTCACTTCTATGGAATCCGGAAGGTCTACATTGAACCATCTTACTTTTCCGTTATCCACCCGTGAAAAACGGTCATCCAATCCGCAGCCAATATTGACGCAGACCGCATCCGGATATTTTTCCAGCAGCTCTTTCAGCATCCTGTCAAACATGATCGTCCTTGCCACCACACCCTCATGAGAAAAGAACTTATCAATATCCTTTGTGTCAACCTTTAGCGTTTCTATAATCTCCACCGCTTTTTCATCGTGGATGCGCGCATTCCCTCGCTTTGTCTCATTCGCCCTGACTGCAAGTGGAATCAAGGCTGTTTCCTGGACATCTCCTAATTGCAGATCCATATTATCACTCTCCTGTCTTATTTTTCCTGTTAAAATCCGTATGTCTCATTTTGCACAGTTCTCCTTTATCAGTTCCAATTACTGTGTTTTTACTTTGGCAAAAAAGAAACGACCACTCCAATTATTGCCGCCACAGGGATATAAACAACCGTCATTATGAACCTTTCTGTTAAAACAAATTTCAGATTCTTTACATGGGACAGATCTTCCATACCCTTTATTACCCAGAATCTGTCAAATCTCACCCATATTTCATCCACTACGATGCCATCATACCAGTTCATTACCTCAAGAAAAACCAGCGCATGGAGAAATGCGGTCTTAAAGTCGGAAATACCGCTCCAGCATCCGATAAATACCACCGGCAGGATCACAATCCCCAAAACAAGCACGGTAAAGAATATCCTTTTGCGCCTTTTTGCTTCCCGTTCCGTAGCCAGCCCCATTTCAAAAGCCCTCTGCCGTATCGGCTTCGGATAAAAGAAAATCCCTCTCACCGGGTCGCCTAAGACCAGCAGCTTTATACAGGCTGTGAAAAATACCAGATAAATGAATAACTGTAAAACAAAAAGCATATCATCTCACCCCCCCTGGCAAGGATCGTCACATCATTCCCGCCTTTCTATTTCTTTCTTGTCATGAAAAGCAATCCGCCAAACATCCAGAGATTCCCGATGCTGATCCAGCCCGTTGCAAGCGCATTCGTCAGGGGCAGATTCGGAGCCTTTAATATCACCGCCGCCAGCAGGCCGAACAGAACCGAAAATATCCACGTCCATTTCGGAAACGGCGTCAATCCCTTGGCAAAGGCTCTTATCTGCGTTACCGTCAGGACAAAAAAGAAAACCAAAAATAGAATCATCGCAGGCACAAGAAAATAAGCCAGATATACCATTGCCATTTCAAGCGCCGTATCCGGACTATACTCATACATTTTCTTCAGGAAATAAACCACCGCACAGCAGGGAACGTGGACTCCGCAGCCGGCAAATATCAGGCAGCCGAAAATCCCCGCGCGGTATGTATGCGCATATTTTTCGCTTTTACAGGCTATCAGTCTGTAAATCGCAAAATAACAGAGGCACTCCAACGGGATGCCTATCATCCCTAAAATTGCCGACCAGAATATTCTTCCATCCGATACGGTCAGATACCTTGCAAAGGTTACCGGAATACCGGATACTTCCGTCTCCGCCGCCCCATAACCTAACAGCATATCCCCGGCCAGTACCATGACCGCTGCAACAAGCCCGATTTTCATAAGATGCCGTATCCTCGGCATATCCAGTTCGCTGCTGATACCGATATTGTTAAAATGATTTTTTGTTTTTCCCATTGTATCTCCTTCCTCTACTTTAGCAGCAGCGCCAAGCGCCGCAGCCGCAGCTGACAAAACTGCAAAACCCACCGTTCCCATTATCCATTTTACCGCCTTATCTTTTCGGTTAATATAAGAAAACCACGGATGCCATTGACCGCATATACGGCAATAAGGACATAGGTCAGATATATCACCATTCCGCACAGTTTCATGGTCTTAGCCCTTTTCCTGATACGCTCATGAGTAGTCAGTCCCATTTCCACACACCTGTCCTGTACATCCTTGTGGTACATATGAACCATCCCCACGGCGCCGTCTTTAATTCCAATGGCGCACACGATAAACAGGACCACGCTTAACCCAATCCCCTCAATGATTATCCTGCCGAACATACACAATACTCTGATCGCAGAAACTGCCTCCAAAATTTTACAATTGCAGTTAGTATAAACTAACTTTGTATCAAGCAAAAACGACCACATGTGTTAGTAGTCGCTAACTGTTTTTAGTATACTCCATACTATTAATACTTGTCAATATGGTACCTTAGATGATTGCAGTACAGTGTCTTGTAGGAAAATAATCCGAGAATTTTCTTATTTTCTTATTTCTTTTCTTATTTCATATAAACCAAGATATCCGCCAAAAAACATCATAAATGCAAGCAGTCCAAGCAACATAGAAGCCAGCAGTTTTTTTAACGACATCTCCTTGAACACTTTTGACATTTTTTCATTATCATTTAAACATTCGAACATTCAAAAAGTTCAGATTAAATTACAATTCCCTTGTAGGCACTTTTTATTTTTGTTATAATACATATGCAGGCTGAAACAATCCGGAGGTTCAAACATGTATTCACAACGTATAAAAAAGGCTTTTTTTAACCTTTCTTTAACCTCAAAACTAAAGTATATTTATACTGCTTTAATTTTTGTCTGCATTTTTTGTAACCTTCTGATACTATATGGATTTTTTTCCCGTGAAATGCAAAAAACCATTTCCACACTTACCTCGCAGACTGTGAAAACAGTTTCCCAAAATGTAGACAGTTCATTGTCAGTAATTTCTAAGAGTTCAACCTATTTACTCGGAACAGCAGAAGTACAGAACTATCTTCAGAATGCGAACCATGCTGAATATGCTATCTTATCCAGACAGCTCCGTAATCTTCTTTATATGAGCCTCGAATCAATGCCGTCGGTCTCTTCCATCGTTGTTATGCAGCCCTCCGGAACATATGAGGGTGCCGCCCGGTATAATCTTCCTTCCATACAAATAGATTCCCCCGAAAATACCTCCTGGTATGAAGAATTACACAGTAAAAAAGGTGCTCCTATTTTAACTGTCAATGCAGATGGCTATTTTACATTTGAAGAAGACAACAATTATATTACTTTAATACGTCTGATCAATAGTACAGAAGATGCACAGCCTCTGGGCTATCTTTTTATCAATATTTCCGTAAACTCTCTTTTTTCTTTTGCCCGTGAAGATGACAGCAATTATTCTGATTTCTGTGTATCCTCCGGAACAGATATCATTCTGCCTTTTCTAAATAGTGATCTGAATCTCTGGCTTGAAAATATCCATGCAGACTCTCTGTCTACCGAAAATATCATCCAATGTGATCATGACCGCTATCTATTATTAAACCTGCAGACCTCCAGCCTCGACTGGAACTACATAGCCGCTATTAACTATAATTATCTGACAAACCAGCATAAGACTTTTATCCTTATTTCCGTTATCATTCTTCTGATCAGTTTTCTTTTTTTCATTCTGATCGCTCTGGGCACGAATCAGTTTGTCACCGCTCCGCTGGGCCAGCTGATGAAGGCCATGAAAAAAACAGAGACCGGAGATTTTAACCACGCTAACGTAACTCCCTATTATGATGAGATCGGACAACTGCAGAACACCTATAACGATATGATCGATAAGATCCGGCAACTTCTTGATTCTAAAGTTGAAGAGCAGAAAAGACTACGAAAGGCTGAACTCAACATCCTGCAGGAGCAGATCAAACCCCACTTCCTCTATAACAGTTTAGGTGCAATCTCCTATCTGGTAACTTCACAGCAAAATGAAAAAGCTTACGACCTGATCATATCCTTATCAGAATATTATCGTGAAAGTCTGAGCAAAGGAAATAAAGTTGTTACTTTATCCACTGAGATCAATATTGTTAAAAATTATCTGAAACTGCAGAAAGTACGTTTTCCCGAAGCTTTCAACGACGAATATGTCCTGCAGGAAGATGTTCTCTCTTATCGGATCCCGAAACTTATCTTACAGCCTCTGGTGGAGAACTCTTTGTATCATGGTATTATCCCCACCTGTGATTCCGGTGTAATAAAAATATCTGTTTTTACCGATTCCCAATACCTCTTTATTGAAGTTGCAGATAATGGTATTGGCATGACACCCGCTGAACTCGAAAAAATCTGGTCACCCAATATCGACGACCCTTCCCGAAGCTTTGGTTTGCGGGGTACGATCGAGCGAATGCAGATTTTCTATGAAACACAGGATATATGCAGCATAAACAGCCTCCCCAACAGGGGAACCACAATTATATTTTCAATTCCACTGAATAAAATGGAGAAACAGGATGAACAACTCGATTTATAAAGTCATTATTGTAGATGACGAAGAACTTGCGCGTAAAATGCTCATTACAGCCACAAACTGGAATGAACTGAATATGGAGATCATTGCTGAAGCGGTTTCCGGACAAGATGCACTCGCTATCATGGAGGAGCAACTCCCAGATATTCTTTTTACAGATATTAAAATGCCCTATATGGATGGAATGGAACTTTGCAGTATTGTGACCAGACGATATCCGCATATTAAAATCGTCATTACGACTGCTTTTAAAGACTTTGATTATGCCCACCAGTGTATCAGTCTGGGAGTTTCTCATTTCCTTTTAAAACCGATCAACCGTAATGATCTGGTATCAACACTTTTAAAACTTCGGGAACAGATTGAGAAAGAAAAACAGCAATGGCTGGAATTTGACCATCTCAAAAAAATTCTGGAAAAAAATTATTCTTTTTTAAGAGAACGTTTCTTACTGGAATTTTGTGAGAACAGTACACATTCAGCCTCTACAGAAAAACAGATTTCTTATTATTTTTCAGATGGAATACCTTCGTACATACAAGTCACCCTTTTAGAAGCGCATTCCTCTCATGCAGGTAATTTAACGGAAGAAGAACATCTCCTGCAGGATATGAAAAATCTTGAATTTATTAAAGATCATTTAAAAGATACCAAAAATGTTGAGATATTTGCTGACAACAATCATCATCTGGTACTTTTGACTTATTCACCAGAAGTACAGGTCGTTTCTTTATGTGAACAACTCCAGCGCAGTATCTATCAGACTTCGGGAAACGAAATATTATTTGGTATCGGTAACTGCTATGATAATTTTTACAAAGCGGAAATCTCCTGGTCAGAGGCTCTGGAATCACTTAAATTCAGTCGATATATGCCAAACCAGCCGATCATTATCTATCAGAATGATATTCATGTACAAAATTCCGAATGGTCTTCCTCTCCCGCGGAGCTAGAGGACATCAAATTTTATATTAAAGCCGGTCTTCCTGATTCTGTACAAAAGCTTCTTTTTCCGCTTTTCATAGATTCAGAGGGAAATATGATCAGTCTGGAACACGCACGTATTTTATCCATGACATTACTGTCATCTGCCATCAATGTAGCAAATGATATCGGTATTCCTCTGGATGGTCTGTTTTCTGATTCCGGTAATTCTTTTTTACAAATCCTGCTGGAACCTACCAGCCAAGATTTGCGTAACCAGACTAATATTTTTTTGACCCGGCTAACATCAGAAATCGCTGCCTACCGAACCAATAAAAGCAAGACCATCCTGTGGGAAGTCATGCAGTATATTCAGGCACACCTGACAGATTCTTCGCTTTCACTTGGTTCTATAGCTGAAACATTCCATATGAACGACAGCTACTTAAGCAGAACCTTTACAAAAGAACTGGGATTCAGTTTTTCCAAATACCTGAACCGCCTTCGCATGGAACATGCTATTACGCTTTTAAACACCACAGACTTAAAAGCCTATCAGATTGCAGAAGCTGTCGGTATTCCGGATGCTTATTATTTCAGCAACTGTTTTAAAAAATATACTGGGAAATCTATCCGGGACTACAGAAAAGGAACAACATGACTGCTGTTCCTTTTCGACTTTGCGCTTATATATATTTGCCATCAACTTCCATATCATACTCCTGATAAGAAAAGTAATCAAAATCAGCCGGCAATGCCGTTCCTAATCCATCTACGCTGACCATTCCTGTAAATGCCCCCGTAAATGCGGCATCATAAACAGCCTTAATATACTCATCAGACAATTTGGCGGAATCGAACCGATAAGATGTTTCCTGCCACTTTTCTCCATCAAAAGAATAGAAATACTGATAGAAAATCCCTCTGACCTGCACTTTTAGGTAAACATATTCCACATTCTCCGGAACCGGAATCGGCTCTTCCTGATAAACGCTGAAGGTCTTTCCAAGATCTGTCGCCACAACATCAATAACCCTGCCGTATTTTTCATTCCATGTAACCTGTATGCAAGACCAGTTTTTCGTATTATAATAACAAGTCAAACCTGCAGACTGTTGGATATTTTTCGGTCTATAAGACATCTTCGTTTCGGCGTCAAAAGTAAAACTCTGCCATCTTCTGGCTACATGCGCCTGTAAAAACGTAGACGCCAGCGATTGTTTTCCATACAACCTCAAATGTCCGGGCCGATCCGAAAGGGACATAACTTCCTCGCTCAGCGGCACTCTTAATGTCTGAAATGAAAGACTCAGCTTATCCCGATCAAAATCATCTTTTTCACTATTTTTTTCGCCTTCACAGACCGTCGCATCCACAGGTGCATCTACCTCCACCATTCCCTTATGTCCTCCCATGATATGAGGCCATCCGTCATCATCCCAGATAACTTTCTGGATACCGGTCTCTCTTCCAAGAGGACACCAGCCTCTCTGTTCAGCGATAGACTCTGTATGATGATGGAGCGGTCTTCCCATCAAATGTGCAAAATACCATTCTCCCGCTTTTGTCTGCACTAATGAGCCATGTCCTGCCTTTTGGATAGGATGAAACGGCGCATCTAATGTGGTGAGCATAGGCTCTCCCGGCTGTGTCATAAAAACGCCATGCAAGGATTCGCTTCTGGCAACCCGTTCCTGATGCGCATAGACGGTTCCTCCCTGCGCTACAAAAAGATAATAGTAACCGTTTATTTTATATAAATGAGGCCCCTCCGTAAAACGATCTGCTGTTCCCTTATAAATTATCCAAGGTTCTCCCACCGGTTTCTGCTCTTTTTCCGAATATTCCGTACACATGATTCCGTAAAAAGGATGATGAAAACTTCTGGGATCCCAATATTGATTGACCAGATACTTCTTTCCGTCGTCATCATGAAATAAAGAAGCGTCAAATCCCGCTGTATTAAGGACAACCGGGTCTGACCACGGCCCCATGATGTTCTCAGCCGTTGTCAGATAATTAATGCAGTCTTTGTATGCACCATCCGTTACCTTCACATCTGTATAGACCAGATAAAACTTTCCATTCTGATAAGATAGATCGGGTGCCCAGATACCCCCAGAATCCGGCTCACCCCACATATCCAGAAGACGCTTCTCATTAAGCGGATAAGTGATCAGTTTCCAATGCATCAGATCTTTTGATTCATGTATCCGTACTCCCGGCCACCATTCAAAAGTTGATGAGGCGATATAATAAGTATCACCTACTCTAATCATACTGGGATCCGGATGGAAACCCCTTAAAACAGGATTTATAATTTTCATAAATACCTTCCTTTCCTGACATCAGCCTTTTACTGCACCGGCAACCATACCACTCTGTACCTGATTACTAAATAACAGATAGATAATAACTGTCGGTAATGTTGCTACTACCAACCCAGCACCCATTGTTCCCCAATCTGTTGTATACTGTCCCACCATCTGCATGATACCAACTGTCAGAGTCCTATATTTTTCAGAATTTATAAAGGTAATGGCAAACATCATTTCATTCCATGTTGATAAAAATGTAAAAATAGAAATGGTCGCCAATGCAGGTTTGACAAGCGGCAGGATAATCGTAAAAAATGTCCTGAATATCCCGCATCCATCCAAAAATGCCGACTCTTCCAATTCTAATGGGAGCACCTGAAAAAATCCGATCATAAAAAAGATCGCCATCGGCAGCGCAAAAGCTATGTAAGGAACAATGATCGCCTGATAGGTGTCCAGCATTTTCAGATTACGCAACATAATAAATACCGGAAGAAGCACCGCATGAAGCGGTATCATCAAGCCAATGGAGAAAAAAGGTTTTACAAAGCGGTTAGCTTTTACTCTCATCCTGGCGATCGCATAAGAAACCATACACGCTAAAACATCTGATATGATAATGACAACAGCAGTCACAAAAATACTGTTCAATAAATAATGTCCTACGTTAGCATTAAATAACGCATTCTGATAATTAGACCAGTGAAACTGTTTGGGCAGTCCCATAACATTACCGCTGTATATTTCGTTATTATCTTTCAAGGAAAAGAAAACAAGAAAAAGTAAGGGATAAATCTGCACCACGGCAAATGCTATCAAAATAATATGAAGCAGAACTTTTATTGGTTTTATCTTTTTCATTCTGGCTCCTCCTAATAAGTAATATTATCTACTTTGAAACATTTTTCAATCAGGAAATAGAACAACAGGCACTCCAATACAATAAAAATAGCCATAGCACTTCCTATTCCATATTCCATACGTGAAAAGATAGAGGTATACATTAAGGTACTCGGTACTTCACTCGCATGTAATGGCCCGCCTTTCGTTAAGACCCAGATCAGATCAAAAAGTTTGAGTGAACCGATCACTGCAAAGGTCAGGCTTACTTTCATAGTACTTTTAATCAAAGGGATCGTTACATGGAACGCCATCTGTCTCTCGTTTGCCCCATCAATCTGTGCCGCTTCATAAATATCAGCCGGTACACTTTTTATGCCTGTATAAAGAATCAGCATATGATATCCAATATACTGCCATACGATAGGAAAGAAAGAAGACGCGAGCACAAATCGTTTATCTCCCAGCCAGTCCTGCCCTTCCAATCCCAGACTCTTTAAAAGAGCATTTAATGCACCATAATCAGGATTATATATTTTTAAAAATAGTTGCCCAATTACCACTGTAGAAAGAAGTACTGGAATAAAATAAATAGTCCGATACACTTTTTCACCCTTTACTTTTCTGGCCAATACCAGCGCAAAAAACAAGGCGGGTATTAATTGCCCTACAATAGAAGCTACTGCTAAAATAAAGGAATTTCGTGCTGACAAAAGAAACGCTTCATCCTTTAACAATTTCAAATAATTATCTATTCCGATAAAGATTTTTTCTCCAATTCCATCCCACTGCATTGTACTATAATAACCGGACATGGCAATCGGAACAAAGGCCATGACCAGATAGATCACTAATGCCGGGATCACAAAAACCCAATATGCCTTTTTATTTCCAAGCATCTTCTGCATAATGTATCTCCCTCCTGTTGATACAAAATTTTGAATCCTATAATAAGAGAATCCGGAAAAACTTTCCGGATTCTCCGCCTGTTATCACTCGTTTATGGCTTGAAGATTTTTACAGAAATCCTCCGGAGTTACAGATCCATCAATCAGCTTGGCAATTTCGTTCATAATTGTATCCGCTTTCGAGCCGCCGGTCAAAGAATCTAACCAATATACATATCCTGTCGCATCCGCAGTCAATGTCGCAATCTCCTGTGACAAGCGATTCAGATCACTGGTATCCCCCATATCTGCTTCCCATGCCGGCATTCCTGAACCGGCAAGATACTGATCCTTTGACATTTTTTCACAAATATACTGTGCAACTGCCGCTGCTTCTGCCGGATGTTCACAACTGCTGCTTACGAGGAAAGTTTCTCCTGAACCGCCGTGGAACTCATCTATCGTTCCTTTTCCGCCTTCGATCACAGGGAATTTGATAACAGAAATTTTTCCTTTAACTGCAGCGTCATCTGCTTCACAATCACCATTTAACCAACTTCCCATAAACATCATTGCAGCCCTTCCCTGTTTAAATGCAGCTACAGCATCATCTTCTGAAGTTCCCATTGCACTGTTTCCAAAACCACCTTTACCTGCAAGCTCCTGTACTTTTCCTGCTGCTTCTATTAATTCCGGCGTATCAAAAGAACCTGTACCATTTAACGCCGCATTAAACGCTTCTGCTCCTGCCATTCTGATCGCATGTATACCATAGATCATCAATCCCGGCCACAAATCCTTTTCTCCCAAAGCAATCGGTGTAATACCAACCGCATTAAACGCATCTACCGCTTCAAGCAGTTCGTCATAGGTTTCGGGAATCTTTACATTGTTCTGTTCAAACAGTTCTGTATTCACATACAAAGAAGCAACTGCCACGCTATATGGATAGCCATATGTTTTACCGTCAAAAATAAAATTATCCAATGTACCGCCTAATATCCTGTTTTTCACATCATCTGTCATATACTCATCCAGAGGAAGTACGAGTCCTGCATCCACATAAGGTTTCATGGTTCCGGCACCCCAGTTAAAAAATACATCCGGCAGTTCGTTTCCTGCCATTGCTGTTTTAAGTTTTACTTTATATGATTCTGATTCTGTTCCTTCATGTACAACTTCAACATTCGGCATATCTGTTTTGATAGATTCCAGTGCATTATAGAATGCAACATAGTTCCCATCCGTAGAATTGGGATCTGAAAATTGTGACCATAAAGTAATCGTTACTTTCTCACCAGATGCAGACTCCTCCGCCTCACCATTTGAAGTTTCATCATTTGAAGCCTCATCAGATTGCTCTTCCAATGCTTCGTTTGCAGAACTATCCGTTGACGCTGTTCCCTCATTCCCCGCAGCAGGTGCATCACCAGAGTTTCCACAGGCTGTGCATCCTAATACCAATACTGCAGACATCATCAGTCCAATGGTTTTTAATAATTTCTTTTTCATAGCCTCTCCTTTCAAAAATCGTTTTCTTGTTTTCATGATGAAATAATTTTAACTTTGATAACACCATATTAGAATAGAATTGCTTTACTATTTTTTAGATTTTTTTTACTGAAAAGAAAAAAGATATAATTTTTTTCCTTTTAATAGAAAATTTTTTCTGAAAAATACTGCAAAAATAAAGACGGGACTTTTATGTCCCGCCCGTCATCGTTGATCGTTTTTATCATGAACACTTGCAAAATGCCATTAAGTCCAACACTACTCCCGCATGACCGCCAGAACCATCTGCGCCGTCTCCACCATTCCGGTACCGCTGTCCATACTGCATTTCTGGATATAACGGTGCGCTTCTTCTTCGCTCATATGATTCCGCTCCATGAGAAGTTCCTTGGCCTCTTTTAACAAAGCCAACTCCTTCTCGCTGCGCGCTTTCGGCTGCTGTCTGGCTTTCCGACGTCTTTGCATGATGGCCTGCGACATCATGGCCAGCGTGCCAAGCAGATCGTGGACTTTTAACGGCAGCGCCAGACAGATGATAGCATGATCTATACCGTCCCGCATGGCGCCCTGCGAAGCCAGAAGCAGCATATCGACTCCGGCAGGCAGGCACTCGTACAGTCCGGAATACAGCATATCTGTCAACTTATAACCGCATATGACTATGCCATCGTTCCATTCATCAATCTGACTTAATACCTGTGCACCTGTTGTACAGACTGTCACCGCGTCAAAACCATTTTTGGCTAAAAGCGAACGTATGCCCTTTGCTTCTTCTATTTTTGGCAGAGCCACAATAATATTGACCACACGCTCACCTCCTTGCCCCGAAAATCCCATGCAGTCTATTCCTCATGCTGTCTGTTCAGCATCCTGTCATATGCAGGCCGCGCTGCTAAAAATTATTCAGATATTCCTGGATCTCCCATTCTGTCACCTGCGAACGATAGCGGTGCCACTCTTCTTTTTTGGCACTGATATATTTCGCATACGTATGCTCGCCAAGCACGTCTTTGATAAACGCATCTTTTTCCATATCATAAATCGCCTCGATCAGAGTACCCGGTATCTCTTCTATACCGCTCGCCTTCTTCTGCTCCTCGCTCATCTCGAAAATATTGCAGTCCACGCTCTGCGGCGGCATGATCTGATTGACGATACCATCCAACCCCGCCCGCAGGCAGACAGCCAGCGCCAGATAGGGATTGGCTGCTGGATCGGGACAGCGAAGTTCTATCCTTGTTCCTGTTCCGCGGGTCGCCGGTATCCTGATAAGCGGACTCCTGCTCGTTGCGCTCCAGGCGATATAAACAGGCGCTTCAAAACCAGGAACCAGCCTTTTATAAGAATTTACCAGCGGATTGGTGATCGCCGTCATGCCTTTCATATGCTTCATGATGCCGCCGATAAAATAATACGCTTCTTTACTTAGACCGAATTTATCGTTTTCATCCGCAAAAATATTTTTCCCATCTTTGGACAGTGACATATTGATATGCATCCCGGAACCATTTACACCGTATTTCGGCTTAGGCATAAAAGTCGCATGCAGCCCGTGCCTTTTGGCGATTGTCTTGACCGCCAGCTTAAAGGTCATGATATTATCCGCCGTAGCCAATGCCTCATCATAATGGAAATCAATCTCATGCTGCGCCGGAGATATCTCATGATGCGATGCCTCTACGACAAATCCCATTTCTTCTAACGTCAGTACCATATCGCGTCTGGTATTTTCCCCGAAATCCGCAGGCCCCAGATCAAAATATCCCGCCTGCTCATGTGTGTTCGTCGTAGGCATTGCATTTTCATCCGTATTAAATAAGAAAAACTCGCATTCCGGCCCGACCTCAAAAATATAGCCTAAGTCCGCCGCTTCTTTAATGGCTCTTTTTAAAATATAACGCGGGTCGCCCTCGAAGGGTTCTCCGTTCGGCCTGTGCACGTCGCAGATAAATCTGGCCACCTTGCCGTTCTGCGGTCTCCACGGAAAAATTTCCATTGTGCTGTAATCGGGATGCAGATACATATCGGATTCTTCGATTCTCGCAAAACCCTCTATGGAAGAGCCATCAAACATGCACTGATTATCCAGCGCCCGCTCCAGCTGGCTGGCTGTGACCGCCACATTCTTCAAATTGCCAAAAATATCGGTAAACTGCAGGCGGATAAACTCCACATCTTCCTCCTGCATCAACCGAATGATATCCTGTTTGGTATAATTTTTTCTCATCTTAATGACCATACCTTTCTCTCAGCTTATGAAAAAAATTTTTCACACTAGTTTCCCACGCAAAAAGGCATTCTTACGTTATCATAAGAACGCCTTTGTTCTGTAACAGAATAACACTTTATGATGGAGTTTGTCAACCGCCTACGCCTTCCTCGCCGCAATATCCTTACGGAACACAATCTTAAATATCGTCCGCACAAGCGGCTGGATAAAGAACAACTGCGTAAAGAACGCAAATGGGAAGTTAAAGCACACTAACTTTAACCAGTTGGCTAAAAGGGTGAAAACCTTAAACTCCATAGCGCTGTAGGGATAATACAAAATTGCCGCCAGAAAACTCATGGCCGGGCACATCAGACCGACTGTCGCGCATATGATAGCCGACTCGAAAATGACTGGATGCGTCTCTTTCGGATTAAAACATTTGCAGGCCAATTGAAACGAACAGGGACTTCCCACTATCATCTCCAGCAGATAGGCCAGACAAAACTCCGCCAGAACAACGCCCCATATCGGTATCCGCGTCCCTAATACTTCAATACCGCCCAAAATGCGGATCGCCTCCAAAACAAAAGATACCTGTGTGCCTGCCGTCAGACTGGCATAACCTGTCAGCGTACTGCCGTTGATAACATACAAACTGTAAAACACATAAGCGTGAACCGTGATCAGCACGGTCACAAAAGCAAAAAACATTCTCTGCGCCTGATTTCTCGGCATAATAAATTCCTCCCTTTTTAGACAAAACAGCAAAAAAAGACACAGGCAGTCTATCGCAGCATTTCTGATCCTGCCGGTATAACATATGTACCGTGATCAGATTTACGTGCCATGCACTACTTGTGTCGTTTATGTTGTTCTGCATGTATTTATTTTTGTTACCTTTGGCAGTTTATCATATTTTTTCAGGAAAAGTCAAAGGGTTTTTTCACCAGTCATAATCCCGCCCCCCGCTTCATAAAATAATAAAAAAGATTTTCTATGGGGATATTTTATGAGTTCCAAAACCAAAATTGTTGTGCTTCATGTAAAAGAATTGATATATACCGGTATCTTCGCCGTACTCGGTATCCTTTTCATCGTCCTGCTGATCATCATGTTTCTGCCGAAGGGTGAAAAAAAGACTGCCGTCTCTACGATGACGCAGTCGTCCGCGGGTACGTTTATTCCCGGTGTATACACCACTTCACTGATCTTAAATGACAATGTTGTGGAAATAGAAGTCACCGTTGACGAAACGAATATTAATTCCATACGCCTTGTGAATCTGGATGAAGCTGTTACAACGATGTATCCTCTGATCCAGCCCTCGTTTGAAGACCTTGCGAATCAAATCATCACCAATCAGAGTCTGGATGGCATTACATATTCCGAAGACAGCAAATACACTTCCATGATCTTACTCAACGCCATAACCGCCTCGCTTGAAAAAGCAGTCGAGGCTGAAACGGCAGTCGATGTAAGCGTGGATATGGATTCGATTGTAGAATAAATTGTCGCCTAACGGCGACAATTCGGAGAATGCTGTGCATTCTCCCTGAAATAATTGATACTTTGCTTCTACATCTCCATGATCTGCTCCAGCCAGAGGTCTGCGCAGGCATCGGAAGGCATGCGCAGGTCGCCTCGCGGAGATAAGGCCACACTTCCGACTTTGGGACCATCCGGCAGGCAGGAACGCTTATATTGCTGTGCAAAAAAGCGCTGATAAAATATCTTCAGCCATTTTAAAATTACCTCATCCGCATATACGCCCGCAAAAGCAGCTCTGGCGATACGATATAGCTTCTGCGGCTCGAAACCGCAGCGCAGCATATAATACAGGAAAAAGTCGTGCAATTCATACGGCCCCACCAGATCTTCCGTTTTCTGGGCGATTTCCCCGTCTACCGGCGGTAAAAGTTCCGGACTGACAGGCGTATCCAGTATATCTGTCAAAACCTGTGATAATGCTTCGTCGCCGCAGGTATCGGCATAATATCTCACCAGATGCCGTACAAGCGTCTTGGGCACCCCGGCATTCACGCCATACATGGACATATGGTCGCCGTTATAAGTCGCCCAGCCAAGCGCCAGTTCCGACATATCCCCCGTCCCGATCACCAGCCCGTCCGCCTGGTTGGCAATATCCATCAAAATCTGCGTCCGCTCTCTGGCCTGCCCGTTCTCATACGTTACGTCATGATCTTCCATATCCTGCCCGATATCCCGGAAATGGACGCTTACCGCCTCTTTGATATCCACCTCTCTTAGCTGTGTTCCCAACAGTTCCGACAGTTTACAGGCATTCCGATACGTCCTGTCCGTGGTGCCAAAACAGGGCAGAGTAACGGCTATGACATGATTCCTTGCAAAACCGAGCATATCAAAGGCGCGCACCGTAACCAGCAGGGCCAGCGTGGAATCCAGACCGCCGGACAGACCAATAACTGCTGTTTTTGAATTGGTATGTTCATACCGCTTTTTTAAACCATATGATTGAATGGATAAAATTTCCTCACATCTGCTCTCCCGCTCTTTCTTTTCGGCAGGCACAAAAGGCTCTTTTTCAAAAGTCCGTTCTAACTTAGTATCTTCTATATCCATAGGAATCGTGACGACTTCATATTCTTTCTTTTTATCTGTTGTAAAAGTAGTCATTCTACGTCTTTCGTGTGTAATACGGTGCAGGTCCAGATCCGCATACGTTATCCCGCAGGCAAAGCGCGCGGCCTCAGCCAGTACCATACCGTTCTCCGCGATCATATTATGCCCGCCAAAGACCAGATCCTGTGTAGACTCGCCCTCTCCCGCGGAGGCATAGATATATCCGGCGATCATTTTTGCAGAGGCGGACTGTACGAGCAGTTTACGGTAACTGTCTTTGCCGATCGTCTCATGAGAAGCCGACAGATTCACGATGACCGTTGCCCCCGCCAGCGCATGGGAAACGGCAGGCGGCTCCGGCGCCCACATATCCTCACAGATCTCGCAGCCGACCGTCATTTCCGGCAGGGAATCTGCCTGAAATAACAAATCCGTGCCAAACGGTATCTCCTTATCGTCCCATAAGATTTTCTCCGTCTTTTCATTTCCCGCAGTAAAATAACGCGTCTCATAAAACTCCGCATATGCCGGAATAAAGCGCTTGGGTATCATGCCCAGCAGTTCGCCGTTCTGGAGAGCCGCCGCCACATTATAAAGTTGATGGTCTTTTTCCACGGGAAGGCCGACGAAGACCAGCGCCTCGTTCCCCTCTGTGGCATCAACAATCGTCTGTAACTGCTCCCTGGCCGCCCGCAGCAGAAGTTCCTGCAAAAACAGATCTCCGCATGTATAACCGGTCAGACACAGTTCCGGGAAAACAATGATCTTCGCATTCCGCTCCTGCGCTTCTTCCATGCAGGCGCATATCTGCCCGGCATTATACGCAGGGTCCGCCACCTTTATCTTTGGTGTTACTGCCGCAACTTTCACAAATCCATGCTTCATGTCAAAACCATACCTTTCTTATATCCGACCGTTTCTGTTCAAAACCATCTCTTTCTCTATCCTGCTGTTCCTATCCAATACCATCCCGCTGCGCCCTCTATGGAATCAGCTGTTCCAGTTCGTCTACACTGAATCTATAATTCGTATTGCAGAAATGACAGTGCAGTTCCACGTCTTTACCCTCTGCTATCATCTCCTGCAATTCCTTTTTCCCAAGGCTGATGAGCACCTTTTCCACCCGCTCCTTCGTACAGTTGCAGGAAAACTGCACCGGCATCTTCTCCGTGATCTCAAGCCCCATATCGCCAAGCAGAAAAGCCAATATCTCTTCCGGCGTATCGCCTCTTTCCAGCAGACTTGTCACAGACTGCACGGAGGCGATTTTTTCTTCCAGCTTCTTAACCACATCCTCACTGGCAAAAGGCATCAGCTGGATGATAAAGCCTCCCGCCTGCTTCACCGTATTATTCCGCTCCATCAGAACCCCCAGCGCCACGCAGGAAGGTACCTGCTCCGAGGCCGCAAAGTAATACGTCAGGTCGTCCCCAATTTCTCCGGTCTGTAAAGCCACCTGCGAAGAATAGGGGTCTTTTAACCCCATATCTTTGATAACGGTCAGATAACCATTGCCGATAATTCCGCCTACATCCAGTTTCCCCTGCGCATTTGGCGGCATCATCGCCCAGGGATTCTGTGCATATCCTTTCACATTCCCCTGTGAATCCGCAGTCACCGTCAGACCGCCGACAGGCCCGTCGCCATTTATCTGTAATGTCAGTATGTCCGTTTCTCCCTTTAACATACCTCCCATCATGCAGGCTCCTGTCATCAGCCTGCCAAGCGCTGCCGTCACCACTGGACTTAAATCATGCCTGCGCCTTGCCTCTTCCACAAGTTCTCCCGACGTAATGGCAAACGCCCGTATCTGCGCCTCCGCCGCCGTTGCCCTGACTAAATAATCTTTCATACTCATCTCTCTTTCCTCGCCACCATATAGATCCTCTCGCTTACCTCCCTCACTTCCTCATGCGTATCCGCGTCAATCTGTGTAAGAAGTGTAAGCCCTGCCCGCTCTAACAGCTTTTTCATCTGACCGGCTCTGTATCCTCTCTGATAATGCGTCTCCTGAAATCTTCGGAAACTTTCTTTTTCCTTATCATTTTTCACAAAAATGGTCAGATCATACTCGTTCGTCTCATCCCCGGAATGATAATAATTTTCCCAGATAAAACTGCAATCCTCGCGGTTCTCCGCTATGGTCGTATCACCGATGATGGTCTCATATTTATAAACGGTATTAAAATCAAAAATGAACAATCCGCCGGGATACAGATAATTTCTGACCAGTTGAAAGACTGCCAGCAATTCCTCCTCCGTAAGCAGATAATTCAGCGAATCGCATACGCTGACTACAGCTCCCACCGTGCCGTAAAGTTCAAACTCCCGCATATCCTGACACAGATAAAGGATGTCCAGACCCGAACGCTCTTTTTTCTCCATTGCGATATGCAGCATCTCCGGCGAATTGTCCACGCCTATCATATCGTATCCTTTCGCCGCCAGCAGCTGCGTCAAAGTCCCTGTCCCGCACCCCAGATCAAGAATGGAATTTTTTTCCTGCCGCAAGTTATCATCTGCGATCTCTTCACGAATCTCATAGCGGTGCAGCAGCGTAAGCAAAAAATCACACCACTCCCCGTAGGGCGTCTCGTCCATAAACGTGTCATAAACCTGTGCAAAATCCGTATATGCCTCCATGCCGCCTCCTGTTTATCCTGATAGCGCTATTTATCCTGATAGTTCTATTGTCTTAATTGTTCTGTTCATCTGACTGTGAAATCTCTATCTCTTTTATCATACCACAAAACGCGTTCGCCTTAGAACCAATCCGTTCCAGTGGGAAAACAAAAGCCGCGTACTCTTCAAACGCCTCTCCATTCCCCAGCGTATCCACCAGTTCTCCGTTCACATACAGGCTCGTACTGTCCTTTTCCCCGTGAACCGTCAGTGTTACCCATTCTTCTTCCGGTAAATAATAGTCAAACGAATAATCCCTGCCTTCTCTGGAAAAACCCACCTGTCCTGTCCCTGTCTGCACCGCCTTGAAAGCCGTCTGCCCGTATGCGCCATCCGTCTCAAACAAAATCTCTTCCATGACGTTGTTGTTTCCATTGATACTGTTATTCTCCGGCCCGCTCCCGCTTTTTTTATAAACCTGCATACTGACGGTATATGTCCCGCCGATCCCGTAACCGTTGCCATTGCCGCCGCGGTACCCGGTCTCCCTATAATCGGCGCCGCCCTGTAAAGTCAGCACGTTTTCCTCCAATGCCGTTTCTTCTTCCTCCATAAAATAGCATAAAGAATCGCCTTCCCACTCCGCCACGGCATACGGATTCGTACCCGGCGCAGTCCCCAGTTCATTGAATAACACCTGTAATTCTTCGTATGGACGCTGTTGCGGATATTCCCCCCACAGTTTATAGCTGATAACGCCAAGCGGCTCCATAAAGCGCTCAAATAGGCCTGTCTCACTGATACCGACATCCAGACTGCCGCTCATATCGTTCCATATCATATAAGAAGCGCCCAGCATCTGCGGTGAATAAGAAGGTATGATCTCCAACTGGTTATAATCATAGAACTTATTGACCTCCCAATTCCGGGTCAGTTCCTGTGTATCCAGATAGTCATAACCGCCCCCCGGAATGATATAGAGATGATTATTCTGCATGTTTATCAGCGAATATCCCTGCTCATACATCTCCATCGGATCGGCCCATATCGTACTCCAGAGATTCATTTGCAGACCATCCGCCGCAGGCGTCGTTATGCCATCCATATTGCTCAGACTTCCCCATAAGCGCATCGTTTCCACGCCGCCCGTTTCTTTTACCCAATCAATGATCTCGTTCATATACTGTCTGTACGTCTCGCCATCCCCGTAATATTCATCCATGCCGATATTGACGACTTCCGCTCCTGCCAATGCAGAGGCAAAAGCCTCTTCCCATATCTCTTTCACAAGTTCCACGGCGTCTTTCTTGCCCAGATCGATCTGATCTACCGCTTCGCTGCGCACCTGCAGAGCATATTCCGGAAAAAGTTTCGTTATGGAGAGCGAATGCGCAGGCGTGTCGATTTCCGGCACCACCTGTATCCCGTAGTCTTTCGCCGTGTCTATAAAAAGAGCAAATTCCTGTGCCGTATAGGCATAATCCTGCGCCGTCAGCATCTCACCTTTCTCATTCATGATATCTGATTGCAGACGAAAGGCGCTTTCTGCGCTCATTGCGCTCTCTACCGATTCCGTCAGACCACTGGTACTTAAAATAACATTATCATTTAAATGAATACACAGATCGTTCATCTTATACCAGGACATCGTTTCCATGATCTGATACAGCATGGCCATCGATACAGGCTTTCTTGCCACATCAATACCGAATCCCCGCACAGGATACTTCGGATAATCGCGTATCGTTCCCTGCGGAAGAACCCCCTCCTGCCTTTTTAATATCTGCAATACCGTAATGGTTCCCCAATATATGCCCTGCTCATGTGTGCCGGTTATGACACAAGTGTCAGTAATATCGCAGACATATCCTTCTTCCCCCAGCCCGCGGACTGCGCCTTCTTCTGCGTCCGCATAAGTAAAAAAGAAGTCCCCTGCCTGCACGTCCTCTACAGTTCCGCTTATGACAGGAAGCTCATATCCCATGATCTCCCGATACCGCCCGGCAAAAAGTTCCGCGCTGCGCCGCAGTCCTTCCTGTCCGACCACGATGCGGGAATCTGTTCCCGCCATAAAAAATCCTTCTCCCCCACGCCATTCCGCGATAGCGGGAATCACCTGCGGCACAGGGTTTTGCTCCTGCGGGTCTGTTGCATCTGATTCTGCCGCTTTCCTGCCATCCGCCGCCGGCACTGTGATCGTAAACGACACTTCTTCTACATTTTCCGCCGCCTGCGCCGCTCCGGCGCCGCCCGCCTCAGCACCTGTCCCGGTGTCCGACCCGGCATCTGTCCTGTCGGCTCCTTCCGCCGGTTCCACCCGCAGGCCGACCGTAACTTCCTTATCCTGTATGGTATCATAGATTTCCCCATCCGCACCGATGACCTGCTCATAATCCGCTCCCGCGAAAGTAACCTGATATCCTTCCGGCGCCTTTGGCAAAATTAAGTATCGCATGTTATCTTCTCGTATACCGACCGTCGGCGCTTCTAACAGATAGGCCGCGGGCTTGTCCGCATAGACCTCAAATTCATATAAAGACACATTCTGGTACAGATTAGAATAGTCTTCCTCCGTCTGCGAAACCGCCTCCGTAGACAGCCGCAGGAATCTCACGCTTATGGATTCTGTAAGCGGTATCTCCTGCCGCTTCATCATCGGCGCCTGTCCGAAAGCGGCCAGTTCCTGCCAGTTTTCCCCATCGAGAGAGCCTTCCAGCCGATAAGAGGTCACATTCGTCCGCTCCCATTTTAGGACAACAAAAGAAACTGAAATTTCTTCCGGAAATTCCAGTTCTATATAATGGGACGCATCTTCCCAGTTATTCTCGCTCGACCAACGGGAAGAAAGCGTCTCATCATCCCCATCAATGGCTTTATCCGCCGATAACGCCTCTGTTTCCATGCTGTCACAGGTCGCTTTGACGCCTTTTTTTAACGCCAGATTCGCAGACTTTTCGTCTCCCTTATGATATCTGGTCAAAATGACCGCCAAAACCGCCAGAAGCAGAAGCCCCCCTGCCACAGCCAAAAACCTTTTCTTTTTGATAACTATGCCTCCTCTGATATCCGCAGACCATAAACTTTGGCCGCGCCCCGGCTCTTACGCATTATGAAAGCAGCACTCCAAGCAGTCCATAAGAACCGACCGACATAATAACAGTTGCTATTATAATGCCCAGTAATTCCGCTATGATCGCCTTTTTAAAATCAATTTCCAAAAGCGCCGCGATCAGCGACCCTGTCCAGGCGCCCGTTCCCGGAAGGGGAATACCGACAAACAGCATCAGACCCACAAATTCGTATTTCTTAATGGAATCGCTCTTGTTCATGGCCCTGTTTTCCAGTTTTTCAATAAACTTCCTAAAAAATTTAATTTTTTTCAACCACTTAAAAATCTGTTTAATAAACAGCAAGATAAAGGGAATGGGAATGATATTCCCGATAATACAAAGCGGTATGGCCGTGGTGATCGGCACATCTATCAAAAAGGCCACCAGCAGACCGCCGCGCAGTTCCAAAACAGGTATCATGGAAATAATAAAAATAACAACCTCTTTGGCAACATATTTCCCCAATGTATTCGCAAACCACATTGCCAGACTATCCATTATGAATCCTCCATTCTTTCCAAACGCTGTCCCGTTTCACAGCATCTTTCATTTTTGTTTCATTTTTGTTTTATTTACCTATTTAATCATTTTTTACTATAATTAATCTTAATTTAATATTTCTCCAAGTGCCGCAAATAAGGCATCCATCTCCGCATCCGTGCCAATTGTGATCCGCAGATAGTTCTCAATCCGCTCCTTATCCCAATGCCGGACATAAATGCCGCGTTCCTTCAATGCCTCAAAAATAACACCTGCTTTTATTTTCTCATGTGCCGCAAAGACAAAATTACCATACGGCTTCGGGAAAATAAAGCCAAGTTTATGTAGTTCCTCTTCCGTTCTTTTTCTCGTCGCTATGATCTTGCCGCATATATCTTTAAAATATACATCATCCTTTACCGCTTCTGCTCCAAGTTCCAGGGCTGTACGGTTCATCGTATAAGAATTGACAGAGTATTTTACACTGTTTAAATAAGCGATCAGTTTCTCGTTTCCTAACGCAAAGCCGATACGCATACCGGCCATCGCTCTTGATTTGGAAAATGTGCGGACTACCAGAAGATTATCATACCGCTGTATCAGAGGCAGTACGCTCACGCCGCCAAAATCAATATAAGCCTCATCTACAATGACCACGACGTCCCTGTTCCCGGCCACGATCTTCTCAATTTCCGCCGCGTCCATTAATACTCCCGTCGGCGCGTTCGGATTGGGAAAAATAATGCCGCCGCAAGCCGTATCCTGCAGATAGTCCTCCGTGCGTATGGCAAAATCTTCATCCAGCGGTATCGTCTGATAAGGAATCCCGTAAACCTCTGCCCATACGTCATAAAAAGAATACGTGATATCCGGGAACAGGATGGGTTTAGAAGACTTAAAAAAAGTCAAAAAGGCCATCGATAACACATCATCCGAACCGACGCCGACAAAAATCTGTTCTTTCGAGACGTTATAATAAGCGGCAAGTTCTTCCATCAGCCGCGACCTTTCTGGAAACTCCGGGTATAGCCGCAGATCCTGAGAATCCATCTCCTTCATCTTTTTTTCCACCAGCGGCGATGGCGGATACGGACATTCATTGGTATTTAATTTGATAATGCCCTTTTTCTGCGGCTGCTCGCCGGGCGTATAAGGCACTACTTTTCTCACGTTATCTTCCCATTTCATCATAATCAGTCTGTGTTTTCCTTTCCTGATACGTCTTTATGTTTCGTCCGCTTCGACTTTCAGCCGGCCTTTATCGTTTTTGCTCTTTCCACGCTACTGTGCCTGCCACTCTGTGGCAAGTTTCTCATACTCTCCGGCCTCTTTCTCATGACCGGCCAGCCTGTAGCACTCCGCCAGCCTCTTAAGCGGAATATCCCCACTACTATGTATATTAAGGATACACTCCGTTTCATACGCGGCATTATAAAACCACACGATTGCTTCGTCCAGATCGCCGCGCGCCAGAAAATACTCCCCCAGTTCACAGCAGATCTCCGCACAGCCATCGCAGGCCACTACTTTCAACGTATATTTTAAAAACTTCTCCATATCCTGTCTGATCCGCGCCGCTCTGGCCGCTACACAGGCCGCCTCTTTCAACTCATCCATGGAACGCTCCACATCCTGGCAGGATTCTTCAAAGAAGGCGCCCGCCTCCAGAAAATCCTTATCCTCCCCGGAAACAAACAGTTCTTTGGCATATATATTATGCAGGCGCTTAGAAAGCCGCTTTCCCGAAGCCGTCATGCGCGCAAAAGAAGCCAGATCTCTGTCCTTATGATTATTTTCCGGCATATGCAAAATAGCGACATCACTGTCATAAATTACCGGTTCCAGAATAACCTGCTCATGGATCGGCTCTTCCCATACAAAAGTCCGCAGTCTCTTAAACAACTTCGGACGCAGTTCTTTATCATAATTATAAATTGTGCCGAATTGAAGCTGATTGGCGTAATACATCTGTACGATATCCACCTCCGGAAGAAGCGTCTCCTTTAGGGCAAGAAAAGCCTGCCTGTTCTCCTCATCCAGCACCTCATCGGCATCCGCAGAATAGATATATTCCATATTTGCCTTGGAAAAAGCGAAATTCCTCGCCGCGGCAAAATCCTGTATCCACTCGAAATCATAAATTTTATCCGTATAGCGCGCCGCGATCTCCTTCGTCTTATCCGTCGAACCGGTATCCACAATGATAATTTCATCCATGATATCCG
The DNA here is from genome assembly GCA_023663085.1 of Ruminococcus sp. Lineage (GTDB taxonomy): Bacteria > Bacillota > Clostridia > Lachnospirales > Lachnospiraceae > UBA3282. The sequence continues at coordinate 37,097 of JAMPIB010000013.1, read as the reverse complement.
CTACGCTCTCCAGACATCTGGCAAGCAGCCGCTCTTCATTTTTCACGATCATACAAAGACTTATCGTAATCATGCTCTCTCCTGTTACGGCCTTACGCCGTCCGTCTTAGTATACCAAATCTTTCCCTAAAAGGGAATCTCTGTTTTCATTTCTTCCCTGTCAATTACCACATGCTCCCTGTTTCCATCCGCATAGACAAAAAGATTCCGGTAACGGTTCTTTTTACAAAACCTCCGGCCCGGACAGATGCGATAGCGCGTCGTCCGCGACAAGTCCACCATATGTCCGCCGATATATAAAGCGAAGTCCCCGTTCTCCCGGCGGATTGGCACATAACCCAGATAACTGTAGCGTCTGCCGTTCCAGTTATAGAGCCTGGCCATACGATATCGGATGATATGGAGCATTGCGCAGACCAGCGCCATGACGATGATAAAAAGAAATGTGACTGCGATCAATAGTGTTTTTTCCTGCATGAAATTTTACCTTCCATTCCCTCTTAGATGCTCTATACTCCGCTCCAGACTCCTCCGCCCGCGCTCTATCCCATACTGCAGAACAAGCGGCAGTACCACCCCCGCGGCCAGATACACGAATTTAAACTGCTCCATCCCTTTTACCAGATAATAATAGTCAATATTGCTCAGATACTGCCCCCTGTCAAAATCCGCACACCACGTTGTATACGCCGCCAGACACGCAATGACCGCCTTCACTCCCATAAAAGCCAGCACATGATGCGTCATCACGGCATAGGTATTTTTACATAAATAACATATGTAATTATTCCTGCTGCATAACGGTGTTATGATCTTTGCTATCCGCAGCCAGAAAGCAATTCCTGACACGGCTGTCACATAGGGGATAAGCGGCCCGTTGGCAAATCCCGTACACCAGACGCTGCTGTAAGCCAGCCCGTTACAGCCAAGCGTCAAAAGAAGCTGTAGCGTGAACACAATGGCAAAATAAGGCAGATTCCCAAGCGTATCGTGCCGCTCCAGCTTTTTATGATAAAACTGTCCCATCTGAAAGCAGGGATACAAAAATAGAATCCTGCCCGGCATTTTATAAAATCCCCAGACATGCCCTCCGACCGCCAGCCATACGACAACCATGCCCACGGCCAGCGTTCCCGCCAGGATCAGCCACTCATAACATAGATGCAGCTTTTTTAAAATAAGCCGCATCAACAGGTTCATCATCTCTATCAGAAATAACGTCGGCACAAACCAGGCCGCATAATTATAGATAAACTGATATCCGCTGATGAAAGGTTCTATGAAAAGCGTGCGGATACTGATGCCCTCTCCCATTGTAAACCCGGCAAGGCGCAGTATCCACGCAATGATCCCGTATATCACATTCCAGATAAAATATGGTACTAAAAGCCTGCGTATCTTCTTCACACAATACGCAAGCGGTCTTTCCGCATTTTCTTCCCGATAAAAATAGCCGGAGATAAACATAAACAGCGGTACATGGAAGGAATAATAGGGAAACAGGCCGCCTATTGTCAAAACGTCGCATCCCGCATGTCCCGCCACGATCATGATGATCGCCAGTCCCGAAAGGACTCCCAAAGTCATATTATAATCTTTTTCTTTTGTCTGCACTTTATTTTCCTTATTATTTTCTTTATTATCTTCCCTTTTTATTCACCAGAAGCGGCTTGATGGCATTATAAATTTCACTGGCCTGCTTATTATCCTTGCTCGGATACTGTTTCATCAGGGCGTTATTGATACCCTGTTTGGTCTTGTATTGCAGGATACATTTGGTGACGGTCGCCGCGATATCGGCATCCTCTATCAATTTGCCGACTTCCGCCGCCAGCTCCGCCTGCTCCTTTTTGATATTCCTGCCCGACAGATCCATAACCATTGTTATTGTAATCCCCTGTTTGCTCCAGTAGGTGCAGAGGATGTTAAATCCATTGTCTTTGGTCACAATGTAGTATTCCTGCTTTTTATCCGCAGCGACCAGATATCCTAAATAAGTCGCCAGTTGAAAATCCAGCGCGTTCTTGGTGCCGACCTCTACTTCCTGAAATACTATCTTTGCCTGCGATTCGTTGATCTTACGGTGCATATCAAATGTTATGGTATCCGCATTTTCACTGTAAAAAATACAGACCGTATCCTCCGCAGACAGCTCGTTGATCCCATTTAAACCGTCTCTTTTCACATTTTCATAATCCACTAAATAGTAACTCATTTTATCGTCTCCTTGAATACCAGCCGGATATCCAGCATACCCTCATGATACCGCGCCGTGATCTGCCCGCCCATCCGTTCCGTAAGCGCTCTGGCGATAGAAAGGCCGAGCCCCGTAGACTTTTCTCCCGTGTCCACCGTATAAAAGCGGTCGAACAATCTGGCAGCCGACACCTCATCCAGCCCGGACGCATGATTTGAAAAAAACATTTCACCGTTTTCCGATAACAGGATCTTCAGATCACCGTCGCTGTATTTCACGGCATTACCGACAATATTCTCCAGAATACGCAGGGTTGCAGACTTATTTAATCTGCATTTAACCTCGTTTTCCGGCATATCTATAACCGGTGTTATGCTATTATCCTTCAACATCTGATAATGTGCGGAAAGACATTCTTCCAATACATGATTCAGTACCACATCTTCCAGCGTATCGTCCCAGACAGTAGAAACAACGATAGAATAACGGAACAATTCTTCCGTAAGTTTTTTCAATACCTCTGTGCGGTTCTCGATGATGGCAAGATAACGTCCGCCGGTCTCTATCTCCGCCGCCGGCGTATATTCCGCCATCCGCTCCAGCAGATCTCTCAGCAATTCCACATAACCGCAGATTGCCGTCAGAGGCGTTCTGAGGTCATGTGAAATATTGGCGATGGCTTCTTTTACTTCCAGATCACCCTGACAGTAGCGGTGCCTCTGCCCGCGCAGTCTGCGAAGTTCCACATTCAGCGTATCCGCCAGCCTGCGCATATCTTTATCATGCCCGGACAGGGAAAGTAACGTATTCGTCTCTGTCGCCAGTTTTTCGGCAAATCCTTCTCTGATCTCTCTAGCCGCTTTTTTCATATAATACACTTTTCCGGCCAGTACTGCAACCGTCAAAATGCAGATTATGATAAATCCCCATGACCAGGCATTCATATCCGAACCTTTCTTATTACATTTTATTTTATTTCATTTCGTTTTATTTTTTATTCTATTTGATATCCTTGCGCCCAAAAACATATATCCCAAGACATATTAACACTACACTCTCTCCCAGCATACATAGCGGCGCCTTCCATGTCATTTCCGTCTCCCACTCCATCACATACATCACCTGATCCGCGGGCAGAAAGGAATCTATCCATTCATAAACTACTCTCTTCGTACCGCTGATATAGCGTGAATTGGGGATATTCTCTTCCAGTTCCAGTTCTCCGCTCTCTGGAGACATTACCATTCTGTCTGTTAATTCCGGCTCTGCAAGGTCGCCGTATATCTGCGTGACCAGGATCACGAAGACGAGCACCAGTACGAGACTGACTGCCGTTACCCGCGCTTTGCTGCTGTCTAACATGCTAAGCAGGGAAAAGATTACTGCATAGGCCAATAAAATAACCAGACAGCATCCAATACGCTGGGGCATCTGATTAAAGCCGTCAAACGATTCTCTTCCTATCAGAAGACCTCCAATGACTATTGCGGTTAATGTGTAGGTTGCAAATTCAATAACGGCCGCTATATAACAGGTGATAACATTAGCCAGATAAATATCTATCCGCCTGTGTCCGACAGAAATCTTATTCCTGATTACGCCATCACTGTACTCCGTACCGAGGAAAAAAACTGTAAAGAGCGCCGTCACACCGCCCATAGCCAGCATCTCATTAAAGAAATACGGCAGATACCCTCCGACTGCATGCAGTCCGTTTTTGATATTGACTGCCATAGAAGCATAGGCAAATACGCCATAGCCGAACATAAAGATTTCCAACACCCAGAATATCCTGCTCTTTATCATTCTGGCCAGATTCGCACCGAGTAACCTGTTCATACGCCCGCCCTCCCTTCACGCAAAGCCTCGCCTGTCAGATTCATAAAATAGCTTTCCAGGCTTTCATCCTTCTCCTGTGAAGAATAGAGTTGGCAATGTTCTTTTTCCAGCGCATGTACCAGTTCACTTAGATTGACTTTCGCATATACATCCGCTTCGGTATCGGATAAAATGCTGTATTCTATATCCATAGCATCCAATACACGGGCCAGGCTCTTTGCATCGGAAACTTCCAGACGGGTACATTTTTTACAGGCCGCTTCTAACTCTTTGGCACTGATCTCTTTTACCATATGGCCGTGGTCAATAAAACCGTAATGCGTGGCTAACCGCGACAATTCGTCCAGTATATGACTGGATATCAGCACTGTGATCTGCCGCTGTCTGTTCAGTTTCAGTATCAGTTCGCGTATCTCGATGATGCCCTGCGGATCGAGTCCGTTTACCGGTTCGTCCAGAACCAGAAAATCCGGATCTCCGGCCAATGCAATGGCAATTCCTAGCCGCTGGCGCATTCCTAACGAAAAGTTTTTCGCTTTCTTTTGACCGGTATTTTCCAGACCGACCAGTTCCAGCAGTTCTGGAATGCCCGTAAAAGACGGCAGGCCCAGAACACGGTACTGCGCCTTCAGATTCTCTACCGCGCTCATATCCTGATAAACAGAGGGCATTTCTACGATAGCCCCTACTCTCCTGCGCGCTCTGGCAATCTCTTTTTGCGAACTGTTTACGCCGTATAGCGTATAGGTGCCCGATGTTGCCTGCTGTAAACCACAGATCAGACGTATCAGTGTCGTCTTGCCGGCGCCGTTTTTCCCGACGAATCCATAGATCGCCCCTTTGGGAATGTGCATGTTGAAATCGCTCAATGCCTTGAAATGCTTATAATTCTTGCAAAGAGCCTCCGTTGTCAACACATAGTCCATTTTAGAACCTCCTTTTATTCGATGATGTCCTCCGTTCGCTAGTGGAAATCAGCCATGCCGATTCCCTAGCTCGCATGGCAATATTATTTTATCGAATAAAAGTTAAGAAAACGGTTAAGGAAATCGTTAAGAAATCGTAAAAATAATCCTTCAAACTCTTCCCGGTTTCCTTTCTGTCAGCTTTCCGTTTTCATCTTAAAGCCGATTCCCCAGACTGCCTCGATATAGTCTTTTCCTCCGGCCTCCCGCAGTTTTCTGCGCAGATTGCTGATATGCACTTTTAAAGAACTCTCCACACAGTCCGGCGTCTCTTCGCTGATACGCTCCAATATGACCGATTTAGGGATGACCTGCTGTGGGTTCTGCATAAGAATCTTGAGGATAGCGTATTCCGTCCGCGTCAGCTTCACAGCGTTGCCGCCAATACAAACACTATGCGCCGCCATATCCATGGCAATATCCTCAAAGACCACCCTCATCTTCTCCTCTGCGCCTGTCCCACTTCCCGCATCCATGCTGCCCTCTGCATCCGCCTTTCGTAACTGGACCGCAATCCTCGCCGAAAGTTCCTGCAGATCAAACGGCTTCGTCACATAATCGGCCGCGCCGCCAAGGAGTAACTCTACCTTATTTTCCACGTCTATCTTGGCACTGATGATAATGACCGGAATGCCTTTTAACCGCGGGAGCACTTCTTCTCCGCCAAGTCCCGGCAGCATCAGATCGAGCAGTACCAGATCCGGCTTTTCTTTCTGCAAAAGGAGCAATGTCTCCGAACCCGAATAGGCCCGCAGTACGCCGTACCCCTCTTTATGCAGCATCTCTTCCACCATATCCCCGATATAGACGTCGTCGTCAACCACTAAAATCGTCTTCATCCGCCCTTTTCCACTCCCCCTGACAATCGAGCAGGGAAGTTTTTCCCTGCTCGCCGCGCGGCCCGTGCGCCACGTTAGTGGTATGTTACATCTGCACGGGTCTGCGCATAAACGGGGAGACACAACCGCCTGCGCCTCCCCGTATATCTCTCATAATCCCACGACAAGCAAGCTTGTCTGGAAGAATATCTATTTAGCATACAATGTAATAAGCCATATGATAAGCGCTATGCCTGCCAGAAATGCCAGGGCGATGGAAAGCGCAGCGCCAAGCGCCACACCCATATACCGGAAACGCTCTTTCCAGGTAAAAGGAGATTCTTCCCAAGGACGCTCTCTTCTATTCTCCTCCTGCGAACGTTCTTCTTCACCGGAGGACGGACTGCGGCGGCCGAACCACGACGCATGAGCCGGGCCAATCCCGCTCATATCGGCTATGGTGCGTCCATCGTCCTCGAAATCATCATGCCTGCTCATACATCATCATACAAATGGCAGACAACATAGTGGCCGGGTTCTATTTCTTTCTGCACCGGCGCTTCTTCCTTGCACTTCGCCATACAGTTGGCACAGCGGGTATGGAATTTACAGCCGCTGGGCGGATTGGCCGGAGAAGGTATCGTTCCTTCGAGCACGATACGATCCATTTTCGCATCCGGGTCCGGAATGGGGATTGCGGAAAAAAGTGCTTTCGTATAAGGATGGAGCGGATTTTTGAAAATATCCGTTGTCTCACCGTATTCTACAAGATTGCCAAGATACATAACGCCTACCGTATCTGATATATGTTCCACAACGCTCAAGTCATGAGATATGAACAGATACGTCAATTTATAACGATCCTGTAAGTCTTTGAGCAGATTGATGATCTGCGCCTGAATGGATACGTCCAGTGCAGAGACCGGTTCGTCACATACTACGAACTCAGGATTTAAGGCCAGAGCGCGCGCGATACAGATACGCTGTCTCTGTCCGCCGGAAAATTCATGCGGATAACGGTCTTTATGGAAAGGCTGCAGGCCGCAGTTATCCATGACCTGGTCGATATAATCGTCAAATTCCGCTTTGCTCACCAGACTGTGTTCGCGGACAGCTTCGCCGATGATCTCGCCTACAGGCAGTCTCGGTGAAAGGCTGGAAAACGGATCCTGGAAAATGATCTGCATTTTAGTCCGTATGGAACGCATTTCTTTCGTAGACAGGTCGTATACTTCCTGACCGTTAAATAACACCTGTCCTCCGGTCTTTTCACCAGATAAGCGTAAAATAGTCCTTCCTGTCGTCGTCTTGCCGCAGCCCGACTCGCCTACGAGTCCCATGGTGGTTCCACGTTTTAAATTAAACGTTACGCCGTCTACCGCTTTCACATGGCCTATCGTCTTGGAGATCATACCGCCCTTGATGGGGAAATATTTCTTCAATTCATTGACCATCAGGATATACTGGGGATCGTAAGTTACCGGCTCAAATTCGTTTTCTATCATCTTAGTATTGTCGGACATTTATTTCTCCCCCTTTCCTTCATAGAAGCGATAGCAGCTTACCTTGTGCGTCTCAGACAGGCTGATTTCGCCTGGATAGTCTCCCTTGCAGCCGTCCACACACATCTCGCAGCGGTCTTTATAGTAACAATAGTTCGGCATGTTGACAGGATTCGGTACTTTACCGGGAATGGAATAAAGCCTGTCTACCTGCTTGCCGACGACCGGTTTGGAGGCCATAAGACCGATTGTATACGGATGGGACGGATTAGAGAAAATATCCCGCACAGTTCCTTTTTCTACGACGCGGCCCGCATACATAACGACTACATAATCGGCCATTTCCGCAATTACGCCAAGATCATGTGTGATCAGCATAATGGAAGAATTGATTTTATTTTTCAGATTGCGCAGCAAGTCAAGGATCTGCGCCTGTATGGTCACGTCGAGCGCCGTCGTCGGCTCGTCGGCAATGATAATTCTCGGATTGCAGGCTAAGGCCATGGCGATCATCACACGCTGACGCATACCGCCGGAAAGTTCATGCGGATACATGCGGTATACACCCTCACTGTTGGCAATCCCTACCATTTCCAAAAGTTCTATCGTCCGCGCTTTGATGGCTTCTTTATCTTTTCCCTCTCCGTCATGAAGTTCGATGACCTCTTCTAACTGCTCCCCGATACGGAAGACCGGATTCAAGCTCGTCATCGGCTCCTGAAAGATCATGGAAACATAATCGCCGCGCAGATTCATCATCTTTTCATTCGGCGTTTTAGCGATATTGTAGGCCTTTCCTTCGCCGAGATTCAAACGGATCTCACCTTCTACAATCTGTCCCTGCGGACGCTGTATCAACTGCATAAGCGACAGGCTGGTGACAGACTTGCCGCAGCCCGACTCTCCTACCACACCGACCGTCTTGCCGATCGGCACTTCAAAAGTCACGCCATCGACAGATTTGACCGTACCCGCGTCGGTAAAGAAATAGGTATGCAGATTATCAAATTCCACCGCGTTATCCGCATCGTGCATCGTGGTCAGATACTCTGATTCGGGCACGTTCTTGCGTTTACGCTCTTTTTCATATTGATTCGTGATACGTCGGTTCTCTTTGGATATCCGACGGGATTCTTTTGCGGAAAGATATCCTTCCGGTTTATTCTTAGCCATAATGTTCCTCCTCCTTATCTATCGCTTCATTTTGGGGTCAAAGGCATCACGGAGACCATCGCCCACGAAGTTAAATCCCAAAACGGCGATCAGAAGACAGATACCGGCCGGAATCCATATGAACCAATAAGTTGTCAAAACATAAGAGTTATTTACATCATTGATGATATTACCCCAGGAAGCGAACGGGAACTTAACACCCAGTCCTAAGAAAGAGAGGGTCGCTTCTGTCAGCATGACCGAACCAAGACTCATGGTACAGGTAACGATAAGCTGCGGGATAACATTCGGTATCAGATGCTTGAAGATACGCCGTGAAACACGGACGCCGCAGGCTTCCGCCGCCGTCATGAACTCCTGCTCGCGAAGAGATAAGATCTGTCCACGGACAAGACGCGCGATACTCGGCCAGCCTAAGAAACCAAGGATCAGCATCAGATACATCATACGGATCTGCGGATCGACACGCATACCATCCATAGCTGCGCCTAAGATGATGATAAGCGGCATGGAAGGAATACAATAGAAAATATCCACGATACGCATGATCAGATTGTCTACCCATTTACCAAAATAACCGGAGATACCTCCCATGATAACGCCAAGCAGCGTCTCGATAATTACAACGATAAAGCCGATGATAAGCGATACGCGGCCGCCATACATCAGACGGGTGAGCATATCCATACCGTTCGTATCCGTTCCCAGCGGATGTTCGAGGGACGGCTGGGAATACTGGTTATATACATAAGTTTCTGTTTCCTGCATGACAGACCATACCTTGGCGGAGGCGTCGTAGGAAATTGTATAATTGTGTTCCTCTCCATCGGCTCCCGTATAGGTAAACTCCGTCACGTCATTGGCCAGTTCTTCTTCCAGACGCTCTTTAAAATCTCTGGAGATCACAACGCCGTTTTCTCTCGACTGTACGACGAAACGACTGATATAGCCGAGGACTTCCTCACCCTGTATGATATTGCCGCCATCGTCTAACTCATAATCCACTCCGTCCACACTGAAAGCGCCGGTCTCACCATTGGTATATAGAGTCAGCGCCGCCCGTTTTACTGCAAAAGGCAGATCGTCAATACCATCAGAAGCGTTTACAATATCTTTATAAGCAATAGCCAGGGGTTCCCCATTTGAGGAAATCGTATAAAAATCATCCCCCCCCTGCTCTACTTCGTAAGCAACATCTTTATATTCAAACTCTGTCTTACCGGTCATCTGTGCCATCAGAAACTGCGCCTGCGCCGCGGAACCAAATTCTCCCCCCTCCGCGATAACATAACGGAAATCTTCATTCTGTGTCACACCTACATATTCTTTTTCCAGATATGTATAGGTATAGAACTGCTCATCCTGTCCGTAGGGTGAGATCATACCGCCCACAAAGGAAAACAGGAACATTGCTGCCAGCATGATGAGACCCACTACAGCCAGACGATTACGGAAAAAACGCTTCACGACAAGCGCGCCCGGTGAAAGCGTCTTGACACGGCGATCGTCATTTAAAGACAGCGTTTCCTGCGAATTGTCATGACTATCTACGTTTGGATTCTTCGTATCAGACATTCGTATTCCTCCTTTCTAAGCGATGCGTACACGGGGGTCTACCACCGCATACAGGATATCGGTAATCAGATTACTTGCCAAAGTCAAAACTGCTATAAATGTCATATAGAACATGGAAAACGGAATATCTCCGATAACCATGGCCTGATAAGATGTATAGCCCATGCCGGGGATAGCAAAGAGCGTCTCCGTAATGAGCGCGCCTGTAAAGAGTCCCGGCAGGGAACCTCCGATGATCGTCACCAGAGGAATCAAAGTATTGCGGAAAGCATGTTTATAAATGACCTTATGCTCGCTAAGGCCCTTAGCCCTTGCCGTCCGGATATAATCGGCATTCAGAACTTCCAGCATATTCGTTCTTGTATAACGCATCAGCGAACCTATGGAGGTAATTACTAACACCGTAATAGGCAGTACCAGATGATGCGCCTTATCCAGAAACTGTTCCCAGGAACTAAGCTGCGCATAGGTACGTCCGACCAGCCCCGCTACGTCAAACCACTGTAATTTCACCGCAAAGACCAGTTTCAATAAGGTGGCGAAGAAAAACGGCGGTAAGGAAATACCGATGAGCGCACCTGCCGTAATGGCATAGTCCGTCCGCGAATACTGTTTGGTAGCCGCAATGATACCAAGCGGGATCGCGATCAGCAGCTCCAGAACCATAGAAATGGCGCCCATAACAAAAGAAAGCCAGATAACATCACTAAATTTCTCGATAACCGGCACAGTAAATTTCCAACTGTCCCCAAAATGTCCGGTTGCAAAATCCTTCAACCAGGTCAGCCACCCCGCAACGATACCCTTATCCAGTCCATAAGACGCATTCAACTGCGCGATCCACTCATCATACGGTTTTGCTCCCGGTGCGGCCGCTAACTGCATCGCCATAGTCTCTACATACGATGCGGGCAGGCAGCGCAGGACAGCATATATGATGAATGTCACACAGAAGAGGAGCAGGATCGATATCAAAATGCGCTTGATAATGTAGTTACGCACAAAAATCCCTTCCTTTCCTCGGCCCGGACTCCTGCCCGGCCATATATAACATTAGTTACTAAATAGAAGTGTCAGCAATGGCTGCCACATCTAATGAAAACCCCTGCCCCAACACGGAGCAGGGGTATCATACACCTTCGTATAACAACAAACAATTATTTATTTCATTTCCAGATTCTGGACTTCACTGCTCCATCCCCAGTAAGGTGTCATATCTGTCGGGAAAGATTCCACATTGACACGCTCGGAAGAGATCAGCAGACAGTCTGAACGCTGGTAGATCGGGAGTTCAACACCCCAGTCCATAATAATTTCCATAGCCGCTTTATACAGACCTTTACGATAAGTCTGGTCGGTTGAGAGACGTCCTGCCTCAATTAACTCATCCAGTTCATCATCTGCGATCTGGTAGTAGTTGGTCGAACCCTGGCTGTGATATAACTGATACATATCCGGATCGGTACCTGCCTGCCATGCCGCACACCACATTTCAGCAACACCTGTCTGATAAGAAGCATACAGATCGCTGGAATTGGAAAGGTCGTTTACTGTTAAAGTAATACCGATGGTAGCAAATGCGTCAGCCGCATTTTTCAGGATCAGGAATGTAGGATGATCGCCTACACCACCGCCGCCGATATTTACCTGATACTCTAATTTTGCTCCTTCGGGAGCCGCTGTTACTTTACCGTCTTCTACTGTAAAGCCTGCCGCTTCAAAATATCCAAGTGCTGCTTCAAGCGCCGCCGCATATTTTTCATCAGTAGACATACCGTCGGTATAAATAGGATCACCATTTACATCTGTAGAATAAGCGATCTGATATCCGTCGTCCGTAACCTGAGGAGCTGCCCAGGAAGTATTGGAGATAGGATAATTGATAACCGCCGCCGTATTACCATAATAAGAATCCACGCCTTCATCGCGGTAAGCCGCAATGACAGTAGCGATCGCTTTACGCAGGTTACGTGATTCTTCGGAAGACTCGTCGTTTCCAACTTTAATGTTTTTAGCTGCCAGACCGATATAACCATATCCGCGGTAGTCGATCAGACGGGTGGTCAGAACCGGGCCATCCAGATCTTCCGTGCCGTTGATGTCAGCGATCTGTTTCGCAACGTCCATGGAATAACTCGGATCGGTCACATCCATGGTACCTGCCGTGATACCTGTAACGGCATCCGCTTCGGCAGCTTCTATAAAATTAAGGTGCGGGATATGCGGCGCTCCCTTGAAGTAATCCGGGTTAGCGTCCAGATATACGACACCGTTCTCATAATTCTGGAAAATATAAGGGCCTGCACCTAAAGGTGTCGTTGTCTTAGCCTTAACGGAAGACAGATCACCTTTCGGGAAACCAAAGCTGTTGTTCTCATAATCATAGAGGCTCTCATCGCCATAATAGTGCATCGGAGAGATAGGCAGCGCCAACTGATAGATCATCGTTGCGTCGATACCTGTCGTCACGATACGCATGGAGTAATCGCCTGTACGCTGGATACCGGATACATTCGGTGCAGAATCACCAGTCTCAACACCTACGTGATATTCATCCGGCAGGAAACTCCAGATACCTGCGCTTGCCTGCTCCGTATCGGAAAGTGTGGCATAATCTCCTTCATATGCTTCTAACATAACATTAAAGAAATCTGCTACCGTTGCGCCTTCCGGTACTTCAAATCCCCAGTTGGGTGTTACCACTTCTACCGGGTCGTCAGCTGATGCGTAACCGTTGTTTACACAGTAGTCAATGATAGACTGTGCGAAAGCTTCGCCTGCTGCCGGAAGGTCTTCCGACCAGAACTTTGTCTGTACCGCTTCGTCCCAGTATGTGAAGTCCGTGTTGTCTTCGCCTGCTGCGATCAGCAGATTGTAAAGCGTATCCACACCGTTGCGGTATGCATCAATACCCTCGATCGCTGTAGAGAATAATGTGGAGTTACCATCGTATGTAGGATCTAAGAAAACATACATACCGAAGATAACGTCATCAATATCCGCCGGTGTGCCATCGGAGAACTTAATGTCATCACGCATCGTGATATCATAGTAAACAGTACCATCCGCATTCTCGGTGATCTCGATATTGGATGCTGTATTATAAGTATAGTCTGTTCCGTTATAAGAACGGGTCTCTCCTTCGATACCATTGAGGATCGGATTACCTACACGATCGACTTCCATAAGATAAACCAGTGTCATCTCATCAATCGTCGTATCCTGTGCCGCTAAACTAAAGAACGGAGAGAATTTACCCTCAAGGCCGTTCTCAACTCTGATGACCAACGTATCGTTGGCGGGTGCCGCAGCTTCTTCAACAGGTTCTTCTTCCGGCTGCGTTGTGTCTTCTGTTTCTGCACTGCTCGTATCTTCTTCTGTCGCCTGAGTATCAGCCGGTGCGGGTTCTTCATTATTGGAACCGCAGGCTGCCAGTGAAAATACCATTGTCATAGACAGCAGCAATGCAAGAAGTTTTTTGCATTTTTTCATTTTTTTTCCTCCCTTTTTTATTTTGACAGCATCAAAACTGCCTGTATAATGAAACATATACGTTTTTATTTTACATACGTTTCCGTTTCCCGTCAATAAAAAATCTCGAATTCCATGGATTTTCCATGCTTTTCCTGTCCAATTTCAACCATTTTCCCGCTCCGGCATCTTTTCTTTATCCCATATATCCGCTACCCTGCAGCGATTTATCAGCACTGATGAAACAATCTGCACCGCGCTGCATACGAAGCAGAGCGCCACACCTTCTCCGCTGCCGCCGCGTATGAGAAAAACAAGCATTCCCGCCGCGGTGAGCGCCGCTCCGACAAGCGCCGCCATCGCCCAGGGGGTATAGCGCGCCACGCTGCTTTTATAGACATAATCCCGCAGCGGATTGCCGCCAAACGTCATATTTCCCAGCATATAAGCCAGATAAATATCGGAAAGCGCCCAGAGTACATAGGGCAGAATCACATAAAAAGAATTAAGAAGTCCCGCTGTTGTTACAAAACCGGGCAAAAGAGCCGCAGACAGCATAACTGCCTGCAGCACCCATAATCTTATTAAAAGCCGCCGCCTGGCTGCATTCTCCGCGCGCCAGGTCGGGCCTGTATATACATAACCGCCATCCGCCTTTTTTTCAAAATCACGCAGATAGCCTCGCCTCTCCCGCTTACTTTCTCCTGCCATGATCAGACAAGTCCCTGTAAGTCATACTGATCGAGCCACTGTCTCGCCGTCGCACATACGTCACGCAGACAGCTTTCCTCGAAAGGATTTTCCAGTCCGGCATTTTTTAACAGCTCTGTAAATACAACGCTGCCGCCCTGTTTCGTATAGGCCATATAACACTCCCAGGCCGCTTTGGGGTCTTTCTGTATCTTAGCCCAGAACTGCAAAGCCACCGTCTGTGCCAGACAGTAATCAATATAATAGAAGGGACTCGTATAAATGTGATGCTGACGCTGCCAGCCCTCACCCTCCGCATAGAACGGGATGTCGCCGTCCAGACGCATCCACGGCATATACACGCCCAGAAGCTCTTTCCAGACATCATGGCGCTGTCTCGGCGTCATGTCCGGTTTTTCAAATACGACATGCTGGAAATGATCGACCATCGTACCATAAGGAATAAAGGTCAATGCGCCTGCCAGATGGGTATAATAAAATTTCCTCGTATCTTTTCCGAAAAATCCCTCCGCCCAGTTCCAGGCAAAAAATTCCATGGACATGGAATGCACCTCACAGGCTTCCAGAGAAGGCCATACAGAATCCATAGGCACACGGTCACGGTTCATCCATGCCGCAAAAGCATGTCCGGCCTCATGGGTAACGACTTCCACATCGTGCTGTGTACCGTTAAAGTTCGCAAAGATAAAAGGCACCGAATAATCCGGAATGCTCGTACAATAACCGCCGCCCGCTTTGCCTTCTGTCGAGAGCACGTCAAGCAGCTGCCCATCTAAAAGCGTGCGGAAAAATTCGCTGGTCTCCGGGCTCAATTCATCATAGAATTTCCGGCCCTGCGCCAGAATATCATCCGGCGTCCCGGCCGGTCTCGCATTCCCGGAACGGAATTCCAGCGCGTTATCGGCATAACTCATCGGATATTCTTTACCCAGCCGCTTCGCCTGCTCACGATAGATACTGTCCGCTACCGGCACCAGATATTTTACGACAGCCGCGCGGAATTTCTCTACATCTTCTTTCGTATAACAGTTACGCTGCATCCGGTAATAGCCAAGCTGCGTATAACCGTCATAGCCTAATTTACGCCCCATGGAATCACGCAGGTGAACAAGTTCGTCATACAGACGATCCATTTCCTGCTGATTGTCTTTGAACCACTTGCCATCGGCTTTCCAGGCCGCCAGACGCCGTGCATCATCCGGATCGCTCTTAAACGGCGTCAACTGGGAAAGCGTATAAACGCCATCTTCAAACGGGATCTGCGCCGAGGCTAACAGTTTCCTATATTCCTGCACCAGATCGTTTTCTTTCTGCAATTCTCCTATGATCTCCGGCGAGAAGGTTTTCAGACTCATTTCTTCGTTCTTAAACATCAGATCGCCATATTCCGCTTCAAACTCCGCACGGAACGGACTCTCTAACAGGGCAAGCGTCCATGTCTGCTGATACTCTTTTAATTCCGGCAGAGCGCTGCTCCAGAACTTTACCTCCTCATCATAAAATGTGTCACGCGTGTCAATATCATGCCGTATCTGCGCCAGTGTATCCAACGTATTGACATGCTTGTCAGCTTTTTCCTTTTCCAGAAAAACAGCTTTGGCCGCCTGATAATCCGCCGCCGCTTTAAATCGGTCGATCAAATCCTGTAACTGTTTTTTCACATCCTCGATATCGGGACGTTCATAAGGCATTTCTGAAAATTTCATATGACTTTTTAAACTCCTTTTCTATCATCTATTCTATATCGCTACAGCGATACATCCACACTCGCGCCCTCTACCGTAACAGGCACGTCCGCTACTTCGACCGGCATCTCAACGCCCGCGATCTCCAGAGAAACACCGCCGGCCGGATCAGCCGAATCAAAAGCCGCCGCCAGAGACGAACTGCCGTTGGCATTAGCCTGCTGCTCTTTGGCAAGTCTGTCAAACAAAGCTTTCAGATACTTCATATCCGCCTCCATGATCTCCCGAAGTTCGTCCGCTCTGTGCTTTTTCTTCAGATTCTCAACATCTTTTTCATCCATGTGCTCCCAGGAGGCGCTGACAAGTTCTTCCGCCAGTTCTTCCATCTCCTGCTCGGATTCTTTCATAAGCTGTTCTAATTCACGTGCAAGCTGTTCAAGCTGTTGCGAGCTCATCTCGACTTCTTCCTGCTCCTGTTCTTCTTCGGTTTCCTGTTCCCTGGTCGTTTCCAGTTCATCTTCGATCATCGTAGAACCAGTCTGCTTTGCACGTTCCTCTTCTTCCATATGCTTTTTCTTCTTTTTGGCGATCCGCTCCATGGCCCTCGCATGTTTGATCGCGCTCTTTACTTCCTGTGAATCGTACTGCGCGCTCTTTTCCTTCAACAAAAGATTCACAAGTTCGCTGCGGGCCTCCCGCACAACTCGGCCTGCCACGCCCGACGATTTCGTGGACATGATCTTCGTAGAGATCCGCTTAAAATTATAAGAAAGTTTTTTCTTCTTCGCGTACCTGTTGGTCGGCTTGGAGATCGTAAGCGTTCCCGCTTTGCTCCCGTCCCTGTTTCTCAATTCAATACTGGTTGTTTTCGCCTTAGAATTGCTTATACTGACTTTTAATCCCATTCCTACGCCCATACCATCATCCTCCTTGATGCTGCTGTCGATCGTTCCTGCGGTAAATCCGTTTACCGTTTTATATTTATATATCGGCAGATGGGATGGAAAAGTTTAGTTTGAAATGCAAACGCAGGCCCGCCAGCCCGCGCTTACATTTTGACAAGACCATGTTCCGGCCATGTCCTCTTCCTCAATTTCCAATCTGCCGTCCTTCATGATCCAGATGGTAATTGTCCTTATAGATAAGCTGGGAGATAGGAACCAGTTCATACCCTTTTTCCTGCAAAGTGGTAATCAGGGCATCCAGTGCCTCCGCCGTAAATTTCGCCCCGTTATGGCAGAGAATGATACTGCCGTTTCCGAGATGTTTATGTTCCGTTACCGTCTTGATAATGGAATCGACGCCGTAGTCTTTCCAATCGAGAGAATCCACATCCCACTGTATCGGATAGTAGCCGCATTTTTTTGCCACATTTATGACATCATTGTCATAATCTCCGTAAGGCGGGCGGAACAGGAACATTTCATATCCGGTCAGTTCCAATACTTTATTATGTACCGACATCAGCTCTTCTTCACACTCGCCATCGGATAACTGCGACATGTTTTTGTGATTCTGGCTGTGGTTGCCGAGGTCATGCCCATCCGCCAGTATCGCTTTCACATCATCCGGATAGGATTCCACCCAGCCGCCGGTCATGAAAAAAGTCACCTTGACATTGTGGTCTTTTAATATTTTGAGGATTTTGGCGGTGTCGTCGTTGCCCCAAGCCGCGTCAAAGCTGAGCGCAATCTGCGGTTTCTCCGTCTCTACGCAATAGATTGGAAGTTCCCTTCCGCCAACAGTATTACTTACCGTAACAGAATCCGGCACCACTCTGGAAATCCCCTGTACTAAAGCCACCGTCGCCAGAAGAAAAGCTAACGACATGACCGCCTGCATAATAATATCCTGACGGAAAGAAGCTTTTTTCCACTCCTCTTTCGTCTGGTATTTTTTTTTACGATTTCCACAATGTTTCTGCTTTCCGGAGTTTTCAGCATTTTCCTTATGGATTCTGTTTTCCAGTTCATTCAGTACCAGTCCTATCTTCTCATCCCAGGTTTTCTTATTTTCACTCATGAAAATCCCTCTGCAATATTATTTGTACAGTATATGCCCATTGGCGGCTACTTTTGAAAATATTTGAAATTTTTTCAATTTTCCTCTTTACAAATATAAAGAAATGCCGAAATAATATACATAAGAATAACTAACAGGATATGGCACGGATGCCAGATCAAATTTTATGTCAAAGGAGTGATCAATTATGGGTAATGGTATTTCCGGATTGGATTCCGGGCTTTCTAACGTTTATTCCAGCTTATTGGGCGGTACATCCTCTACGGGCGGCACAGGCGCTTCTACTCTGCTGAGCGATTATGCTTCTATCAAGAACGGCAGTTACGGCAAAATGATGAAAGCATACTATGCAAAGCAGAAAGCTGCAGAGGAGGAAGAATCTTCTGATTCTGTCAAAAGCAGTTCCAAAAAGACGCAGGATGCAGCATCTGCGAGCGCAGCCAGAAAATTCTATGAGACTGCCTCAAAAATGAATAGTCTTGATTACAGTGCCGATAACATCGACAAACTTTACGACAGCGTATCTGCTTTTGTCAAGGATTACAATTCTTTGATGACCAGCGCCTCCAAGAGCAAAAACTCTTCCGTACAGGCGCAGGCGGATGCTCTGAACGACTATACTTATCAGAACTACAAATTATTTGCCAAAATTGGCATCACAATGAACTCGGATCGTACTTTATCAATTGATGAAGATACTTTCAAGAAAGTAAATGAAAGAACTGGCGCGACCAACGTTCCTACGATATCCACTTTATTCCAGGGCGTTAATTCTTTCGCGGATAAAGCGGCTGACAGAGCAAGCAAGATTTACCGTCTTGCGGGCGAGGGCGAGGCTGTTACTTCTTCCAAGGCAAAATACGCCGGCAGTACGGGAAGTGTTTCTGCCAGCGACAAGACAGACAGTACTTCTTCAACCGCAGGAACTTCCAAAACAGCGAAGGATTCTGCGTCGGCTACGTTGGCAAGCACGCTTTATAAATCCGTGGAAAAGCTGAATGCCATGACGATAAGCAATGATAATAAGGATGAAGTATATGATGCGTTTTCCGCTTTTATCACGGACTACAACGCTCTGATCAAAAAATCTGCAAACAGCGAGAACTCCAACGTTATCAAACAGACGGATTATTTAACGAGTCTTGTAAGCAGTAACAAGAGCGCATTCTCCAGAATCGGCGTTACCATTGGTTCCGATAAGACATTATCGCTTGACGAGGATAAGTTCAAAGAAGCAGATATGAGCAATGTAAAGAATCTGTTCACCGGCTCCTACTCTTTTGCAGAAAAAATGACGGACAGAGTGAACCAGATCTACCGCTACGCTACACAGGGCGGCTCGCTGACCAGCCAGACATACACCAGCCAGGGCGGCTATAGCGCAGCCAACACTGGCTCTACGCTGGACACAACACTCTAAGAGAACAGAACAACCGTTTTAAGGAAGAAAAAAGCACCGAATATTCGGTGCTTTTTTCTTCCAGAAATTATGCGAACGGATTCTCCGTCGGATAAGGCAGGCTCTTAGGCTGATTATAGCCAATCTCGCTTACCTCTACGCCAATATATTTAAATACTTCAAACAATGCTTTTCCGTAATGGCCGAAAGCAACGGCGCCGTGATGAGGATAATTCTTCTCGATCAATACGTGACGATAGAATCTTCCCATTTCCGGGATAGCGAATACGCCGATACCGCCGAAGGATCTGGTTGCTACCGGAAGGACTTCACCCTCCGCCACATATGCGCGCAGGATATTATCTGCCGTGCTCTGCAAACGATAGAATGTAATATCGCCGGGAACGATATCTCCTTCCAGAGTACCCTGTGTTACTTCTTCCGGAAGGCTTCTCGCCATGATCATCTGATATTCCATACTGCATTTTGACAGCTTCTTGGAGCAGGTATTTCCACAGTGGAATCCCATGAACGTATCCGTATATTTGTAATTGAATTTATTTTCAATAGACTCTTTGTACATATCCTTCGGTACAGAGTTATTGATATCCAGCAGCGTAACGATATCGTCGCTGACCGCCTCGCCGATAAACTCGCTCAGGCATCCGTAGATATCAACTTCGCAGGATACCGGGATACCTCTTCCTGTCAGACGGCTGTTGACATAGCAGGGAACGAAACCGAACTGTGTCTGGAATGCAGGCCAGCATTTTCCAGCGATCGCTACATATTCTCTATAACCTTTATGTTCTTCGATCCAGTCAAGCAGGGTCAATTCGTACTGCGCCAGTTTCGGCAGGATCTCCGGTTTGTTATTTCCGGCGCCAAGTTCTGCCTCCATATCCTTTACAACATCCGGGATACGGGAATCCCCTTCATGTTTATTAAACGCTTCAAACAAGTCAAGTTCAGAGTTTTCCTCAATCTCAACGCCCAGATTGTAAAGCTGTTTGATCGGTGCATTACAAGCTAAGAAGTTAAGCGGACGCGGTCCGAAAGAAATGATCTTAAGGCTGGAAAGAGCCGCTACTGCACGCGCGATTGGGATAAACTCATGAATCATCTCTGCACAGTCCTGCGCATCCCCAACCGGATATTCCGGGATATATGCTTTTACATTACGAAGTTTCAGGTTATAGCTGGCATTCAACATACCGCAGTATGCGTCGCCGCGGCCCTGGATCAAGTCGCTCTGGGATTCTTCCGCTGCCGCCACGAACATCTTCGGCCCCTCGAAATGTTTTGCTAAAAGTGTCTCGGAAATCTCCGGCCCGAAGTTTCCAAGATATACGCAAAGAGCGTTACAGCCGTTAGCCTTAACATCGTTCAATGCGTTTACCATGTCGATCTCGCTTTCGATAATGCAGACAGGGCACTCATAAATATCCGCCGGATCGTATGCCTTATTATAGGCTTCTACCAGGGCTTTTCTTCTGTTGACCGCCAGAGATGCCGGGAAACAGTCACGGCTTACTGCCACAATACCAATCTTTACTTTGGGTAAATTATTCATATGATATCCTCCTTTAACCGGGTCTACCGGTAATATACAAAATCTTTAATCTGTTACTCACTCTCTGATATCTAAATTCTTTCCGACCAGACCGATATGCGCGCCTTCATCCAGACCGCCCTCTGCATGTCCGATCAGCCATTTATTCTGTGCCGTTATCAGCGCATCTTCCCAGCCTTCGTGTTTTTCTTTTAACGGATAATTCGTGCCGGCCGGCAATACAATACCCACTTTAAAGCCGCCGTCATCCGCGCTGCAGGGTGCGTAGTGGAGTGTCGTCGCATAGATTTCCACCGCTGTTCCTGCAGGAACCAGAAACGCCTCCATTTTGGCCGTCTCGTACTGAAAATCATCCGTGATATCCTGCTGCATGCCCACGATCAGAACTGCATCCGTTGCCGCCACGTTGATCTCGGAACTTCTATGATACTCGATGGCATTCAGCTTATAATTGTGTCCATTGCAGTAACCTACTTCGATCGGCAGTTCGCCATATGTTTTTTTCTGCAACTCCTTAGCCGCCTTCGTCGATTCCAGCGCCGCGATAGAAGGTTCATAGGCAACGCCTTCCGGCAGGGGCGTTTCTTTTTTAATGGCCTCCACCAGATCGCCAAAGTCGATTCCCTGCACTATCCGTCCGTATTTACGGAATGCGGAATCTGTAATCTTTTTAATTTCCATACGTTTTTAAACTCCTTTCTGTGAAATATGTAATATAAAATAAAAAACAATGTTATAACGGATGCGATTTCAGCTATGCGCCAATACCACGGCTCATAATAGGACATATGGAATATTCCGTTATAGTCTGCCGGAACCGTCACCATCACACGCCCGTTATCGCCCGCTGATGTCTGCAAAGATTCTCCGCTTTGGTCATCATATGTCCGATAACCGCTATAGTACAGGATCGGCAATAAAATGTTTTTCTCCTGATTTGTCAGATTGGTAACGGATATATCATATGTCAGATACTCTCTTTCCACATCACCAAGCTGTAATCCCTCATCACTTTCAATTTCTGTGGTTATATTCTCCGTTACTGTTGCCATCGGAAGATATTCTGCATTCCCGACATCGTAAGAATAGACGTCTTTACCCAGCCGTCCTTCCATTTCCACAGCATCCAGATAGATATCATCTGCGGTCACTGTCGCAAAATAACGGGTATCCTCGTATAAAGTAAGACAACATAGTAAAATCGCCGCCACCCATGTGATCCTGCTGTCAAAAATCTTCATGGCAAAAAATAAAACGCTCAAACATGCCGCAAAGGCGATTGTGATTCCCATAAAACGACCCGCACTCTGTACTGTCGCAAAAAACTTTAAAACCAAGGAGCTGATCTTAGCCATTCCAACTACCGGAAACGCATCCGTACACACCCATATCCAAAAAAGCGTAAATCCGAATATCACTCTGCTTTGCTTTGTTACGATATCTTTTTTCTGCACAGGCATTGTCACAATATAGAATAACAATACAAAGATCAGCGCATATCCGATGTTGATCGGATTTACAAAAAAATTATACAGGCTTTTTCCACCTTGCGTATAATTTGCCAGATACGAATAATAATCGCTGTTTTCCCTGGTCTGCCCTAAACTGGTATTGATACGCAGCTTTTCATGCAGCATATATTGCATAAACGGAACCAGAAACCACAGATTTAAAAAAATTGCCGCAAAAGCCGCCTTAAAAAGTTCCCGCAGCGTATTTTTTCGCAGCACTTTTCTGATCATAACAATGCAGCCTAAAACCGCCGCAGCGCCTGCCATTAAGCAACTGATCATATGCGTCATCAGCAGACCGGTAAATCCCATTGTCAGAAGCGACCACAGTCTTTTATATTCCGCCGTTTTTTCGTCTTCTGTAAAAAGAAGATAGAATCCGGCGATAACAAGCGGATAAAACATCATGGCACTGTAATTACCCAGTGTTTCCGTATACAAAAACATTAACCGTTCTATACTGCCGGCATACAAAACACTTCCGACCATAGCGGACACATCATCACGGGCAATCCTTCGAAACGCATAAAAGGAAATAAAGACCGTCGCTATGTTCACAGCTTCTATATACCATTTATAAGCATCCTGCAAAGTAAAACCGATCATCCTCAGTAAAGCTGCAAAATACATAAAAATATCGCCATAAAAGACAGAAACCGCATACCCGTATCCATCAAGCCAGTCCGGCTGTATTCTGACAGGAAACTGCCCTGACAGCAGTCCCCTATATATCCCTTCCAGCCGTTGCAAATGGAATGACAGATCCAAACCGGGCGGTACACCATTCCGGTACAATGGCAGTCCTATAAAAAAAGCGGTAAAAGCAAGGATCAAAAACACCATCTTCCGTTCCGGTTCCCACAGTTTATAATATTTAACATATCCCAGATACAGCAGATCCAGAACAAGAAAAACAAAGGCCAGCCAGAATAACGAATATATATATGTCAGCCTGGAGGAAACGATATTTACCTGCAATAACTGTATGTAATCGCCATCTACCGCATCACCTGTCAGCCGAAGTTTAAAGCGTATTGGCGAATCATCATGAATCTTGATGCGATAAGAAAGCGTATCCTCCTCCATATCCAGCATAAATTCATCATCATCGACCAATTCTTTGCCATTTCTCGCTTCATGATAGATTAGCCCTGCTTTTACGATACCATGCCTGGCATAGGAGGCTTCTAAATAATAGATTCCCTTTTTTAACTGAAATGCAGGTGTAACTACAGCCTTCGCTTCAGCAAAGGAAGTGTCCAAATACCCCCCCCCGAATTATACTTCCATCTATATTTTGCAATTCCATATCCTCCGCCGAAAAAGTAATATTCACCGGGGAATATGTCACAATCGAACAGACCAGATAAGCACCTAGTATGATTGCTTCTATACATACTGCAATAAAACCTTTTTTCTGTAATAACCGTTGTATAAACATGTTAATAACCATATCTTTCTCTCAGACTGCGGTATTGAGGCGGCATGCCCGCCGGTAATACATATTTTTATTATACAGGAATCACAGTATTTTATCAAAAAGTTCCCTGCACGTCGGATAGATTTCTTTAAACTGCTGATAGCGCGCTTCGTATTTCGCCACCAGTTCCGGGTCGGGCTCTACCGTATCCACTACTTTCACGATCTTAGCCGCCGCTTCTTCCACGTTTGCATATTCGCCGCAGGCTACCGCCGCCAGCATGGCGCCGCCCATAGCCGGGCCTTCCTCGCTCTCGATCACATCCACTTTCAGATTGAGGATATTGGCGATCATCTTTTTCCAGAGCGGGCTCTTCGCGCCGCCGCCGCAGATCTTGGTTCTGTCTATCTTGATGCCAAGAGATTTCGCCACCTCGAAAGAATCTCTGAGGGCAAAAGCCACGCCTTCCAGAACCGCCTGCGTCATATCAGCTCTCGTCGTGTCCATCGTCATGCCGATAAACGTACCTCTGGCGTTCGGGTTGTTATGCGGGGAACGCTCACCCATGAGATACGGCAGGAAATACACATGATTCTCGCCTAATTTCGTAATCTCTTTCTGCTGTGCGCCGTAATCCGTCGTACCGATGATCTCGTCCATCCACCATTTATTACAGGAGGCCGCGCTCAACATACATCCCATCAGATGATAGTGACCATCCGCATGAGCAAAAGCATGCAGCGCATTGTATTTATCCACGCCGAATTTATTAGAGGAGATAAAAATCGTCCCGCTGGTGCCAAGCGAGATATTGCACATACCATCGCCGACCGTACCCGTTCCTACTGCCGCCGCCGCATTATCGCCCGCGCCCGCCGCCACTTTTACAGAGGCCGGAACCCCCAGCTTATCAGCAATCTCCGGCAGCAGCGTGCCGACCGTTTCATAACTTTCATAAATCTTCGCCAGCTGTTCTTCTTTTACACCGCAGATATCGCACATCTCTTTCGACCAGCAGCGGTTCTTCACATCAAAGACCAGCATCCCGGAGGCATCTGAAACGTCTGTACAGTGTACGCCCGTCAGTTTATAAGCAATATAATCTTTCGGCAGCATGATCTTGCGTATTCTGGCAAAATTCTCAGGTTCTTTATTTTTTACCCATAAAATCTTGGGCGCCGTAAATCCGGTAAAGGAAATATTGGCCGTATACTCGGACAGTTTGTCTTTGCCTATTACATTATTCAGATAATCGCATTCTTCAAAAGTCCGGCCATCGTTCCAGAGGATCGCCGGTCTGATCACTTCATCGTTCTCATCCAGAATGACAAGTCCGTGCATCTGTCCGCCGAAGCTGATGCCGGCCACCTTATCTTTATCAAATCCCTGTAATAACTCTTCTATTCCCGCCATCGTCTGTTCATACCAGTCCTCCGGTTTCTGCTCTGACCAGCCCGGATGAGGAAAATACAAAGGATATTCTTTGGAGACGATATTCTGTATCTTACCGTTTTCATCCATTAAAAGTAACTTGACAGCCGATGTTCCTAAATCTACACCTATATACAGCATGGCAAACCTCCCTGAATTGATTTTTCGCTGCCTGTGCATGATGCTGTGTGCACGGGCACGTTTCTTTTATCATAATCCCTGAAAAAAAGAAAATCAAGCCCCTCTTTTAATTTTGGAAAAATACACAAAATATCGGCTTTTCACACCCTTCCAGGCCATATATGTTTGGTAAAAATCACGATATTGTTCCCGTTCCCGTTTTTGGTTTGACTTACGCACCATGTTATGGTAACTTTAATAAGATAAATAACGACATTTTTTACAGGGAGAAGCCTATGGCAACCATAAAGGAGATCGCCACGCTGGCCGGCGTATCAAGAGGGACTGTAGACCGCGTCCTCAACCATCGCGGTTCAGTCAATCCGAAAACAGCAGAGAAAATACTGGAAATTGCCCACGCACTGGATTATAAACCCAACAAAGCGGGCATTGTTCTTGCTGCCCAGAAACGCAAGCTGAAAATAGGCGTTGTCCTCTTAGGCGCAGGCAATCCCTTCTTTGATGAAGTGCTCCTTGGCGTTTCCGAAAAAGCCTCAGAACTGGCGGGTTATAACTGCACCGTCCTCACCAGACAGACTGATTACAGTCTGGAAGAGCAGCTTCTGGCGATTGATGAATTGTTAGAAGAAGGCATAGACGGACTCGCCCTCACTCCTTATAACGATATTGCCATCCGCCGTAAAATAAACGAACTGTATGAGCGGAATATTCCGGTCGTTACCTTGAATACCGATATTGAAAATTCCAGACGCATCGCCTATGTCGGCAGCAATTACTACCGTTCCGGACAGACCGCGGCAGGACTTCTGCGCCTTATGACTACCGGTCAGGTGTATGTCGGCATCATATCCGGTTCTCGTAATGTTTTATGTCATACGGAACGCATCGCCGGTTTTCAGAGCGTCATTGACAGGTATGAAAATATCCACATTTCCAGGATCATCACCAATCAGGATGATGATTTTGAAAGCTATGAAATGACAGCCAGACTGCTCAAAGAACATCCGGAGATCAATGCGCTCTATTTTGTTGCGGGCGGCGTTTACGGAGGCTGCCGCGCCGTTGTGGCCTCCGGCAGACAGTATGATATTAAAATGTTCGCTTATGATATGGTAGAAACAACGAAGAAATTAGTAGAACAGGAGCTGATTGCAGCCACTATCTGCCAACAGCCCCTGTTGCAGGGTTCCAGACCCCTTGATATTCTGTTTGCCCATCTGACCACCGGGGAATCCCCGCAGTCGGAATATAACTATATTGATCTAGATATCCGTATCAAGGAGAATCTGTCGTGATATCAATTCCTGCCAGCCCGGCAAGTCCTACCGGATCTTTAGAAGAACCTGCCGCCAGCACCTTTTTCCAGTCTTCCACGGCCGGCTGACCTTCCTTCTCAATCCTCTTACATACCTGCGTAGCCACTGTCAGGCCCGCGCTGTAGGTATAAGAATATAATCCCATATAATAATGCGGCTGCCGCATCCATGTATGCGCGGCGTCATCGGAAATCTCCACGTCCTCGCCCCAGAAATTCTGCAGCGTCTCTTTCATAAGGCGATTCAGTACTTCCGCGTTCACACTTCCACCCTCATCGACGATACGGTAAACTTTCCGCTGGTAATCGGCCTCCAGTAAATGGGTGACGAAATTATGATAATAAGTATTGCTTATCATACACGAGAGCACCCAGCGGCGGAATCTGTCATCGGAAGACGTTTTTAACAGATAGCGCGCCATTAACAATTCATTCATCGTCGAAGGCGCTTCTACAAAATATGTGGAAACCTCGGTGTCAAAAATAGACTGTGCCGCGTTGCAGGCTTTGAAATGCCCGGCATGTCCCAGTTCATGCGCCAGCGTGAAAACATCAGCCATCCGGTTATGCCAGGAAAGCAGGATATATGAATTTTTCCCATAAGGACTGGCACAGAATCCACCTGTGGATTTCCCCGCGTTCTGCGCAAAATCCACCCAGCGGTCACGGTAAGCCTCTTTTATCATATCCACATAATCCTCGCCCATGATGGCCAGTCCCTTTTCAATATATTCTCTGGACTCTTCAATCGTCACCTTCGGATCGTATTCAGGATCGATGGCTGTCTTTAAATCGGCAAACGTTATTTTATCCAGATGATGTATCTTCTGCAACAGACGGGCATACCTGCGCATATGCGGCGCCAGCTTTTCCATGATCAGATCGATCTGCCTGTCATACATTTCCCGCGTTACTTTCTGTGAAAAAAGCAGACTGTCGATTACGGAATCAAATCCCCGCAGCGTCGCCATCGTCTTCTCCGTCTGCACCAGCGTATTGTAAGCGGCCGCCGTTACATTTTCATATTCACGGATCTTTGCCGAGAAGGCCGCAAAAGCTGTGCGGCGCACCTTACTATCTTTCTCATACTCATAATTATCCTCGAACAACGAATAACCGAGCGGATATTCTTTTCCCTCAACCGTAAAAGTGCCGAATTTCATATCCGCCAGTTTGGCCATATTATAGATCTGATAAGGCCCCTCAAATGTCTGCGAAAACGCCGCCAGCGCGCGCTCCGTCTCCGGATGCAGTTTGTGAGTTTTTTGTCTCAAAATATCGCGCAGATAATTTCCGTTCTCTTCGCTCTGCGCGATGGCCTGCTCTATCACCGCATCTTCCGCCTCCATGATCTCACTGTCGATAAAACTGAGCATACTGAGGCTCTCCGCGCTCAGACGTCCCATTTTATCATCACGCTCCTGATTATAAGCGTCATAATAATCAACGGAAACCGCCAGATTGCAATAATCGCGCGTCAGTGTCAGCAGACGGACGACCTCTCTGAACTCATCCAGACAGGCGTTGATATTCTGCGGCGTGTCCAGCCTGCCTTTATACTGTTCCACCATACGTGTCCTTAACTGTTTCGCCTTCTCCACATCCTGATACATTTCTTCTTCGCTTGCATAGATCAACGACAGATCCCATGTAAGTTCTTTGGGAACATCTTTACGTGACTGCAGTTCCATCTTTACACCCTCCCGATTTGTTTTCTCTTATCGCTCCGCCCCCTGCGGCGGGACAGTTGATGTAATTATTGTAAGCTATCAGAAATTAAAAAGCAATGAGATCAGCGCAATGAGATGCAGAATGTAGTACCAGAAAGCTGATAGACTTTCCTGCCCAATTATGCTATACTATTGAAAACACAGCAATTAGTTTTTATAATCGGGAGGTGGGCACATGACAGAAGGCGAAATGTTAAAATTATCTGTGGAAGAATTTTCCAGATTACAGGGCTACATGCTTCTGGTGGACAAAGATTCTGAAGCATATAAATCAATGAAAATACGCTATATGGAATTAAAAGTTATCCTTACAGCATCTGGTGTAAATCTCACAGAGATTGACAGGATTAAAGAATAAAAAAGTCTCCGATCAACAAAACTTTTCGCCGGAGACCATATTTTTCAGAAAAGAAGGTATTCGTATGAGCAAAAAGAAAGTCGTCGTATCTCTTGGACATGAAGCACTTGGCTATACCACTTTGGAACAATGGGACGCCGTAAAAATAACCGCTAAAGCGCTCGCCGATCTGGTAGAGGCTGATTATCAGCTTACCATCACACACAGCAACGGTCCACAGGTCAGCATGATCCATAAAGCCATGACTGAACTGCGCCGCGTTTATATCGACTACACGCCCGCTCCCATGTGCGTGTGTTCCGCCATGAGCCAGGGTTATGTCGGATACGATATCCAGAATGCGTTGCGCGCAGAACTGCTTGCACGCAGTATTTCCAAACCCGTCAGCACAATTCTCACGCAGGTTACTGTTGACCCGTATGACGAAGCGTTTTATGAACCGACCAAAGTGATCGGCCGATATATGTCGAAAGAAGACGCTGAAACAGAGATTAAAAAAGGAAATTACGTACAGGAAGAACCCGGCAAAGGATTCCGCCGTGTTGTTGCCACGCCCAAACCGATTGACATTGTGGAAATAGAAGCCATCCGCACGCTCGCAGATGCCGGACAGGTTGTTATCGCCTGCGGCGGCGGCGGTATTCCCGTGATCGAACAGAACCATATTTTAAAAGGCGCATCCGCTGTTATTGAAAAAGACTCGATTGCCGGAAAATTAGCCTGTGATCTGCAAGTAGACGAATTGATTATTTTAACGAGCGTTCCCTATGTCTATCGGAATTTTGAAAAAGAAGACCAGACGCCGATCGAACGCCTTACGATCGCAGAAGCCAGAGAAGATATTGCCAAAGGAGAATTTGGAGAAGGCACTATGCTGCCCAAGATCGAAGCGGCCATTTCCTATCTGGAATCCAACCCGCAGGGCAGCGTACTGATCACTTCCATCAAAAACGTTGCCGATGCGATCAAAGGAAAAAGCGGAACCGTAATTACGGCATAATCTTCTTATCACATAAAAAACTGCCAAGCGCCATACATAAGGCGCCTATCATAATACAAAAATCGGATATATTGAAAACAATCCGCCGGATGGCTTTATTTTTGACCGGAAAGCTCACATAATCCACGACATAATGCCGATGCAGTCTGTCATAACTGTTGCTGTAGGCGCCGCCCAATAATAAAGCCAGTCCGGTTTTCAATAATTTACTTCCCCTGAAACTGAAAGTCGCCAGAAACACAACCGTCATCGCCAGTGTCAAGAGGACGGATACAAGCGCTACCAGTTTTCTTTTTTTCTCACCCGCATTTAAAAAAGCGCCTTCGTTATGATATTTTCTAAGCAGCAGATGCCCTCTGCCGATTGTCTTTTCTTCGCCTTCCGTCCCTTCTTTCTCCACCCGGTTCTTAATGACCAGATCCAGCAGAAAAATGGATACGGCTAATAATGCGTAGATCATAGTTTTAAAATCCTTTCTGGTGACTGTCCGGGAATGGGGCTGTCCACCATATATTAAAGCCCATTTTCAAGATAAAGTCTGTTTCTGTATTCCTCGTCCGTAAGAATACGCTCCATTTCTTCTTTTTTTCCTGCCTTTAGTAAGCTACTCATTAACTCGCCCAGGCGTTTTTCTCCCTCTTTACGTCCAAGTTCCTGTCCTTCTTGATAAGCCTGCTCTCTTTCACTCTTTAAGTGCTGTTCTTCATTATATTCAAAGATACTCACTTCTATCGCCTCCGCACGATTACTCGATAAAAACTCTGACAATATACCATTTTGAATACAATAGTCTACCGCATTTTCTACCGCTTCTGAAAAAGGACTGTCTTTGGCAAAAATCCTGACCTGTTCTACGTACTGTGCATATTCTTTTAAAATCCGGCACGCATCCAACAGTTCTTTATTATGCCCCCAGTTAATATTATAAACCGTAACAATAAGTTCCAGTCCCGGATATTTTACTGTTTTTTCAAAAGCATCCGACAGTCTAAGAACCTGCCGTTCTGGTCTGGAATCTGTCCCGTTATAAAAAATCACAAATCGCGGTGTCGGGATAGTAACCAGTCTTGTACCATACAAATTGCTGTCTTTTACTCTTCTTTGCAGCACTTTTGCAACATAAAACAAATCCCGTAATGGCATATTGGGATTTACGGTAGATTGATGCTCATACAGCATCAACTCAAAATCAAATACAAAAGAAATATCGTTCTTGTAATTCATATAGACCGCATTTTCCAACGTTGTGATTTCAAGATCTTTCACATCAGTATATGCTGTCTGGTTAAGCGCATTATACAAGTTCAGCAGATTCTCCTTTTCCCGAAAAAGCATCCGGAACAATGTATCCTTATAATTACGTTGTGCATACGTTTTCTTCATATAATGTCCTCCTGAATCGTAAAACTGTGGTTAAAACACAGTCTACGCCTTGCAGGAGAACACGTTCAGATCCTCCTGCCCGTATAAAATATTAATTGGGATCAAAGCATGGATTTTCTGAAACTTCATATTATAGAATATATCATAGAATATTTGAATTGTTTTATAAGAAAATATGCTTTTGTATATCATAGCACAGACTTGACGTAATTGTAAATATATTTTTTTATTATTAAAATTACATATAAAAATATCTCTATCGTTTTATCTTTTATCAATACCCGTTCGCTGAAACACCATAAACAGCCTCTTCACTCGTAAATCCTTCATATTCTAACTGGTCAATTAACCCTTCCCGGGAAAAAGACGAGTATTCTAAATAGGATGCTGCTGATTTGGCCGCCTGCTCTTTCCAATCCGCTCCACAATTATCTACAGCATAAGAAGCTTCTTCATTCGTATATCCTTCATATTCCAATTGTTTTATTAAACCGCTATAAGAAAATGCCGAATAGTCTAAATAGGATTTTGCTGATTTTAGAGCCTGCTCTTTCCAATCTGCTCCACAATTATCTGCGGCATAGACAGCTTCTTCATGCGAATATTTTTCATATTCTAACTGCTTGATCAATCCCTCATAAGAAAATGCTGTAAAAGCCAAATAAGATTTTGCTGATTTCAAAGCATTCTGCTGTCCCTGTGTTGAAGCCGTATCATTTTCGACAACAGTTGATTCTGAAACCGTACTGCTTTCTACCGCTTGTGTACTCTGTTCTTCTGTACTAACTGTAACGGATTTGTCTGCCTCTTTTTCAACCTCTACTTTTGATGTATTAATTTGTACATCTGACGTCTGAACCGTACCACTCTCCTTTGCCGGTTTATCATCCGCCATTGCAGAAATCATAATAAGTACAACAACAGCTATGATAATCCATTTTGCTTTACCGCCTCTTTTTTTCTTTTTTTCCATACTGACCCTCCATAAATTTTTATATAAGACTTGCTTTCAGCCATCGTCCATATTATTATATCCAAATCCCTCTTTATTTTCAACTGTTAGTTATTATTCATAATACTAATAGTTCGTTATAACTTTTTCAACATATGTTTAAAATAATAATAAATACATGTAGACAGGAGAACATATGGATAGAATAATTCTCGGTAAACGGCTTCGTGAAGAACGTATCCGTTCCGGGCTGACACAAGAACAGACCGCGGAATATATTAATGTATCAACATCTTACATTGGTCTTATCGAACGAGGAGAACGCTCTGTTACTTTAGAAAAGATCATCCTTCTTGCAGACTGCTTTCATGTAAGCGTTGATTGCCTATTACAGGATTTCCTTCCTTCTTCCCCTTCCATAGACGAAAAGCAGATGCTTCTTTTATGGAATTCTGCCACAGAAGATGAAAAATCCATTATTTTGTCCGTTATCAAGTCTATTCTGAATCATTCATCCAAAAAATGACTTCGTATTGATTATATACGAAGCCATTTTAATTTTGGTCTGCTCTGAACAGACAAAACCTAATATTTTTTTACCATTCCCAAAAGATCATACCTGACATAACTATCCAGCATCAAGCCGTTATAAAAAAATGCCATACAAAGAAGGATTTTTAGTATGAGCGTAACTCTCCAGTCCAGTTTCCCCAGAATCCACCTTTTATTCCAATAAGCCGCATTCGCTGCCAGCAAAACCGGTATCCAGATATAAAGAATAAGGGCCACGGTTTCCAGAAGCGCAGTATCCCATCTTACCATACATTCCCCGACAGACGATATCGAATAAGCGATCATAAAAAAATATCCTACGACTGCCATCACATTTTTCCAGACAACCCCTGTTCGAAATCCCGGAAGCCATTTAGAGACGTATGTATCCTTTACTATTTCAGGCTTTCCGCATAAAGCTTCTAAAAGTTCTTCATCACTCTGATATCTCTGCCTGACATCAATTTCTGTACAGCGCCGTATGATCTCTCCCAGCGGATATTCTTCGTAGATCCGTTTCCCCGGCAGACACCCGGTAAGGAGTTCATTAAACAATACCCCTGCCGCATAAATATCCGTCCGTTCATCTGTCTGTAAAAAACCAAACTGCTCTGGCGCCGCATAGCCGGGAGTCCCTAAGATCATCGTGTCTTTTTCCTGTTCGTCCTTTTTCTCTCTGGCAATGCCAAAATCGACCAGCTTTAGGATACCATCACCAGAAATCATGATATTATTAGGATTGATATCCCTGTGTACGATACCTGCCGCATGTATCTTTTGCATTACCTTGCACAGTTCTATCATGATATCGCAGGCTTCTTCTTCGGAAAAAATCTTTTTTTCCCGGATTTTTTCCTGTAAAGAAGTTCCACTGATATACTCCACAAGAACAATTCCCCGATTTTCATCAGACGCATACTCGTATATATTTTCCAGATGGATGTCTTCTATCTGACTTAGTTTTTTATAAACCATGATCCTGTCCGCATCCACATATTTCTTAACAACAATTTTACCTGTTATTTTATGACGAGCCAGAAAGGTAAAAACCCTTTCTCCTTTTTGTTCTTTCTCGCCCAATGCAGTCAGATTCTCATAAATCTCGTCCAGGTATTGCATGGTATATTGAGTGTTATTCATAAATCCTTCCGCCTTCGCTTGACTTTTGCTATCGGTTTCTATAATCTTATATAGGTAACATCATGGAAATCACCTATGACCATTGTAGCACAAAAGGAGTGTCTTTCAATGAAAAAAAGCACAGGCGAATTACTGGAACTTTTAAAAAAATCATCCGATTTTCCAAGTTATATATCCTCAGTATCGGAAAATTTTATAGAAAATCGCTCCCTTCATGTCTCTCTGCAAGCTATCCTGAAAGAAAAGCATCTAAAGAAAAGCGACATTATCCGCCGCTCTGGTCTGGATCGCAAATATGCCTATGAAATCTTATCCGGCGCCAGCAAAAATCCGGCACGGGACAAAGTTCTGGCTCTGTGTTTATCCATGCAGCTTTCTATCGACGAAGTGCAGAAACTCCTGAACACTTCCGAATATCCGATACTATATACAAAAGCCGAACGGGACTGTATTATTTTATATGCTTTGCACAAACATCTTCCTGTGTCGGAAACAAATGATCTTTTGGATGAGATGGGGTATGAGATTATTGAATAACGGCTGTAATTAAATAAAACGGCATTGAAAATACCAGAAAGTATACATACCGGAAATCTGTCGCGACCGGCGTTGCGATCAGCACCGTAAGATACAAGGCAAAGCCCGGAAGATAGTAGATCAACTTCCCCCGCTCCTGTCTGACAAAGGCATTGCCCATGCAGAATAGAAGGAACCAGAAAGCGATTCCCATACTCCATAAGAGACTGTAAATGGGCACCATATTACCCAGTTTTAACGAGATTTCTTTTGTTTTTATTACAACGGGCCCGCCGATCAGTGGCGTATGTGACACGCCCAGATCAGTCGCGCTGACTCCCTCTCCATCCGCGACCGGATAAAAAGAATCGGGATACCAGTAGCCATAGGTCTGCTGGATATATGCCGCCAGATAATCCGCCGGATAACTGCATCCCAAACGGAACCACAGCTTCAAAAAGTCACCTTTGTGCGCGGATAAATACGCCTGATTCCCGGCACGTACCAGTTCCTTCATATTATCTGCATATGTCGGATTGTACAAGTTTTTGATATAAGTCAGATCGACCACATTTTCCACCAGTGCAAGCTGATCCTCTGTCAGTTCCCTGTCATTACAAATAACAGCCGCTATTTGCTGGGTCGGAATCGAAAGAGACTCGATCAGATCCGGCTGTGTGACCCCTAAAGTATTCATGAGCGGATACTTCACCAAAACAGCCGTTAAAAGAATAACGCCGAGCGCCGGATATACTTTTTTGGCATATCTGCGGTAAAAGAAAAGCAAAAACGGCAGGCAGAACCAAAAACCATACCAACCATTGGAACGGAACAGGCATATCATAATACCGGAACAGATAAAGACTGTCAGAACAGCCGGTGTGATCCGCTGCGACATACGCAGCATGGCGCAGCCAAACAAAAGGACTGCCGCCGCAAACGGTATATCTTTCCATAAAGTAACAGAAAATACCGCATGGTACGGCACCAGTGCATAAAACAGGGCAATAGCGATGAGGATACCATCCTTAATACGAAATCCCTGCAAAGTTCTCAGAAAATAAAAGATACTGAACGCCAGAAAACACATCTGGAAAAAGGTATAAAAAGACGTTGCAATGACCATATCATCTGTAAACAGCAGTCCAATCTGATAAAGCAGTTTGAACAGCATCGTATGCACAAAAGGATGATGATTGCTGTAAGGGATCAGACCAAGCACCTGTTCAAACTGATTGATGCTGTCAGGCGTCATGATCCCCGGATACTGATACAGGAAATAAGGCAGCCAGCAGAGCAGGCAGCCCAGAAAGCAATAGAAGGGAAGACGTCTGATTCCCTGTGTATCTTCCGCTTTATAAAGAAGCGTCTTTAAAACTTCTTTATCACCGCTGTAAGAAAACAGTAATAACAATATTTTATAAAAGCATACTAAAAAGCCGATAAAAACCGAAAGCAGGATAATCGTCTGATAAAATCTGTTCGTCAGCGTTTCAATATAATGAGGATAATCCACAGACATATAAAACAGAGTAAATAAAAAAGACAGAAACAGCGCTGTTTTTCTGACAACCGGCGCATAAACAAAAGATTTTACGGAAAGCCGGATGCTGATATGCCGGTACAAAAAGATTGAAAGGATAAAGATGGCCCCTGTCAGGATATTCCCCGGTTCCATTCTGCCTGCTTTCATAAAAGCCCATGTTGTAAAAAAACTTTCAACGGTTATCAAAAGGAGCAGCATTTTATTATCTGCATCAGCTTTAGCATTTGTATTTCCAGTCATAGTCTGTCCCTATATCCTCGCCAGCGATTCAATGTGTCATGACATTTTGTTCAATTCAAATTTCTATTTTCCATATTATTTATATCTGTTAATATCTGGATATCTTCAAATTGCCAGTCAACACATTCGTCAAAATAAGCCTGTTCTTTCCGCTTCTTAAATATTCGAAATGGTTTATTGCCTGAATTATCATATATATGACACACGTCACAAATTTTAACCAAATCCTTTATCAACGCAAGTGCTTTATCATATCTTTTAATAATTTTATCCTCCGGCACATCATGCCCACCTGACTCTACTCGTGATTTCACACGCCAGACATTGATCATTGGGTCAGCTGTAAGAACATAATAGCAACGTATAAAATAACCCTTTTTCTTCGCCTTTTCCAATAATTTCAGATTGCGCTCTGTTGACAAAACTGTTTCAAAACAGAACTCATCCCCATGCTTTATATGCTCTTCCCGCTGTTTTTCCGCTAATTGTGCAGCCTCTAAGTCAGAGCATTTAAGATTTTTCTTAATTTCATCGGCATTAATATAATCCACTGGCGGCTTCAGCAATTCAGTAATAGTACTTTTTCCAGAACCATTCGGGCCGGCAAAAACAATAATTTCAGGTTTTTTTAGCAACTCGCTCACTGTAACGCTCCTTTCTCATTCTTTTTCCTACCTCTACTCTGGAGCCATCACCATTCTGTTGATATATAACCTGTGTTTCCCTGTCATATATAAATGCTGGAATATCCAATGCCTTCTTCTTCTCCAACTCAATTCTTACCGCCTCATTTACACGTTTGACTACCAATTCATCAGAAATATAATCTTCCCTCTTCATACCCTCTCTGCTCCTCCCTTCTTATTATACAGTATAATAGGCGTTTGCGAAACGCCGTAAGCCGCATATTTACGGCATTTTTTGACTATAAA
>JAMPIB010000012.1 GCA_023663085.1 Ruminococcus sp. | reverse complement strand
AAATTTCAACTATATCTTGAAATTTATTGTAGTTATATGTCGTCTGTGATACGATACAGAGTTCTTTTTCCCCGCTATAACTAAATTTGCGAGCCTCTTCTATAGATTCTATAACGATCGCCGGCGACTGGCACCACCCCATGATCCCTTCCACTTCCGGATGGCCGGCATTGCCGATAATGACAATCTGTCTGCCAGCGGCGCTCTCCTTTTCCACAATACCATGGATGCGCTTGACAAAAGGGCATGTCGCGTCAACGCATTTGAGGTTCTGACGGCCGATCTGCTCATAAAGGCTCCTGGCAACGCCGTGTGCGCGGATAATGACAGTCCCTTTTTTTATCTGCGCCAGTTCTTCGGGGGATTCTATCACATGCACGCCTTTTTTCTCCAGTTCTTTTACAACTTCCTCATTATGCGTGATCGCGCCGTAAGTATAAATATCCTCACCCGTTCCCGCCTGTTCGTATACAGCGTCCACCGCCCGTTTCACACCAAAGCAGAAACCGATGTTCTTTGCTACGATTACTTCCATATATTACTGTCTTTCTCCCATTTTATTTTTCCTATGATCTATTCGGTGCCTTCGCTGCCTTTTCAAGGATAACACCTGCTACTTCATCTATGGTCATATAGGACGAATCCACGAATACTGCATCTTCCGCGGCCTGCAACGGTGAAATTTCCCTCGTCATATCCTGATGATCGCGCTGAATGATATCTTTCTCTATCAGCTCAAGATCACATTTTTCCCCCTTGGCGGTCAGTTCTTTATATCTGCGTTCAGCGCGTACCGCAGAACTTGCCGTCAGGAATATCTTAACCTCGGCATCCGGCAGAACACAAGTCCCGATATCGCGTCCATCCATAACGACATCCGCATCCGCCGCCAGCTTCTGTTGCAACTCCACCAGCCGCTTACGGATATCGGGGTTGGGACTTGTCAGAGACGCCATCTGGCTCACTTCCTCTGTCCGGATCATGCCGTTTACATTTTCTCCATTTAAATAAACAACCTGTTCGCCATTTTCATAACGGATGGTGATATCCGCCTCTTTACATTTCCTGCTGACAGCTCCTGCGTCTTTGGCATCTACACCTTCCCGCATCAGAAAAAGCGCCATCGCACGATACATCGCTCCGGTGTCCACATAGATAAACCCAAGTTTCGCCGCAACTTTTCTGGCAATCGTACTTTTTCCCGCTCCGGCGGGCCCGTCGATCGCGATGTTATATCCCATGATGATCCCCCCTATATTTTGTCACTTTTCTATATCGCCTGTTATACTGCTCCCCGCCAGATGCCCGGTAGACCAGGCTATCTGCAAATTGAATCCGCCTGTCAGTGCATCCAGATCGAGCATTTCTCCCGCAAAAAAAAGCCCCTCTACCAGCTTCGACTCCATGGTGGACGGATTCACATCTTTGACACATACACCGCCCTGCGTAATGATGGCTTCTGCAAACCCTCTGGTGCCTGTCACATGCAATAACAGGTGTTTTATAATAGATACCAGATGTTTTCTCTCTTCTCTGGTGATCTCATGCACTTTTTTCTCCGGACAGATTCCGGATAGCATTATCATAACAGGTGTAAGTTTTGCCGGGAACAGGCCGCCCAGCGCATTCTTAAACTGTTTGTTATGATTTTCCTCAAAATCGCGCAGGATTCGTTTATCAAGCTGTTCCTCCGTCAAGGCCGGTTTTAGATCAAGTTCAAGAATAACACCCGTTTCACCAGCCTTTACTCTGCATTTTTCATAAAAACTACTTGCACTCAGAACAAGCGGCCCGCTCACACCAAAATGGGTAAAGAGCATTTCTCCAAATCCGCGGTAAAATTCTTTTTGGCCGCCTGACATGCGCAGGCTGACATTTTTCAAGGACAGGCCCTGCAGATCGGCGCACCAGTTCTCTTCCACTTCAAAAGGCACCAGCGCGGGCTGACACGCAGTCAGTCTATGCCCGGTGTCCGCGGCCATGCGGAATCCATCTCCGGTCGCCCCCGTAGTCGGATAAGACAGGCCGCCCGTCGCCAGGATCACGGCATCTGCGTATTCCACTATGTCATCATGGCTTTTTACGCTGTCATTTTTTTTCATACGGTCATGTCTTTCCCTGCCGGTACATTCTTCCAGCATATTCATACAGCGCACACCATAAATCTTTGTTTTTTTCTCCGGTTCCTCTTTCGTCAAAATTTCCTTTACTTTTGTATTTAAACGTATCTCCACATGATTTTTATGTAAGAGCCGCTGTAAGGCCGCAATAATATCGGAAGAATGGTCGGAAACCGGAAAGACGCGTTCTCCCCGTTCAATCTTTAACGGACAACCCGCCTCTTCCAGAAGACGCATCATCTGTCCGTTATCAAATCCATAAAAAGCGCTGTAAAGGAATTTGGCGTTTGTTACTGTATTTTCAAATAATTTATCTACTTCGCAGGCGTTTGTCACATTGCATCTGCCCTTACCGGTAATAAAAAGCTTCTTGCCCAGCTTCTCATTCTGTTCCAGAAGAAGCGTGCGATGGCCGCACTGTGCTGCAGTAACAGCCGCTATCATTCCGGCGGCTCCGCCGCCTGCTACGATCACTCTGCTCATGATTCGTCTTTCCGCAGCGGATAATTTAACATCGGTTCCTCGTCGATGAAATTGATCTCATCATTCAAGTAAACCTGATAATTATTCCACGCATATTCCAGATCTTTGAGACTGCGTTTCACTTCTTCCGGCCGCTTTAAGCACATCGCCACCACCAGCGCATTGATCAGACTAAGCGGCGCAACGAGTGAATCGACGATAGATACCATGTCGCTCCTTGCTAAAAGATTACAGGAAGAATAGAGGTTCATCGGAGAATGCACCGTATCCGTAATGGCGATGACCTTGGCGTTTCTGTCGTTGGCAAATTCCATGGCTTTTAAAGTACGCATGGAATACCGTGGAAAGCTGATGCCGATCATCGCATCTTTTTCATCAATACGAATCATCTGTTCAAAAGTCTCCGACACACTGGTCGTCCGCAGAAGCATCACATTCCCGCGGATCATATTCAGATAAAAATGCAGAAAATCCGCCAGAGGCGCACAGCTTCTGATCCCCATGATATATACATTCTTAGCCTCCAGGATAATATTTACCGCAGTCTCAAAGGCAACTGGATCCAGATTATCTATGGTATCCGTGATCTTCTCAATATCGGCGTTCAATACCGACGTAAGGATCTCCGACTGTGTACTCCTTCCGTATTTCGCATCAATTTTCTGCACGGAATTGATCTTGTTCTGTACCCATTCCTCCAGATCCTTCTGAAATTCCGGATAACCATTATAACCGATATAAGAAGCAAAACGGACAACCGTGGATTCACTGACGCCGACCGTATCACCAAGTTTGGCCGCCGTCATAAATACCGCCTGATCGTAATGATCGTAGATAAAAGTCGCTATTGCTTTCTGGCTCTTACTCATTTTCGCAAAATGATTATTCATTCTCGTAATAATATCAAAGCGGTTCTCCATAGAAAGCACCTGTTCCTTTCGTCACTTCACTATAATGTTGCCAAAAAAGCATTATAGGACTCTTCTAACAGAGCAATCGTCTCCGCTTCTTTCAGATCATAATCCCCTGTCAGTGACATGCAGGCCGCTCCGTGGATGAATATCCACATCTTCATGAAAATAGCGCTCGGATTCTTACAGCCGAAAAATCTGGCGTTATTTATTTCTTTTACAACAGCGCCGCCCGAACCGTTCAGGATATCGTACAGACTCTTGCCATGTCTGTTCCCGGAATCAAATAACAGTTGAAATAATTTCGGATTATCCTGTGCAAAGCGGATATACGCCAGTCCGAGATTAGCAAAAGGCGTCTCGCTTTTCTTTGGGAATTTCTCGTAATATGCTTCAAAATAGGCTATTACCTCGTCAAACAATTCCGCCCCCAACGCGTCCATGTTTTTGTAGACCCTGAAAATAGGCTGTGTGGAACATCCTGCCTTCGCAGCAAGCGTTCTTGCCGTTACGTGCTCAAAGCCTTCTTCGCTGGCCATCTCAAAAGCCGCTTTCAAAATGTCTTTTTTTGTAATCGTTTCTTTTCTTGCCATACCTGCCCTATACCTTTCTCTCAACCGGCAGGCCCTGCACTAAAGGCACAGTATCCGCCGGATGAACTACTATGTATCATAAGTTATTATAACATATGTTATTATAATATATTATGTAATCTTAGTCAATATGTAAAATGAAATTTCGATATTTATTTCCTTTTTTCTACAAGAAAATTGCTCCGCAATTATCTTGGGAAGAATGCTTTGCCTTCTTCCGCGGTTGAGAAACTTTCTACTTATGCAGCAAAAAAACGCCCCCACCCGAAGATGGAGGCGTTTTGCTCTGCAAAACTGTTGTTTAAATGCGCGAAAGCACATTTAAACTGGGTACGCCGCATTCTTTGTATCAGCCTGCGTCATATCCACTTTTTCCTGCTGTGCCTGACGATATTTAAAGAAATCGGTCGCTACCTGCGGGAACAGTGCATAGGACAATACATCTTCATCCTGCTGTTTCCACTCTTTCATTTCTGCTTCCAGTTTGTCCATTTCGTTCTCTAACAGGTCGGCAGGACGACAGGTAATTCTCTCTTCACCCGGAATAACCTTGTCGATGATCTCCTGGTTCATCGGTTTAACGGTCTGGCCGTATTCACCACGAAGGACCGCCTTGGTCTCCTTGGTCGCCATCTTGTATCTTTCGCCCATAAGTACGTTAAATACAGCCTGCGTACCTACGATCTGGGAAGAAGGCGTTACGAGCGGCGGCTCGCCAAGATCTTTTCTTACCTGTGGGATTTCTTTCAAAACATCATAGTACTTATCTTCCGCATTCTGCTCTTTCAACTGGCTCACCATATTGGAAAGCATACCACCCGGTACCTGATACAGCAATGTCTTGATATCAACGCCCATAACCTTCGGATTGAGCAATCCGTCTGCAAGACATTTATCTCTGTACGGTCTGAAGTAATCTGCGATCTCTGCAAGCAGATTCTGATCATAACCCGTATCATAAGGCGTTCCCTTGAAGGTCTCAACCATAACTTCCGTAGCCGGCTGTGAAGTACCCATAGCGAACGGTGAGATTGCACAGTCAATTACGTCAACCCCCGCTTCTACTGCTTTTAAGTAAGTCATGCCTGCTACGCCGGAGGTGTAATGTGTATGGAGCTGGATCGGCAGTTTGGTCGCCGATTTCATGGCCGCGATCATTTCACCAGCCTTATAAGGAACAAGAAGTCCCGCCATATCTTTGATACAAATAGAATCCGCACCCATTTCCTCTATTTTCTTTGCCATATCTATCCAGTATTCCATGGTATAGGCATCGCCTAATGTATAAGAAAGCGCTACCTGTGCATGGCCTCTGCCTTCTCTGGCTTTTACTTTATTCGTTGCATTAACTGCCTCCTGTAAGTTTCTTAAATCATTCAGACAGTCGAAGATACGAATGATATCAATACCGTTGGCAATGGACTTTTCTACGAAACTGTCAACAACATCATCTGCGTAAGGTCTGTACCCTAAGATATTCTGACCTCTGAAAAGCATCTGCAGTTTGGTGTTCTTAAAGCCATCCCTTAACTTTCTTAAGCGCTCCCACGGATCTTCTTTCAGAAAACGAAGAGAGGCATCAAATGTTG
Source organism: Ruminococcus sp. (assembly GCA_023663085.1). Classification (GTDB taxonomy): domain Bacteria; phylum Bacillota; class Clostridia; order Lachnospirales; family Lachnospiraceae; genus UBA3282. The sequence continues at coordinate 57,579 of JAMPIB010000012.1, read as the reverse complement.
CACCGCCCCAGCACTCTACTGCATGATAACCAACTTTATCCATTTTCTCTACGATCGGAAGCATCATATCGGTAGGCATTCTTGTCGCGATCAGAGACTGATGCGCATCACGCAGAATGGTTTCCATGATTCCAACCGGTTTTTTAGCCTGTTCTGCCATTTCTATTTCCTCCTATCTTATCTATATATCAGTTACACTTTTTTAGAATACTCCAAATACCGCCATAAAGGTTCCGGCCGCTACCGCGGTACCGATAACACCTGCTACATTAGGCCCCATCGCGTGCATCAGCAGGAAGTTCGTAGGATCTGCTTCGGCACCGACTTTCTGAGAAACTCTCGCCGCCATGGGAACAGCCGATACACCGGCAGAACCAATCAGCGGATTGACGGCACCTTTGGTGATAACACACATCAGTTTACCAAACAATACGCCGGCTACCGTACCGAATATGAATGCCGCCAGACCGAGCACTACGATCTTTAAAGTATCCGCCTTTAAGAATGCTTCGGCACTCGTTGTTGCGCCAACGGAAGTACCCAGAATAATAACCACGATATACATAAGGGCATTGGACGCCGTATCCGTCAACTGCCTTACAACACCCGATTCTCTGAAAAGATTACCCAGCATCAGCATACCGATAAGGGGTGCTGTCGTAGGAAGGATCATAGAAACAACAATCGTTACGACGATAGGGAATAAAATTCTCTCTAATTTGGTTACAGGACGAAGCTGCGCCATTTTGATCTTTCTTTCCTTCTCGGTCGTCAGAAGCTTCATGAACGGCGGCTGAATAATAGGCACCAGAGACATATAGGAATATGCCGCCACCGCGATCGGCCCCAACAGAGTCGTCTGCTGTAATTTCCCGGCCAGGAAAATCGAGGTAGGGCCATCCGCGCCACCGATAATAGAGATCGCCGCCGCCGCTTTATCATTGAAGCCAAAGGCGATTGCGCCAAAATATGCGGCAAAGATACCAAACTGTGCCGCCGCACCGAGTAAGAAACTCTTCGGATTGGCGATCAACGGCCCAAAGTCTGTCATCGCGCCGACACCCATGAAAATAAGGGACGGCAGGATCGCCCATTCGTCCAGTTTATAGAAATAATACAGTAAGCCGCCACCGGCACCGCCTTCGCCATACTCGGCCATAATATCCGGATAGATATTGACAAGCAGCATACCAAAAGCTATCGGAACCAGCAGAAGCGGTTCAAATTCAAATCTGATAGCCAGAAATAGGAATACCAGAGCTACCGCGATCATCACATAGTTTCCCCATTCCAGATTAAAGAAAGCTGTCTGATGAATCAGATTGGATAGCGTGTTTGCTATGTAATCCATTTTTTTACCTCCTGTAGTAATTGTGCAAATTTGATACTGTTTTCAAACAGTTAGTTTAACGTAGCGAGTAAAGCGCCTGCTTCTACAGGATCGCCTACAGCAACATTAATGCTTGCAACCGTTCCATCTTCGGGTGCCACAACAGGGATCTCCATTTTCATTGCCTCCAGGATTACAACAGTATCACCTTTTTTAACTGCCTGTCCTACATTTGCTTCTACTTTGAATACTTTACCAGCCGCGCCTGCTTCGATCTTGATACTTCCCGCTGCGCCGCCTGCCGCAGGAGCCGCTGCCTTGGGTGCTGCTTTCGGAGCCGCCTTGGGTGCCGCAGGAGCCGCTGCTACCGGTGCGCCGCTTGTCGCGCCTTCCTCTACTACTACATCATATACGTTTCCATTTACGGTAATTGTATAATTTTTCATTTTAATCCTCCATTCCTTTCTCTCAGCCTGCAACATCCGGGCCACAGGCACAAATTCAGGCTTTTTGCCATTTACTATCTGTGTGCTTTTCTGATGCTTCTTACAACGAAGCCATCGGTGGTTCCGGAACCTTCATAAGCAGCGATCGCTGCGGAAATAACGGCTACCAGTTCCAGATCATCACTTAACTCTTCTTTTTCCACGATCTGTGCTACGACATTATCGGCCGCCACAGACGTCTCTTTCTTTTCTTCCTTCTTTCCGGACATAAGTTTCGGGATCAGACCAAACGCATAGATGATCAGACTGATCAGGATCAGTACCGCAAATACCGTTCCCATACCGAGCAGGGTATTCATTCCCGCCTTCTGCATGATCTCTCCCATTGAATAACTGACATTGGTCGTAATACCTGAACAACTGCCCGTTGTGCGGTTTAAGATGATTTCCACAACAGCGTTATGATCTGATCCGAGCACATTGATGTTGATGACCATATCATCGCCATTTATCACCGCATTACCGCCGTCTGTACCAAGGTAAGTACCTATATCGCTCATCGCACTTTTGAAACTTAACAGAGCATTATATACAACTGCATCTAATTCCGCATACTGCTCCTCACCGCCCATTGCGACGATCTGCTGTATGGAATTGACTGTCATCTCTCCGGATTCAACTGCTATTGCTTCTTCGTTCGGATCCATTGACGCTGCGTCATCTGATCCGCACGCCGTCAATCCGATCATACAGGTAATCATACCTAATATTGCTAATAGTTTTTTCATATTAAGTATCATCCTTTCTAAACTGTACCGTGTTTTTTCTCCGGACGGCCTTCGCTCTTCGTCGCCAGCATTTCGAAAGCACCGATCACATATTTTCTTGTATCCACAGGATCTACGATCTGGTCTACATATCCTCTCTTTGCCGCGCTTGTTACGCTATTCTGTAATGCCGCATATTCTTTGGCGCAGGCATCTATTGCCTCAGAGCCTTGTCCATCACAGATGATCTTGGCTGCCAGAGCCGCGTCCATAGTCCCGATCTCTGCATCCGGCCATGCTATCGTGATATCAGCGCCGAGCGCCTTGGAATTCATTGCCACATAGGCGCTGCCATATGCTTTACCGATCACAACATTTACCTTCGGCACGGTCGCATTTGCAAACGCATATGTAAGACCGGATACAGCTTTGGCCATTTTCTTTTCAGAACATTTTGTAGCCTCAAAACCTTTTACATTTGTCAGAGACAATACGGGAATCTCAAAAGCATCACAGAAGTTGACAAAATCAGCAGCCTTCTGCGCGCCAGCCGCCGACAGGACAGCGTCGAACTTCTCAACGACTTCCCCGTTTTCATCACAGACTTCTGTACGGTTCGCTACAGCACCAATTGTTGCACCGTTCAGTTTCAGGAAACCTGCTACCATATCTTTGGCAAAATTCTGCTTTACTTCCACGAAAACGCCATTATCAGCGATCTGTGATAAAGCAATGGATGTATCTCCCACACAGTTTGCGATCTCCGGGCAGCCCCTGTTGAGATCATCTGTGCATTCGGATACGGCAATCTCCGCATTATTGGCGGGCAGCATAGCCACCAACTGTCTGATCTGTGCAAGGATAGACGCTTCGTCAGCGACAACATCTACCGTTCCTGCTTCTTCACTCTGGAACGCCGCGGAACTGGTATCGCATTTGCCGATCTCGTTGCCTGCAAGCGCATTCGGAGAATTTACAAACAATTTTGCTTTTTTCTCTTCCATAAAAGTAAAATCTGTCAATCCGGGAACTACTGCAAGTCCGCCGCCGCAGGTGCCGAATACAGCCGTGATCTGCGGGATCACACCAGAGGCCAGTGTCTGCTGCATGTAGATCTGTCCGAAACCGTTCAGCGCATCCGTTGCCTCCTGAAGTCTAAGACCGGCAGAATCAAGCAGTCCGATAACCGGAGCTCCCGTCTTCATAGCCAGTTCATAGAGGTTGACAATTTTCTTTGCATGCATCTCGCCAACGGTTCCATTTAATACGGAAACATCCTGGCTGTATACATACACAAGATTGCCTTCAATCACTCCATAGCCGGTAATAACGCCGTCTGAAGGAGTTTCCGTCTGTTTCAGGTTGAAATCTGTTGCTCTTGCTGTGACAAGCGCACCAATCTCAACGAAACTGTTTTCATCGAGCAAAGCATTGATTCTTTGACCCGCTTGAGAAGTAGTACTCATTTTTCAGCCCTCCATTTATCTTATTAAAAAAATTTAAAACTTTACACACACTTATTAGTGTATCATATATTGTGGAAAACGACTAGATAAAATTTCAAAAATATGCAAACTATTAGCAAAAATAATCCGCGTTATTTTTCAGGCGGGAATAAACAGACCCAAAACATACTCTAAAACCCACGGATAATTCACTCCCTCTACCTCTCCGGTCGTAACAATGGCATATGACTTTACCAGTTCATCATTCAGATAATAAGCGACCTGCCCGACTTTTTCCCCCACGCATACCGGTGCTTCGATCTCTTTGGCCAGGTTAGTCCTGACCTCAACAATATCCTTCTCACACAGAAGATACGGCAGGGAGTTTTCCTCCGGCTTTTCAATAGCAACTGTTACCGATGCCTTATCGTAAGGCGTCGCCTCCGCTCCCGCAATCCCGCCGATCACAGGAATATCCGCGAACTGCTGTTCTTTGTAGATATCGTTATACTCATAATTTTCCATGCCATAGAGCGCCAGTTTCTTCATATCGCTCCATTTATAAGTCTTATGATTCGGCCAGCCGCAGGCAAGTAAAGCCACCGTAAAAGTCCGGCCTTCGCTTTCCACCGCCCCGACGTAACAATATCCCGCTTTATTCGTAAAACCCGTTTTACCGGAAAGCGCCTCCTCCATCATATCCAGAAAGCTGTTATGATTGCTGCAATGAAAATTCCGACTGCCGCTCTCATCACAAAAATGATATTCTCTGGTCCTTGTAATTTCAAGAAACTGCTCTCTGGCCGGGGAATCCATGATACAATATGCCATGATCTTCGCCAGATCCGCCGCCGTCGTGGAATGGATCTGTCCCGTATCGTTTACCACCGCATCCAGACCGTTCGGCGTGATAAAATAGGTATCATAACAGCCGATATCTCTGGCTTTCTGATTCATCATCACGGCAAACCCTTCCACGCTGCCGCCTACCGCCTCCGCAATGGCCACCGCTGAATCATTATGCGACTCCAACATCAAAGAATAGAGCAGATCTTTCAGCCGATATTTCTCTCCCTGCCGCATATACAGCTTGACCTTGGGCATGCTCGCCGCATAAGCGGAGACTTCCGCAACGGCATCCGGATCACCGTATTCCAGAGCCAGGATACAGGTCATAATCTTGGTCGTACTCGCCATTGGCAGCGCTTCATTTTCATTTTTCCCATATAAAACGCGGCCAGAGTCGGCATCCATAAGAACTGCCGCCTGCGCATAAAGCTGCAAGGGAACATCATCCCGTAAATTACTACTGTTATCCGTCTGGGCGTTTATTTGTATCGTTCCTGCCGTCAATATAATAAATACCAGGGAAAAAACAAGAAGCGGTCTGTGAAACCTGTAAATTTTGATGTGGTTTTCAGGATTTCTGGTCTTTGAGGATCGTGTATGAAAAAAAGCGCGCATTTGGTAACCTGCTATTATTCTTCGTTAATATATATGCGGGCAGGGGCAGGGTGATACCTGTGAGAATTTTTAAGAGGGAGATAGCTGTCTGGTGCTATCCCCCTCCTTGCTGTCCCTACTCGCGGTCTTCTTCAATTCCCTTTTCCCTCATTGTTCTCTCATACTTCTCAGTATCAAATTCTTCCAGCAGCAACTTCTGATAGGCCGGGTCTTCTACGGCATGTTTCAGGTCTTCTATCCGGTTCTGTTCCAACAACAGACGGTTCAAGCGATTGACTCGTTCTATCTGCTTTTTACCTTCTTTTATCCCTTCCTCCAGTCCTTGTCTTTTACCTTCTTCTATTCCTTCCATCCGTATCGTTCTCTCATACTTTTTCGCATCAAATTCTTCCAACAGCATCCCCAATACCTCCGTTCGGTGTTCTCTTAATACATCATATAAGATTCCATGTTCCAGACAGTAGTCGATTGCCGCATTTAAAGCTTTCTGCAAATCCATTCCTTTTCTGACATGCTGTCTGCTTATTTCCACGAACTCTGCATACTCCGCCAGCATCCGGCACTTATCCATCAGTTCCTTATTGTGTCCGTAGTTGATGTTCAGCATCCTCACCTGTAACTCTACATCCCCCGGACGCTCTTTGTCAACAAAGGCATCCGACAGTCTTAGAGTACTCTCTTCCGGCGCGTCTTTTTCTCCATTGTAAAAAACAACGCACCTTGGCGTGGGCAGCTCTATCATAGAAGAACCATAAAGGCTCACTCCCACGCGGTCTATCAGCTTCTGGTATTCTTCCGCCAGATAGATCAGAAAGCGTACCGGCATGTTGGGGTTATAGGTGCTCTGGTGTTCGTAAAGGTTTAATGTCCCTGCCAGTACGAAGGCCAAGTCGTTTTTCATTACTACATAGACCGCGCTTTCTATGGTCACGATCTGTAAAGCTGACGAGTCACGATAATCTGTGCCATTTAAGGCATTATAGAGTTGCAGTAAAGCCGCCCTGTCTTTCTCAAACAGGAATCGGAACAGCCTGTCCTTGACATCCCGGCGTACTTTCCGGCGCCATGGTAACTTCAGTTTTACAATTCGTCCAATCCTCTTACTGTCTGTGTTTCTTTTATTGCCCGTACTTCTTTTACTGCCTGTGCTTCTTTTGCCAGCTGTGCTTCTTCTGTTATTCTTCATATAGTATCCTCCCGTATGCCGACAGGACACCGATATGCGCACAATTTCGTATCAGTTCCTGTCTTATTTAAATAATGTATAGAAAATCCGACAGAAACTGTCTGAATGTGCGAAGCGCACAATATTAGAAATTTTCTGATGATTTTATCATAATATAAAATCTGTTGTTTGTCAATTATTTGTTTATGGAATTATGTTCACTTACATAATAATCGTTATTCTATGTATAGCTGTTTTCTCAAATGCTCAAATAGACAGCAAAATACAACTAGCGTTATTTTAATAGTTCTTCATATTCATTAAGTAGCAATTCTTGATAGCTGGAATCTTCAAAAGAGCGATGCAGGTCTTCTATCCGGTTCTGCTTCAACAACAGACGGTTCAAGCGATTGACCCGTTCTATCTGCTTTTTACCTTCTTCTGCTCCTTGTCTCCTGCCTTCTTCTATTCCTTGTCGCTTTCCTTCTTCTATCCCTTCTCTAATCCCTTCCATCCGTATCGTTCTCTCATACTTTTTCGCATCAAATTCTTCCAGCAGCATCCCCAATACCTCCGATCGGTGTTCTCTTAATACATCATATAAGATTCCATGTTCCAGACAGTAGTCGATTGCCGCATTTAAAGCTTTCTGCAAATCCATTCCTTTTCTGACATGCTGTCTGCTTATTTCCACGAACTCTGCATACTCCGCCAGCATCCGGCACTTATCCATCAGTTCCTTATTGTGTCCGTAGTTGATGTTCAGCATCCTCACCTGTAACTCTACATCCCCCGGACGCTCTTTGTCAACAAAGGCATCCGACAGTCTTAGAGTACTCTCTTCCGGCGCGTCTTTTTCTCCATTGTAAAAAACAACGCACCTTGGCGTGGGCAGCTCTATCATAGAAGAACCATAAAGGCTCACTCCCACGCGGTCTATCAGCTTCTGGTATTCTTCCGCCAGATAGATCAGAAAGCGTACCGGCATGTTCGGATTATAAGTGCTCTGGTGTTCGTAAAGGTTTAATGTCCCTGCCAGTACGAAGGCCAGATCGTTTTTCATCACTACATAGACCGCGCTTTCTATGGTCACGATCTGTAAAGCTGACGAGTCGCGATAATCTGTGCCATTTAGGGCATTATAGAGCTGTAGCAGGGCTTCTCTGTCTTTCTCAAACAGGAATCGGAACAGCCTGTCCTTGACGTCCCTGCGTACTTTCCGGTGCCATGGTAACTTCAATCTCATAGCCCGTTTGCTTCTTTTGTTGTCTGTGTTACTTTTACTGCCTGTGCTTCTTTTGTTATTCTTCATATAGTATCCTCCCGTATGCCGACAGGACACCAATATGCGCACAATTTCGTATCAGTTCCTGTCTTATTTAAATAATGTGTAGAAAATCCGACAGAAACTGTCTGAATGTGCGAAGCGCACAATATTAGAAATTTTCTGATGATTTTATCTTATATGAAAAGTGACTGTTTGTCAATTGGTTTTGTATGATATTTTACCAATTATGTTTGCTTGCATGATAATCGCTATTCTACGATAGATGCTTTCAATCAAATGTTCAATTTACTCTTTTTTATCGTTCTGGTCACGCCATTTTCAAGCATTAAATCCAAATCAAACAGCAAAAAGCAACAAAAGTTATTTTAATAGTTCTTTAAATTCATCAAACAGCGACTCCTGATACACCGGATCTTCTAAGGTACGCTTCAAGTCTTCTATCCGGTTCTGCTCGATCAGGAGCTTCGTCAATCGGTTGGCCCGGTCGATTCCTTGTTGTTCTCCCTGCCTCATCCCTTCCATCCGTATCGTTCTCTCATACTTTTTCGCATCAAATTCTTCCAGCAGCATCCCCAATACCTCCGATCGGTGTTCTCTTAATACATCATATAAGATTCCATGTTCCAGACAGTAGTCGATTGCCGCATTTAAAGCTTTCTGCAAATCCATTCCTTTTCTGACATGCTGTCTGCTTATTTCCACGAACTCTGCATACTCCGCCAGCATCCGGCACTTATCCATCAGTTCCTTATTGTGTCCGTAGTTGATGTTCAGCATCCTCACCTGTAACTCTACATCCCCCGGACGCTCTTTGTCAACAAAGGCATCCGACAGTCTTAGAGTACTCTCTTCCGGCGCGTCTTTTTCTCCATTGTAAAAAACAACGCACCTTGGCGTGGGCAGCTCTATCATAGAAGAACCATAAAGGCTCACTCCCACGCGGTCTATCAGCTTCTGGTATTCTTCCGCCAGATAGATCAGAAAGCGTACCGGCATGTTCGGATTATAAGTGCTCTGGTGTTCGTAAAGGTTTAATGTCCCTGCCAGTACAAAGGCCAGGTCGTTTTTCATCACTACATAGACCACGCTCTCTATGGTCACGATCTGTAAGGCTGACGAGTCACGATAATCCGTGTCATTTAAGGCATTATAGAGCTGTAACAGGGCTTCTCTGTCTTTCTCAAACAGGAACCGGAACAGCCTGTCCTTGACGTCCCTGCGTACTTTCCGGCGCCACGGCAGTTTCAGTTTTATGATCCGCCCAATTCTCTTACTGCCCGTGTTTCTTTCATTGCCCGTACTTCTTTTACTGTCTGTGGCTCTTTTGTCATCTGCAATTCTTTTGTTATTCTTCATATAGTATCCTCCCGTATGCCGACAGGACACCGATATGTGCATCACCTGTATCAGTTCCTGTCTTATTTAAATGATGTGTAGAAAATCCGACAGAAACTGTCTGAATGTGCGAAACGCACAATATTAGAAATTTTCTGATATGCTTATCATAATATGAAAAGTGACTGTTTGTCAACTGGTTTTGTATGATATTTTGCCACTTTCCAATCATTATCCTACTCAAATATTTATTTTTCTCAACAACATAATTATTGAACTTATATATTGCATAAAAATTTTGTCTCTACTATGTCCCCATTCCCATAAACATAAACCTAAATAAATTCCTATTCCAAAAAATATTTTAAGCAGCAGTTTTACGCTATTTGCACAATCTAAATATTCTACATAGTATATCAATATGCACATAATAGTAGCGTTAACAAAATAATATAGTAATTGTTTTCTAATAATACTTCTTCTAACAGATTTTTCAATTCCACTTATTTGTATTATACAAACTGTTAACTCAGTCAGCAAGGTCGCACACACAGCCCCTTTAGCACCATAATAAGGAATCCACCAAAAGTTTAATATAAGATTTACAACTACACCTCCCAAAATTGCAAAATTATATATTTTTTCTTGTTTATTGGGAATCAAATATACATATCTAATGCACATAGACATAGATTTGATTATAAAAGCAGGCGAAAATATTATTACCAATAAAACGCACTCATAATAATTACTACCAAAGAAAAAAGGAATAAATTCTTTTGCAACGGATGCAATCCCAAATCCTACCGCACATGAAAGACCCAAAAAAATATCAATTGATTGAGAAAAAAGCATGTTAGCTTTTTCTATTTCATTATTATGTATATAGCGTGTCATTCGCGGCAATAATATCATCGATATTCCTGATACCAGACAAATAGGAATATTGATAACTTTATCAGCATTATAATAAAATCCCAGTTGTTCATAGTCACTAAGCCTACCAACCATTGTTTTGTCCATTATTCTATATACTGAACTGGATAATACTGGCAGAAACAATATGAAACATGGTTTAATATGTTTTAAAACGTCTTTTAAAGAAGGAATGATTAACTCTAGGTCTGAAAAAATATATATCCATAAAATCAAATTATTTATTAATGTACTTACTGACATAATGACTACATATATCCATAAATCATTTTCACTTTTCACAAAAAAAAGAATACAGAAAACAGTTATAAATTTTACAACAATCCCTCTAATAACTATTACTTTTATTTTCTCAATACCAACAAAAAACCAATTAACATCAAATAAACAGCTGATAATGTTTATCATTTGTATAGCAACCACAATTCTGTTTTCCCTGACTGCCAGAATAAAATACAAAATGTATAAACCTATCATAATTACTGTCATAAAAAACTGTATAGGAAATATCTCTCCAAAAGTTCTATCCCTACATTCCTTACCACGTATACAGCTTATTGCAATTTCTCTGCTTCCATAGTTCGTAATTCCTAACATTGAAAACAACATAAAATAGCTAACCATTGCATATGTATATGAATAAATACCTAAGTTTTTTACACCTAAAACTCTTGAAATATAGGGTGAGGTAATTAATGGTGTTAATGCAACTACAACCTGATATATAGCTTGATAAATTATATTTTTCTGTATCTTGACCATCACTATACCTCATCATAGGTTTGAAAACTTTCCTTTTAAAACATTATATGTCAGTCCAACCAACATCCAAAAATAATGTGTACTTAAATACGAACCAGAAAAAAATAATGAGCAAAAACCAGCCGGAAATATTGAGATAAAAAGAATAAATAAATCTCTATTATTCTTTTTGATTATTTTATAAATACAAACTCCAAAACATCCAAAAATAAACAGTAATATAAGAGTTCCCAAAACAATCCCATACTCATATATAATCTCAAAAATGATATTATGTGCATATGTACCTCTCGAAACCGGCTGATTCATCATCTCCGCTGCTAGTATTCTATCCGATAATATACCTCTATATACAAATGGATTGGCAGTTATTTCATTCCAAAAGGCATTATATGTTTTTGCTCTACCATAGCCATTTATTATATTCCCCGATAATATCAATCTAATTGTTCTTGAACCTGTCAATTCATAAACCCTTATTAGTATTTGATTAAAATTAAGTATTACGCCTACTCCTCCCATAATAATACAGGCTGTCAACACAACTTTTCCTACAGAAATTTTTTCTTTAAAAAAATCGTTAATCATAAATAGAATAATTGCAATTCCAACACAAACAAGCGCTCCTCTTGCACCATATAATAATATTGTCAAACATGATATAAATCCACCAAAAAGATATACTATTTTAAAATCCTTCATTCCATAAATTAGCAATATACTTGCAGGAATTATCAGATTATATGATGACAACATATAATTATCAGATCTAAACCCTTGTAACACAATCACCATACTATAAAGCAAAGCAATAATAAATAATAGCCATCTACTATTTTTGAATATCTCAGGAGTACACAGTCTTGAAAACAGATAATATCCAACAAAATCACGTGAAAAATAATATAAAATAAAGAAAGAAAGAACTGGCTTAATCTCAGGTGTAATCCATAAAGTAATAAATGCCTGCAATGGAAAAATTAATAAGAAAATAATATCCAATTTAATTTTCCGATTCAAATATATATGTATTATTACATATAAAAAACAAATAATATAGATAATATTTCTTATCACTTCCAAACTTTGTTCATTTCCCAATTTACGAAAAAAGTCTACAATTATAGTTGCAAAAACATACATGCACGTCATTGCACAAAACAACTTTTCTTTATTAATACGTATTTTCATGATAATCTATATTTTTTTCTATACTCCTCTATTTTTTTATAGCTTTTTTCCCATAAATAGTTATTACATACTTCTTCATACGCTAACTGCTTTATTTTATCGCTATTTTCGATATGACCTTCCAATATCAACTTTATATCATTTATATTATCAGCCAAAAATCCCGTTACTTTATCCGTTAATATCATATTTGGGCCTGGCGCTCTTACAGCTATTACAATACATCCACTATACATCGCTTCTAAAATGCACATTCCGAACAATTCATTTCTATTTAAATTAATAAAATAATCAGCACATTGATAATACTGATATATTTCTCTATTCATTACTTTGTGTATGCGATACACTCTACCATCTAAATTCCTCTTTATTATCCTTTCATCTATTTTCTGACTTAACTTTCCCTCCCCTATCATTACCATAATATAGTCTTCCGTAAGAGATTCTAATAAATCAAGGGCTTCTAATGGGCTCTTTTCCTCTTGCATCCTACCTATGAACAATATTATTTTTTTATTTAGTGGCAGATGAAATCTTTTTTTAAAAACTTCTTTTGATTCGTTGCTTAGACAAATATCGTCAACATCTAATCCTACAGGTACAACCTCTGCATTTTTAATATTACACTTCTCCATTTCCATTTTTACAGCATCTGTCTTCGCTATTGTTGGAAATTTACGATAATAGTATATATTAACCCATGCAGCTACATCTGCTAAGGCTTTTTTTAATTTATTCCCCGCCCCCGAAAATATCATACCCACATAATTATACACTTCAATACTATTTCTTTTACAATAATTAAGAATAATAGGGACAAAAAGCTGATTATCACTATTTAAATGAATCAGATCCAGTTGTAATTCTCTGATAATCTTAATTGAAAATATACCATGATTGAGCACATTAAAAGTTTGAGGAAAAATAAATACTATATTTTTTTCTACTCTTTGATAAGTTTTTTTGAAATTTCCTTTCTTAAGAATAATAATATAAACCATATAATTATTCTTAACATATTCCTTTGCCAAACCAAGTTCCTGCATATTGTAATATTGAGGTTGTCCAGAATCACCACAATATAAACGTATAATTCCCACCTTTTTTTTACTCATATTTCACCATATTTTTATGTAGACAAAGCATTTTTTTATATAAATCATAATATTTTTTCAACATATATTCTATAGAATACTTTTCTGCCTGTTGAACACAAATATTTTTAACACTAGTTCTGTCATATAATATCATACTTTGTATTATATCAATTACACTTTTTAGATCACCATTTGCAATTACTTTTCCACATTGCTCTCCAACACTTTCGCCACTCCCTCCCGCTTCATAAACTATAACTGGACAGCCACACGCTAAGGCTTCTACAGTAGTCAATCCAAAAATTTCAATTTTGCTCAAATTCACATATATATCTGCACTTGAATATATCTCTGCTAACACATCTGCACTATCTACTTTTTCTATAACATGAATGCTAGAAGGAAAATCCTTTTCTTTTATTCCTCCGCCTACTAAAACAATTTGAAATCTTTGATCATCCAACATGTTAGACAATGTGATAAAATCATCTATTCCCTTGTTTCTATTCCATATACTGGCAACACCTAAAATGATTTTTTTATTCCCAAACTTTTTATAAAATATATTGTTATCTCTAGGATAAAAAACATTTAAATCAATACCATTCGGTACTATATTTACCGGATATTTACTCAAATAGGAATCCTTTACTACTCTTGAAAGCCAAAATGAAGGCGCCGTAATAACAACATTTTCCAATGCAGTAAATAGGTCTTTTTTCTTTTTCCAGTTTTTTTTTGAAGCATCCACAACATAACTCGCAGGATACTCTCTTATTTGCCCGCAATGATGGCACCCTGTTTTCCAGTTATCACAGCTATGTGAAAAATGTGCACAATGACCTGTTATAGCCCAACAATCATGTAATGTCCATATAATTGGTATATTTTTTTTCTTAATATATTTAAATAGTATTTCCACATTAATATAGTAACCATGTAGATTATGCAGGTGTATTATATCCGGCTTAAATTTTTCCAGAAAAGATACTATCCTTTTTGTCTCAAACGTTGATGAAAAGGCATGGTTATCAAGTACACGCGTCTCAACTCCATGTAAACGAATCCCTAAGTCATTTGTCATACGAACTCCATATTTCTCAGCTTCCGCAGACGCCTTTTTACGTCCATAAACAATACGACAAATATCTCCTTTATTCTCTAACATTTTTGCTAGTTCAAAGCAAATCTTTCCTGTACTTTCTATTCCGCAATACTCATTAATCTGAATTATTTTCATATTATATTTGATCCTCAATTAATTTTTTAAGCGTTTCCCTATATTTATTTATTGATTTTTCCCTACTCAAATAATCACATAAATACGCCCTCGCATTATTACCAAGCTCTGATAATTTTGACTTTTCTGTATACATCTTAATGATTAATTTCTCAATTTCAGAATAATTTTCTGGCTCTGTTACATAACCGCACTTAGAATCCTCGATAATACCTCTAGCTTCAGTACCCTTTTCCAAAACACCAAGCACTGGTTTTCCAACTGCCATTACCCCATATAATTTACTTGGACAGGCAACGCCTTTCATTCCCTTTGCATTTACCACAAAATGAACGTCTGCTGTATTTAAACTATATATTATCTTGTCATTATCCTGATATGGGATAAAAAAAACATTTGTTAGTCTTTTTATTGCTACATAATCTTGTAATTTTTCTTTAACATTACCCTCTCCTACAAAAACAAACGCAATATCTTTATATTCTTTAAATTTTCCAATAACCTTTATAATATTTTCTAAATCATAGATTAAACCAATATTCCCAGAATACATAAAAATAAATTTATTTTCTAAACCATACTGTTGTTTAAACTGTCTCACTTTATCATGGTGCATATTTAAAGGATATAGTTTTTTTTCATCTACCCAATTATTAATAAATATTATATCAAAAAGTTTTCCTTTATTATCAAACCTTTTATATATCGTATCTACCATATCTTTTCCTACTACAACAACTTTGTCTGCATATCGGCAACTAATTTTATCAAGTGTCAATAGTAAATTTAGCAGTATCTTATTTCTACTATAGCCAACCGCAACTATTTGCTCTGGATTAAAATCCTGAATATTATATATTAATTTTCTTCTTTTAATAATTTTAGCAATCACTCCCAATAAACCACCTAATATAGGCGGCTGAGATACTGCCAATATAACGTCTACGTTACCAATTTTAAATAATGCTGCTATTGCATATATAAAATATCCTATTATACTGATGCATCTGCTTATTTTCTTTTTTTTATCAAATGGCAAAACTCGTACTCTATATATATTTATACCTTTATATTTCTCTGTAAAAAGCCACTTTTTTAAATATCCTTTTTCCACATCACCAATGTAAGAAGGCACCGCACAAATAACATTTACTTCAAATTCTTTTGTCAATTCACTACTTAAGTCCGTATATAATTGTGCTAAAGAAGAAATTTCCGGATAAAAATTATTGTTATATATTAAAATTTTTTTCACTTATATATGCTCCTCATATTAAAGCATTTAAATCAGAATTATATTTTATACATCCAACTTATTAATCCTTTAACTGTTCTGCTACAGGAATTGGAATAAACTTATCGGTTCCCTCGTCACAATAATTACACGCTGTCAGATATTTTTTTTGATTCAGTTCATATATTTTTTGCCTTAATTGTTTTCTACTATAACACTCATTAAAATCAACATAATCTTTTCGGTGATCCGGAATCCCTAATTTAGTTCCAAACGATGCACGTGGGCAAAAATAAAGTCTTCCATTATGAAAACTACGGCAAATATTACCACAGTGTTTCATTTGTTTCTTCATTCCATGTACATCCCTTCCTCTATTTTCCAAATTACCTGCATCAAACCAGCCTTTTTCTTTTTCACTTCTTATAACACATTTAACTCCCACTCTATCACACATAGCCTTCAGTTCAATTTTGTTTCTTGAATATTTTCCATAATCACTAACCTGAACTGTCAACTTAGAATCTTTCATTATAGATAATATGTTTTCGTCTGGTATGATCGTTCCATTAGTTACAATATCGACTGTCTTTACTTTAGGACATTCCAATACCTTCTTTATGATAGATCCTAAATCTTTATACAGAAACGGTTCTCCTCCAAGAATACGAAAAATTTGTATTGCATCTACACATTCAAATAGTCTATCTATATATCCTAATAAATCTTCTACTTTATAATCTATAGGATTCTTAAAATAGGGCATAAGAAAACAGCATTTTTCACATTTCAAAGAACATTTCTGTGTAACTGGTAATTCAACATGATAAAGATAAAGATAGTCATATTTCCATAAAACTCTGCACACAAACCTATAACAAGGGAAGAAAAAACTTTTAATCTTAATTCTTACTTTCCCCATATGCTTAAACTTTTCTGCAAAGAAAAAAATTATTTTTGTAATTACTATTTTCATCAATATGCCCACCATTATATGTGTTATGTATATTACATTTTCACAATACATAAGTATTTTAAAACATAAAACTCCCGACATAAGCCACATCATATCTTACATCGGGACTCTACTTTTCTAATCTTTTCAATACCTATGCACTTTCATTCCTACAATAAACTGCGCTATCTATCCATTTCCTCACACTTGACAAATACCGCAATCCCTATTAAACTATAGCATAAAGAAGCGGGTTTTTTGTCGTACAGCTTTATTGCTCAAGCGGGGTGCTCGTTTCTTTTTTATGTCTATCATATCGTATAAATTTTCATTGTCCCGTCAGACATTTCAACCTAATACGCCCCCTCCCGATCCACTACCGCCGGGATTGTCTTCACGATCATCTTGATATCCGTCCACAGGCTCATATCCTCTATGTAATCCAGATCCAGTTCCACCCATTCGTCCCATTTGATATTGGCTCTGCCGCCGATCTGCCAGTAACAGGTAAGCCCCGGCTGCACGATGAGGCGCTGTTTTTCGTACTGGCTACACTCCTCCATCTGGAACATCAGGATAGGTCTTGGCCCGACGATACTCATATCGCCCTTGATGATATTGAGAAGCTGCGGCAGTTCATCGATGGAAAAACGCCTGATGAACTTACCGACTCTGGTAATGCGCGGATCGTCCTTAATCTTAAAAGCGTGACCAGTCTGTTCGTTATCCGCCATCATCTCTGCCAGTTCATCCTCCGCATGGATGCGCATACTGCGGAACTTATAAATTTTAAAAGGTCTCATATCCTTACCGGCTCTTGGCTGCGTAAAGAAGACCGGGCCGTTGTCCTCCAATTTTATAGCCGCCGCCGTGACAAGAAATA
Source organism: Ruminococcus sp. (assembly GCA_023663085.1). Classification (GTDB taxonomy): domain Bacteria; phylum Bacillota; class Clostridia; order Lachnospirales; family Lachnospiraceae; genus UBA3282. The sequence continues at coordinate 40,038 of JAMPIB010000012.1, read as the reverse complement.
CAGGTGAGAGGACAATGAGCGCCAATCCTGATAAAGAAACATCCATACATCTTTTCATACATTTATATACGGAGCTCTTTTTTTGATATACTTCACGCATGTGAGTCCGGTTACTGACCGCCTTTTTCATCTGAGGCACTGGTGCAGCAATGGTATTCGTAATGGTATTCGTATAAGAACTTTCCATAACACTCATATACTCATCCCCCTGGATTCTCTGTCAAAGACGTACTGCCGCTGCCGGCAGCAGTACGCGTTACTGTCTACTGTTCAGTCAATTCAACAGGCACTTCGATGAAGGCCAGTGTTCCCAGAGACGTCATATCGACTACGATATGATCTTCTCTGATCTCAACTACAGTCAGTTCTACCCATACGCCATCGATCAGCTGATAGACTTTGATATTCTGTCCTGCAGCGATGCCTTTCACATAGAAGTTGACTGTTGCCGTCTGGAAATTACGGATAGAGGCATTGATCTTTGCCACGTTCAGTATCTTACCGCTTAAAGTCTCTGCATATGCTTTGGCGGAATCTACTTCCTTGCGCTCCGGTTTCAATACGGAAAATACCTGATTGCTGGGTGCACCGTTAATGATAACATGACCGCCCTGTCCGATCGGTGTCACCTCATCAAGACCCGGCACCTGTGTAACGGCATTGTTCAGGTATTCTCCCACTGTTTTGTTCTCCGCCGCCGCTGCATCCGCTACGGTCTGTGCCGCCACCGAGGCAACGACCGCCTGTGCCGTAGGACTTGTTGCCGCCAGAACAGGCGTGGAAAATACCATGACGCCTGCCAGAGTAAACGCTAATAATTTTTTCATTATGAACTCTCCTTTCAGATTCCTGAGTGTGGTATATATTTACGCTTTTTCAGCGAAAATAACGATATCATATTATTCTATGCGCAAACAGCCTATCTTCCTATTCCGTGACCACCCTGTCTATGGTTCCTGCGGCATCCTGCATGAGCGCCGCAATGACTACGAACTGCTTTTCTGCGTTATCTTCCCGCCCTGTCGTTAAGGTGATCAGAAAGTGATAAGGCGTGACGTCTTCCCAGCCTTCCCGCAGATTCATACTCATATCCCTTGTCGCATACAGATCCTCCAGAAACTGCTCACAGCCGGACAGATAAGTAAAATCATAACTCCGGATCAGGCTCGTGTTTTCTCTTTCGTATGCGGCGAACACTTCATAGGTCAGTGCATTGTCTTCCAGATAAATATATATCTGTTCGTGTTCCTCGAAAAAGTCCGGATCTGCGAAACGGTACAGATCCGCGAACAGGCCGTTTTCATCTGCGCCTGTCCTGCCATGGAGAACGGTGTTAAAGTCGCACATACTTGTCAGATTCGCCAGTTCGATATAAACCGCGCCGCCCTCATCCGCCTTACCATACGCGTCATGATGCTCATAAAAATCATCCGCTTCTTCACTTTGCAATACGGGATAGTCTATCCCGGTGCCCGGTATGTAGATCCAGGCAAAAATGTCGGGGTTTTCTTCTTTTAACAGGGCAAAATCTATCTGTGTATCTTCGGCGCTCTCGTTCGCGATACCGGCCGCTTCGGCAGCCGCACTCTCCGGCTCTGCCGCCATGTCCTCGTCGGGCAGTCCGGATACCGTAGATTCCGGCATCTCCTGTACAGAATCTTCTGTCTGCTCCGGTTCTGTCGAAGTTTGCGGGGTATCCTCTCCGCACCCAACAGTTCCCATCATCATGATGGTAAGCCAAAATATAACTGACAAATATTTTCCATGCTTCATTATATGCCTTCTCACACTAATCTATTTCTTTATAAAAAACATTGATAATCAGCTCATATAAAGCATCTTCATCCGGATAAAACTCCTCGAATGCTTCACCCATAACAGTCTCGCCCTCTAGTGTATAGAAGCAGTCCGCATCAAAACGGTAATCGGATATCTCCGAAGCAAGATACAGCGCTTCATCCAGCGAGATATCGGTGACCATCTGCGGCGATATCGCCCGGTACAGATCCAGTACCACTGACATATCTTTCTTCGCCGCGCGTCTGGCTGCTCCTATGAAGCCGTTCAGGTATTGTTCCTGTCTGGCCAGACGCATATCTGCGGAACCGAAAATATCAGTATCTCTGTATTTTACATACCAGAAAGCCTCGTCCCCCATTAAATGAACCTGCTCGTCTTTTACGAAAACCTCGTCTATGGCGGTCATATCTTCAAGTACTGTGACTTTGATGCCGCCTACCGCATCATTTATAGTGGCAATGGCGCTCATATTGATTGCGGCATAACCGTGAATGGGCAGATTATAGAACAAATTGGCTACTGCCCTGCGCTGGTACTCGCAGCTTTCTTCCATGCCATCGCCGAACCCGTGCTGTACGGCGATCTGCGCGCTGGCGTTTGTCAGATAATTCCCCTCTTCATCATACAGTTCTATGTCTGTCATCGTATTTCTGTTGATGCCGATGACTTTAATGCTTTTATCCTGCGGATCCATGACTACAAGGAAAAGAGCATCCGCCTGCCCGCCGTCAGTTCCTTCGGCAACTTTTACGGCATCGCTGTCCTTGTCTATCCCCATTACGAGGAATGTCATGATATCATCGTTATATTCATAAATTGTGTCGTTATACCTGACCCAGCCTTCCTGCCAGGTGCGCGCCTCTTCTTCGTCTGCGGGCTCCGTATCTGCGGTGCTTTGCAGGATAGGCTGCGTATTTTCCATATTATGCCGCAGACGGCTTTTCCCTACCGCCCTGACGATACCGAAACTGCCGGACAAAAGTCCGATAACCAGTGCAATACTAATGGCCGTTATGAGAAGACGTCTGCGGCTCGGCCTTTTTTTTCGGTTTTTTCCCTGGCCTTTGCTTCGGAGCCGTATCTTCCGTAATATTTACCATAATACTTGCCGTAGTATTTTCCATAATTGCCATAATAGCCCTTGCTGTTCATCTCTACTTTATTAAGGACTACGCCCAGAATACGGCTGCCGGATTTATCAAGCTGTTCTTTTACCTTCTGGACAAAACGGTAACTGACCGCGTTATTCTCTACGACTAATACGGTGCCATCGCAGCTTTTGGCCACGACTGCCGCGTCGATCACGCTGCCAAGCGGCGGCGTATCAATGATCACATAGGCAAAAGGATTTTTTAACACATTTAACATGCCCGAAAATTTCTCGCTGCCTAATAGTTCGCTCGGATTCGGCGGTACAGGGCCGGAGAAGATCATGTATAAATGCGGGATATTGGTCTGGCACATTACGTCCGTGTATTTATATTTTCCGACCAGACAGTGGCTCAGACCCAGTTTCACGCCGCCGGTCCTGTATCTGCCGACCAGTACGGATTTACGCATGTCGGCGTCTATCAATAAAGTCCTGTTTCCCGCTTCTGCAAAAGCCTTGGCCATTTCCATCGCCACGCTGGACTTGCCTTCATGCGGCGTACAGCTTGTTACTGCGATCACTTTCACATCGTCACCGCAGAATTCAATATTGCTGCGCAGCGTCTTAAAGGCTTCTTTCATGCGGAAATCTGTATTCTGTTCAAATTGCAGCTTTACTTCCTGCATGACTATTTCCTCTTTGTCTTTCCTTTTTTCATGTTCTCTTCTTCTATGGCGATCGGTATCAGCGCCAATGTGCTGAGTCCTAAGTATTTCTCAACGTCTTCCGAACATTTGATGGTATCGTCCAACAGATAGAGTATGAGAATGACGACGCTTAGAAAAAGCACGCCTGCGATCCCGCCGAACAGCGTCCATTTGACCACGCTCGGCCCGGCTTTTTCCGTGGGCAGGTTGGCTGGTTCTACAACATTGACCGCGTCGATATCCATGACATTCTGGATATGTTCTCCCGCCACTTCCCGGATACAGTCCGCGATATCTCTGGCCTGCACAGGATCGGTATGTTCTACGGTAATGGAGACGATACGCGTATCCGCGGGCGTATTGACCGATACTTTTCCTAACAGATCGTCGTACTCCATATCGTGTAACGCAAGTTTATCAATTACCTTCTCCAAAACATAGCGGCTGTTGATCAGTTCGGCGTAGTCTTTGGTCAGCTGTGTGCCCATCTGTACGTCGCTGTAAGTGACCGTCGTATTGTCGGATTTATTCAAAATATAAATTTTCGTCGTTGATTCATAGGTCGGCGTTAAGATAAATTTGCTGATGATAAAACAGATGACCGCAACAAATAAGCCTGCGCCGGCAATGAGCCAGAGTCTGTTAATCAATATATGAATCACTTCAAGCAGATCAATTTCGATCTCATCATTACGTTTATCCATTTTAATAACCATGCCCTTCTCTCAGCCTGTGATATTTGGGCCTTTTATTGTGTTCTCATTTTCTTCATTCTTCACAGATCATTTACTTTTCACAGATTGTTCACTCTTCACCGGCACTTATCGCGCCATCCTCAAGAATACGTTCCGGATTTTCCACAAAGAGTTTTCCTGCATAGCTTTCCCCGTATTTTCTTGTAACATAAGCGGCACATCCGGCAAGGTGCGGCGCCCTTCTTTCGGGGTCATGCGCATCTGAGGCGATAAAATGCACCAGATGCTGCTTTAACAGTTTTCTGGTAAAAGAAGCCGTTTTCATCCCGTATTTTCCCATGATGCTGTCGGCGTTCACCTGGATATAGCAGCCCATATCCGCCAGATCGGCAATGCCATCTTTTTTCATGCAGACATTCCGGTATCGTTCCACATGGGCCAGAATGGGATAATAGCCGCCCATCAAAATCTCATTGATACCGTTGCGGATATAGCCGTAGTCATCTGACGGACTGAACTCGACCAGTACATAACGGGAGCCGGCAAGCGTGTACGCCTGTCCGTCTTCGATCTCCCATATCAGCCTGCTCCGGTAGTACAGTTCATTTCCCAGATAAAGCCTGATGGCAATATCCTCCTGCGCCAGATAAGTCTTTAACTGAGCCATTTTCTCCGCCACACGGGCCGAATCTATCCTGTGGTGTCCCGGTTTATTGTGGGGCGTTAAAATAATGGCCGAGATGCCATCCTTTGCCGCGATCCGCAGCATCTGTATGCTCGTATCCAGATCTCCTGCGCCATCATCCATCCCGAATAAAATATGGGAATGGATATCAATCAGTTTTTCCATTTGTTTTCCCGTAGAATATGTAACCATACCATAACCTATCTTATCATATACTATTTTAGCGGATTAATCAATATCCATATACTGCAAAATCTAATCCGTTCGTATTGGTCATATTGGTCAGGCTGATATGCGCTCCCACTGTTCCTTCAAATGGATAAACCAGCCTGCCTCCGCCGTTTCCTCTCCTGTGGAGCCGCGTTCTATCGCAGCAAAAAACTGTTCCAGGGCGGCAAGATTTTCCTCTTCATATTCTTCTACGGCCTTCTGCATCGCATCTTCCATCTGGAACATTATCGTATTATTATGTCGAAACTGTGCCAGTTGTGTTTTCAGATAATCCTCGCACTGTTTATCTATCTGAGCGTTGCACCAGAGTTTCAAAAGTTTGAGATAGACCACATAAAAAGCAACGATCAAAACTATGATAAAGACCAGCAAAGATTTCAGATCGGCAAAAAGCACATCAACAGGTGTGATAACTGCCTCGACCACAAAACTGCACAATAAAAGCAGCAGCGGCGCCATTGTTAATATTTTCCGCTTCTGATTCCATTTTTTACAGATATTTTTAACAGTATCTTTCGTCTTTTCTCCAAAAGAAAGGATTTCGCCGCCTCCAAACTCCAGTTTCCCGGCTTTATCCTGTGCATCCTTATCCAGTGCGCCCTTCCGCTTTTCATATTCGCCATAGGTCTTTTTCATCCCTTTGCCGGGCAGATATTCTCCGATACTCTGGAACATGTTCCGCATCTCTTCCTGTATCTGATCGTAATTCTGGGCAGAGTTTTTCAAAAGTTCCCGAAGCAGGAGCACCGCCGCTTTGTCAAATTCTTTTTTGATATTCTGAAAAAATTCCAGATACAGATTTTCATTTTTCCTTTCCGCTGAAGATGTTTTGACAGCGGAAATCTTCTGCATATTTCCATACGCTTTTCTAATCACCGCTTTTTCGCGCTCCGCCATAAATTCCAGTGCCGATTCATTCTCTACATGGCATTTCTGTGCTATTTTCTGGATCTGCAGCTTAAACACCTGTACGGATACTGTTTTCATGCCATTATCTTTCTCTTCGGCGTCCGGTAAAAGTTCAAGGCTGATACTTTCCAGCAGTTTCTCCACCGCAGAATTAATCTCACTCCGATTCACATTTTCCGCCGTTATCTGCTCTTTACATTTTTCTATCGCGCTCAGGTTATCCGCTGCCAGTTTATGCTTTACGGCCTGTTTCTCCAGCTCCTCTATCCACTCTATCGTCCTTATGAGCAGAACGACTTCCCGGATCTCTTCGCTTTCTCCGCCCGGTATCCGGGAAAGATCGGGACTTTGGTCATTACCCCCCCCGATAGAGCGCCGACGCCTGCGTTTTCTTTCTGTGTATGCTCTTTTCTTTTATGGTAAACGTCTGTATCCATTTCTATAACAATGTCCTTTCTCAGCACATACATTCGTGAAATAGTTCATAAAAAATAGATATTACTGCATATATATTTTTTTTATTAAATTTTGCTAAATTTAAACTAACACATTTTCCATTATATTAGATTATATCTTTTATGTCAACAAAAACACCTCATTACATTTATCGAATGAAACCTATATATAATGTACAATCTATTACAGAAGGTGGTAACTCATGATGTATGAAAAATTTTTCCCCGACAGACTGGCCGAGCTGCGAATACAAAAAGGCATATCCGCACGGGATATGTCTTTATCTTTAGGACAGGCTAATAATTATATCAATACCATAGAAAACAGAAAATCCCTGCCGTCGATGCAGTCTTTTTTCTATATCTGCGATTTTCTGGGCATCACGCCGCAGGAGTTTTTTGATGAAGGCAACGCCTGTCCCGAAAAACTAAGAGATTTTATCGAAGAAGCCAGAAAACTGGATGATACGGCGATCACCAGTCTTCTGGCCATCATGAAACAGTTGAATGAGAAATCGAAATAGTCCCAAAAAGAAAGGGCATATCGAGACATATCCAAAACGGTCAGATATCGAGCTGCATCTGTACTTCTGACTCCGCCTGCAGCTTAAATTCCTCAATCTGTACCGGATTTAATTCCGGCAGATCCTCAAGAGACTTCACGCCGAAGCAGCGCAGAAACTGTTCCGTCGTACCGAACAGAAGCGGGCGTCCGGGCGCGTCAAGTCTTCCTATCTCTGTAATAAGATCATATTCCAGCAATTTATTGATTGCATGGTCACAGCTTACGCCGCGCACTTTCTCAATCTCCGTCCTCGTGACCGGCTGCTTGTAGGCAACAATGGACAAAGTTTCGAGCAGGGTATCCGTCAGCACATTCTTTTTGGGCGTCGTGGCGATCTTCACCAGATACTCGTACAATTCTCCTTTGGTGCAGAGCTGTACGGCATTGTCCAGAGTAGTCAATCGAATGCCTTTCTCCTCTTTTTGATATTCTCTATCCATTTCCTCCAGTATCTCTTTCGTCGTCTGCCTGTCCTCTTCTATTACTTCCGCCAGTCTGTCAATCTCCACGGAGTCTCCCATTGTAAACAAAATCGCCTCTATTACGGCTTTTGCCTTTTGTCTTTCCATCTTAATCCCATGCCTTTCTCTTTCCATAAGCTGCTTATGAACCGCTTTTTATCCTATACGGCCTCTTTGGAGGTGATCGTGATATCTCCGAAGATATCTTCCTGTGCGATACCGATCTTTCCTATTTTCATTAGTTCCAATATCACCAGAAAAGTGACGATGATCTCCATTTTGCTGTTCTGTCTCTCTAACAGTTTACGGAAACTGAATGTTTTATGGCCTCTGATATAATCTTCTATGTAGATGGTCTTGGCATCCATATCAATCTCGTCTTTTTCAATCTTACCAAAAGTACTTCTGACGGGATCTATTTTATCCACCTGCCGCTTCAGCATGTCCTTAAAGATTTCATGCAGTCTGGCCAGACTCATATCCCCGATCAGTTCTTCATAATCAACAGGCTGCTTATATTCCAGGATTTCCTTAGGCAGCGTCGGTTTCTTATAAAGATTCCTCTGTGCGGCGATCATACGGTCTTTTAATTCATAAGACATGTATTTACACATCTTATACTGCAATAACTGCTCTACCAGTTCCGCTCTCGGATCTTCCTCTTCCCCTTCCTCATTGACTTCCTTGGGTAAGAGCATCCGGCATTTGATATCAATGAGCGTTGCCGCCATCACCAGAAATTCGCTCATGACATTCATATCTTCTGTTTCCATTTGTTTAATATATTCCAGATACTGCTCCGTGATCTCCACGATCGGGATATCATAGATATCTACTTTATTTTTATCTATTAAATGCAGCAACAGATCCAGCGGGCCTTCAAAAACCTCTAATTTTACCGGGATTGCCATAATCTTTCACCTCTCATTTCCGCTTCGGATGCAGCCGGAGTACTACCAGTTCTCCCGGATTGAATATCCGGATCGGCAGCGTATGTGTTCCAAGCCCTCTGCTCACGATCATCATCGTATCGCCCTGCTCAAACCTTCCGCCATCATATGTGGGGAAAAGCGTGAGTTTCGGCGATATGACGCCTCCGATGAGCGGCAGGCGCATCAGTCCGCCATGTACATGTCCCGCAACGACCAGATCCGCTCCCCATTTTGCATAGTCCTCAAAATAATCCGGGTTGTGTGCGATCAATATCTGCAGGGCATCCCGCTTCGGTTTTCCCAGCAGATCCTCCAGATAATCCCGCGGCATCGGATACCTGCTAAATTTCCGGTAGTAACATCTGTCCACCTGCAAACCTGTGATGGCAATGTTTGCAGATGGCAGATATACGCTTTCGTTGATAAGCGGATCGATTCCGCACTCATGCAGGCTCTCCATATAAGAATCGTATATCCTGCGGTATTCTCCCTGTTCCAGTCCGATACGGTGCTCGTGATTCCCCATACCATAATAGACCGGATATCTGCCGGCCAGATTTTTCATGAACTCCGCCGCGATCTGACATTTATCGCCGTTATCAAAAGCCGTCAGCATATCGCCTGCCGCCAGAACGGCATCCGGAGCCAGTGCATCTATTTTTTCAAGCAGTTTCTCGTTATTTTCTCCGAAAGATTTATTATGCAGATCGGATAAGAGTACAAAGGTATATTCACCGTTGATCTTCTTCGAGTCTATATCATATTCACTTATCACCAGACGGTGGCAGTCAAGGTACATGACAATCAGAAAAAAAAGAACCAAAGCCGCCGCTATGCTCAGTATAACAGGAATCATTCATGTTCTCCACATTCTAACACACATTCGGAAGTAATATCCAAAACAACTTATAAAGTATATCATAAAATACCCCCAAACCGCAATCCCTTGTTACGAAACAATGAATTTTATCCATATCTGGTGCAGATAATCAAGATATCCGGCCTCTTCCACGGACTTTGCAGCCTGGATGGATACGCTGCCGATACGGTTCCCGTTCAGCTTATAAACAGCCTCGCCTATAGCGTCGCCCTCGGCCACCGGAGCTCTGATAACTTCCGGCAGGCTGATCTCTTTTTCGATATCGTTTAGATTATTACCGGCTGTATCCAGATAATGAAATTCGCCCGCATAGGTGAGGTTCACATAGTCCTCTACGCCGCCTTCCACCTTCTGAAGCGGCAGGGCGTCCTTATTTTCGTCCTCATACATCTGACTGACACTGTATCCATAATTTAACAGGGTAATGGCGTCCGCAAACCTCGACTTGCCATCCGGCGCCGCCAGAACGACCGCGATCAGTTCCATACCGTCTTTATTGGCCGTCGCCGAAAGGCAGTAGAGTGCCTTGGAGGTAGAACCGGTTTTTAAACCGGTCGCCCATTCGTACTGTTTCAACAGCTTATTGGTACTGGAAAGCGTAAAAGTGGAAGTTCCCTGTGCGGTATGATGTTCAATATCTTCCATCCAGATCCCGGAATATTGAAAGATCTCCGGATATTTGGTGATCAGTTCTCTGGACATGATTGCCACATCTTTGGCCGAGGTATAATGGTCCTCCGATTCCGTCAGCCCGCAGCAGTCCACAAAATGTGTATTCTGCATACCGAGGCTTTCCGCCTTTTCATTCATCAGCTTGACAAATTCGCCTTCGCTGCCCGCTATGTACTCCGCCACCGCCACGCTGGCGTCATTGCCGGAAGAAACCGTGATACACTTTATCATGGTGTCCAGTGTCTGAGTCTCTCCCTCTTCCAGAAAGACCTGTGAGCCGCCCATGGATTTGGCATAGGCACTCGTCGGCACCATATCCTCCAGTTTTATCCTTCCACTCTTTAGATGTTCAAATACGATCAGTAAAGTCATAATCTTGGTGATACTGGCCGGACTTCTTTTGGTATTGGCATCCTGTTCACAGATGATCTGTCCCGTAGAAGCCTCCATGACAACATACGAAGGCGCGGATACCTCCGGCGCCGCATATGCAGCCATAGACGGCATGATAAGAATGCTTATTCCCATGTGGATAATCAGCGCAGGCAGCAGCAGCAAAGCACATGCCCGTTTTTTTTCTTTTTTCAACACTCATCTCTCCCGCATATTCCTCTATACTATAAATATTAGGAGAGGGGGTGATAATATACCAACAAGAAAATCGCTCCGCGAATTTCCTGCTATAAATCGAGTATGGAAGACGAGTCTTCCATACTCGCCGCGCGGGGCGCACGCTGCTTTGGCAGCATATTCCACTGTGCGCCCCTGTGCACAAAAAACAAAATCCCTGATATGCTCAGGGATTTGTTACACATAAAACATGATTAATTGTATTTACGTTTTCTTGCTGCTTCGGACTTTTTCTTACGTCTTACGCTTGGTTTTTCGTAATGCTCTCTCTTACGAATTTCCTGCTGAATACCGGCTTTTGCACAGCTTCTCTTGAAACGACGCAATGCACTGTCTAAAGTCTCATTCTCTTTTACGATTACGTTCGACATTCCGCACCTGACCTCCCTTCAGTCCCTAACAAGTAACTCGACTGATTGGGTTATTTATGCACAACCGTGCAGCGTGTATTATCTACACACAATATAGATTATACCACAATCTGGATATGAGTCAACTACTATTTTTCATTTGTTATTCATGGTACACTTTAATAAGATTCATATCAGATCATAAAAAGAGGGCTTTATCCTATGAAAACAGTCGGTATCATTGCAGAATACAATCCCTTCCATAACGGACACGCCTACCAGATCGCAATGGCCAGGGAAATAACAGGCGCCGATCACTGTCTCATCATCATGAGCGGCGATTTTGTCCAGCGCGGCACACCCGCCGTTATGGATAAATATATGCGCGCACAGGCGGCGCTCACCTGCGGAGCCGATCTGGTCATAGAACTGCCCGTTTATTATGCTACGGCCAGCGCGGAATATTTTGCCACCGGCGCCATCGCGCTGCTGGATAAACTGGGCGTCACAGACTGCCTCTGCTTCGGGAGCGAATGCGGCGACCTTTCTGCGCTTTCCGGGATAGCCGATGCCCTCTTATCGGAAGATGATACATTTCATGACCTGATAAAGCGGCATCTGAAAGCCGGCATGTCCTATCCGCAGGCCCAAAATGCTGCTTTTGATACTGCCTTCCCACATCTACGGGCATATTCCGATATGCTAAAATCACCCAATAACATTCTGGGGATAGAGTATCTGAAGGCCCTGAAAAAAAGAAACAGCAAAATAGAGCCCTTCACCGTTTCCCGAAACGGCGCCGCTTATCATGATGCCGCTTTAGAAGATGTACACAGTTCCGCTCTGGCGATCAGAAACTCCCTTATGGAAAAAAGTGATATCCGGCTTATCAAAGAGCAGGTTCCGCCATCTGTTTATGCGCTGTTAGAAGAAACTTACAACAAAACCTTCCCTGTCTCCCCCGATGATATCTCCTGCCTGCTGGCCGCCCAGCTTCTCAGGGAACAGACGGCTGGTTATGAGGACTATTTTGATATTGATAAGGCACTCTCTGACCGGATACGCAGATGTCTGCCGCATTACGAAACATTTACTTCTTTCTGCGGCCTTATAAAAACAAAAAACATGACCTATACACGGATTTCCCGCGCGCTTTTGCATATTTTACTAAATATCAGGCTAGCGGATATCGACACCTTCCGTGCGGACGACTATGTCTATTATGCAAGGATGTTAGGGTTTAAAAAAGAATCCTCTCCCCTGCTTTCGGCAGTCAGAGCGGATTCTTCCATTCCTCTTATCTCCAAACTTGCGGACGCCGCCGGACTTCTCTCCCCTGACGGTGTCAGGATGCTGGAAGGCGATATTCTGGCCAGCCATATTTACTCCCTGCTCATACAGCAGAACTTCGGCGTTCATCTGCCCGGCGAATACCAGAGAAAGCTGGTCATTCTCTAAAACATTCTCTGGCACAAATGGCTGGCGCCTGCTATGACGCGTCTTTGTCTTTGGTGATCTTTGCAATATACGACTCGATACGCTCGTGTACCATATCGGAGACTTCCGCGGTCTTCATGTTCTGATATTCCTCATAATAAATGGCCGGCAGGTAATGTACCTGTGTGGTGACTTTTCTGATAGACCATTCTTCAAAAACCTTATAAGAATCAATGAGCACGACCGGCACAATGGGCGCCTTTGCTTTCATGGCGCTCTTAAAACAACCCGGCTTGAACTCGCAGACCGTATTGTGATTATGATAATAACCGCCTTCCGGAAAAATAATATATCTTCTTCCCGCCGCCACCTCTTCCGAGATATCCCGCATCAGTCTGACCGACTGGCGCGGATCGTCTTTTTTCAGGCGCTTTCCGCCTACCAGATCAATAAACTGCGAAGTCAGGATCATATGCGATTTGGCGTCGTCTATGACAATGGCGCAGGGATTTTTATGCGTGCTGACAATACCGAGCGCGTCATATTTGCCCTGGTGATTGGGAAACATGACATAACCGCCCTCTTTAGGCAGGTTTTCCATGCCAAAACCCAATGTTTTGATATGGCCCGAAGTCATCATTCTTTTTACTGCCAGTCCGGCATACCGGTAACACTCTTCTTCCGTGTATTTCTCCGGATGAGCCGCCATATAGGCCATTTTAGGAATCATATATAATCTTGGCAGATTGCAGATTATCACCTGCGCAAAACGTAACATAGTATCTCCCGCTTTCTGTTGGAACGTCCTTTACGCCCATTTATCCCCCGCCGCAGCGCTGTCATAAAATGTCACGATGATGCCATGCTCTTATAGCAGCGGTGAAAACAGTTTCAGAATTGGCGCAATCACGTTCATTTTCATAAGATGTTTCTTACACCACTCCGGTGTGATCTCTATAGATACAGCAAAAGTTTCTTCCATATCCTGCCGCAGTTCTTTGATAGATTCGGTCTGATACAGAAAAACGCCGCATTCAAAATGATGATAAAAACTCCGGTAATCAAAATTAATTGTCCCGACCGTGGCTGCTTCATCATCACAGAGGACGCATTTCGAATGGATAAAGCCGGCCGTAAACTGATAGATGCGCACGCCCGCCTCCAGAAGTATCTGGTAGTTGGACTGTGTCAGCTGATAGACCATCTTTTTATCCGGCACATTCGGCAGCACGATACGCACGTCAACGCCGCGTTTAGCAGCCAGTTTCAGCGCCGTGATAATTTCATTATCGGTAACGAGATACGGCGTAAAGATATAAATATACTCTTTGGCATAACCAAGCATGTTCAGATAGACATTCTCACCCACGGTCTCATTGTCAAAAGGCGTATCACCGTAGGGCTGCACATATCCCTGACCATTCAGCGGCTCATTAAACAAATGCCGGTACACCGTATAATCATCATCGGTCTGACGTGATATATTCCACATCTGCAAAAACATGGCCGTAAAACTCCAGACCGCTTCCCCTTCCAGACGGATACCCGCATCTTTCCACTCTTTATAAGGTCTTATATAATTGATATATTCATCCGCCAGATTGATGCCGCCGGTATAACCGATCCGGCCATCAATTACCACGATCTTTCTATGATCTCTGTTGTTTAAAATAAGCAGCATAAATGGCGCCAGTCTGTTAAATGCCACACATTTGATGCCTTTTTTCTCAATATACTGGTCATAATGTTTGGGCAGTTTAAAGACGCTGCCGACGTCGTCATAGATCAGTCTGACTTCCACGCCCTGCTTTACTTTTTCTTCCAGAATTTCCAGGATGTCGTTCCACATCGTGCCTTCCCCGATGATGAAGTATTCCAGAAAGATAAAATGCTGCGCCCTGCGCAGATCATCGAGTAAAGACTGCCAGTATAAGATACCTTCCGGGAGATAATGCGTCTGTGTATTTTCCCACACGGGCATTCCGGAATATTTCTGCAGATAACTGCACTGGTTGGCGATGGCATTGTTTTCGCTCTTTAACTTCTGCATGATCTCTTTATTTTCCGGCATATTCTCTCTTAATAATTCATCTGCATTTTCCATGCTGTCCCGCAGTTTCCGCGAAATGATAACATGTCCGAAAAGAAGATATAAAATACCGCCAAAAAGAGGAAAGACCAGAATCGGTACGATCCAGGCCAGTTTCACCGCCGGATTATTCGGTTTCCAGATCAGATAGCAGACAACGATCACACTGATGATCCTGAGTGCAATGGCGATCTCCACATAGTGATTCGCCCATTGGAAGATTTCCAACAGAAAAAATCCAACCTGCAGCAGAACGATCAGCGCCGTGATCACTACCCTGTTCAAAACAGTCTGCAAAAATTTCCTCATATTGTACCTCTGCCCTGCTATTAATATAGCACAAAATGACACGCCGCGCAAACTACAAAAGTCTGCATCTGTATCAGCCGCGGTACGGATTCACGTGTACCATACAGTGTTTTACATCCGGAAAATTCTCTTCCATCTTATGATGTACACATTCCGCCACCGCATGCGTCTCGTTTAAAGTTTTTTTGCCATCCGCGGCAATTTCAATATCCACATAGATTTTATTACCAAACAGACGGGTACGCAGTACGTCTATGCCCAGTACGCCGCTTTGTGAAAGGATCAGCTGCCGCATTTTTTCAATCGTCTCGTCATCGCAGGCTTTATCGACCATTTTGTCTACGGCATCCTTAAAGATATCATAGGCTGCTTTCATGATAAAAATACTGATGACCACACTGGCCGCACTGTCCAAAACAGGATATCCCATACGGGAACCAAAGATTCCGATGAGCGCGCCGACAGACGAAAGCGAGTCCGAACGGTGATGCCAGGCATCCGCCATCAGCGCCCCGGAATTAATTTTTCTGGCCGCACTTCT
This sequence comes from Ruminococcus sp., assembly GCA_023663085.1. GTDB lineage: Bacteria > Bacillota > Clostridia > Lachnospirales > Lachnospiraceae > UBA3282. The sequence continues at coordinate 24,600 of JAMPIB010000012.1, read as the reverse complement.
CGTGTACCAGAACATCCACTCTTTCACTACGATGGAAAAAAGAGCCGCTGCCAACGCCAGACGCCCCGGTATGGCCAGTTTCTCATAATCTCCGTCCAGAATGGTCTGTATACCGCTGTATCCGATGCCGAAGCCGGTGATGCACAAAATGACTGCCAGCACGATAGAAGCCACGCACTCTAACCTCTCGTGCCCATATTGATGATCCTTATCCGACTTTTTACCGGAAACATGTACGCCGATCATGACGATGACCGTACTGAACACATCCGATGCCGAATGCACCGCATCGGAGACCATCGCGCCCGAAGACGCGATAAGGCCTGCGAGCAGTTTTATGAGTGACAGAACAAGATTTACGATAATGCTGACCATAGAGACCCGCATTGCAATTTTCTTTTCCATATACAGATATCCCCTGCTTAAAAAAAGTCCGCTTGTGCCGGACTTTTTATACCAGATACGGAGCGATCGCCTTTTCGATCTCCGATATCTTTTCGTTCGTCTCTAATATCCTCAGTTCCACAGGTTCGGACAGATCCATCGAAAAAATCCCCATGATAGACTTGGCGTCCACTACATATCTGCCGGAGACCAGATCAAAATAGCCTTCTATATTGCCGATGACCGACACAAACCCTTTCACTCTCTCAATCGAATTCAAATCCAGGATATAACTTTTCATAATGTTTCTTCATTCCTCCTCAATGCCATGGAAAATATCTTTCACAGCATGTATTCCCATTATATAATCTCCGGCAGGATTTGACAATCTTTTTTATAACAGTTATCCCAGCGCCACATCTAAAATCATCATGATTAAAAATCCCGCCGCAAACCCCAGCGTTGCGCCATCCGAATCCCCGTCTCCGGAGGCTTCGGGAATCAGTTCTTCCACAACTACGAACAGCATGGCTCCGGCAGCAAACGCTAACAGAAACGGCAGCGCCTTTTCCACAGTGCCCGTGATGAGGATGGTTAAAAATGCGCCGATCGGCTCCACAACCCCTGACAGGATGCCGTAGACAAACGCTTTCCCTTTTCCCGTACCGCCGTTTTTCATGGGCATGGAGATAATGGCTCCCTCCGGGAAATTCTGAATGGCAATTCCCACGGCCAGCGCGTAGGCCCCCGCCATAGTGATTTCCTGATTTCCCGATAAAACGCCGGCAAAGACCACACCCACGGCCATACCTTCCGGTATATTATGCAGCGTTACGGCTAACGCCAGCATCACCGTTTTATTCAAATGGCTCTTTAAACCTTCCGGCTTTTTTCCTCGTAAGTGCAGATGCGGGATCAGTTTATCCAGTCCGTACAAAAAAGCGATTCCCACAGCAAAGCCAACAGCAGCAGGCATAAACGCCAGTTTCCCGTAGCCTTCCGACATCTCGATAGCCGGAATGAGCAGCGACCAGACAGAAGCCGCCACCATAACGCCCGAAGCAAATCCCAGCAGTACTTTTTCCAGCTGCTTGTTCATACTGTTTTTCATGAAAAGAACACAGGACGCGCCTGCAAAAGTTCCTAAAAAGGGAATGAAAAGTCCAAAGAATACATCCATATGTTGTAAACTCCTTTATGAAACAATCTGATCTTCGCGGGCAGTAAGCCAGACCCGCGGCACTTACGCCAAAAGCGTCATTGGGAACTTAAACTTTTCCGATCTTGCGGATCAGAATACCGTTTTTTAACAAAGTCGTGTCTATATAGTGTCTGGAAAAAAGAATCTCTCCTTCTCTTTCGATCTCAATGTCCTCTTCTTCGCAGTTGATAATGACCTCCACATATTGATCGACCCAGCCCATTTTACAAAACTCGATCACCCGCGAACGCCCGATCCTGTTGGGAAAATGAAAATCGTGTCCCCGCAGCAGCGGTTCGCTCTGACGCAGTTTCAACAGACTCTTGACGATTTCCATGCGCTGCGTATAGACGCCGGCCTCAATATCTTCCCAGGGCATACAGCGTCGGCAGTCCGGATCGTATCCGCCCTCCATGGCGATCTCCGTCCCATAAAAGATGCAGGGACTTCCCGGCATCGTAAAAAGCACAGCCAGCTGCTGGAAATACTCATCCAGATTTCTGACGTCCGAACGCAGTCTCTTCGTATCATGGGAATCCAGCAGATTAAACAATACATCATTTGTCTGCTGCATATAGTTGGTATAACAGCGGTTTATCGTATATTCAAAGTCCTCGTTGGTCAGACTTTTATCAATCCAGAAATCCTTGATACTCTCTCCGAGCGGATAATTCATGACCGCATCAAACTCATCCCCCCGCAGCCAGGGCATCGCGTCATGCCAGATTTCACCGAGGATATAAATATCCGGCTTGATGGCCTTTAGGCGGATACGCAGTTCTTTACAGAACCTGTGGGATATCTCATTGGCCACATCCAGACGGATACCGTCCACATCATATTCTTTTACCCAGTTTTCACAAACTTCCAGCAAATATTCGCGTACCTGCGGATGATTGGTATTTAATTTCGGCATGGAGTCATAAAAGGCAAACGTATAATACTGTCCGGCTCTGGCACAGCCGCCCTCTTCCCGAAACGGCCACTCGTTTACCATAAACCAGTCCCAGTACTCTGACTGCGGCCCTTTCTCCTTTACGTCCAGCCACGGTGCAAAATCCCTGCCGGTATGGTTAAAGACGCCATCCAGCATGATACGGATACCCCGCTCATGCGCTTCTTTTACCAGCGTCTTCATCGTCTCTTCGGAGCCAAAATGCGGATCAATCTTCTTATAATCCGTCGTATCATACTTATGAGAAGTCGGCGCCTCGTTGACAGGCGTCAGATACAGTCCCGACACACCAAGGTCCTTGATATAATCCAGCTTTTTAATGATACCGGCCAGATCGCCGCCAAAAAACTCCTGATTGCTCACAGAACCTTTATTCCTCCAGGGCAGCGTCCCCGGCGGATTGATAGAGGGATCGCCGTTGCAGAAGCGCTCCGGATAGATCTGATACCATATCGTCTCATTGACCCAGGCAGGCGTTATGGCAATATCCGCGGGATTCATCCAGGGGAAAACAAAGCACTGTCTGCTCCGTCCGGTCAACTGCATCTGCGCCTCCGAAACAAAGCCGTCCTCAAAATAATACCAGCGTTCATTATCCGTCTGTAATTCAAAATAATATTTCAGTCTTTTATAGGGCGGTTCCATAGTCGTCGTCCACCAAAGCTGATTTTTCAGTCTTTTCTTAAAAGGGATATTGACCGCCTCTCCCGTCCATGTCTCGCCGCCGCCGAGGATCCCGGCACTGAACGGGTCTCCGTGGATCAGATTGACATATTTTACGTCATAGCCCGTTTTAATATTGATAATGAGCCGGTTTTCGTCTAACGGATAACAAAAGTTATCGTTTGCTCTGTGATATACCGCGTTAAAATCCATTATATGCTCCCCCTGCCTTTTTGTTCCTTTTTGGAAAACGTTTTCCTTATATGGAAATCATAATACAGAAAGCGGAAAAAAGCAAGGAGAATCTTTTAAAAAGAGATTTGCAAACAACTTCCGTTTATGTTAGACTAATCTATAAATCCGATGTATGTATGTTTTTATGGAGGTATCAATTTTGAAAATACAGGAATCTGCCGAAAATTATCTGGAAACCATTTTAATGTTAGGGCAAAAGCTGGGAAATGTCCGCTCTATTGACATTGCCCATGAACTGGAATTTAAAAAGCCGAGTGTCAGTGTGGCGATGAAAAATCTGCGCGAAAACGGTTATATCCAGGTCAGCGATAACGGCTTTATCACCCTGACCCCTACCGGCAGGAAAATTGCAGAGACAATGTACGAGCGTCATCTTCTGTTTTCCCGCTGGCTTATCAAACTGGGCGTCAATGAAAAAACTGCCGTGGAAGACGCCTGCAAAATGGAACATGTTCTAAGCGCTGAAAGTTTCGAGGCGATCAAGACGCATCTTCATGATTTTCTCGGCGAATAATGCCCTTTTTTCTCCATCCGCCCTGTAGATACCGGGCGGCGGCCACTAAGAGCGCGATCGTCCAGCCGGCGCAGAAGGCCCACCAGATAATGTCCACACCCACAATATGGGCAAAGCCTACCGTCAAAACCAGACGGATAAAGAAGCTGAGCAGCGTCGTGATGATAAACCAGCTCATATCACCGCTCCCCTTAAAGGTCGCCTTGACCAGCATAAAGGCCGAAAATACCACGAGAAACGCCCCTACGACTCTGATATAGGAAACGCCTATTGATAATACATATTCCAGATCCGCTTCTGTTTCATCAATAAAGAGCCCGATGATCTGTCTGGGAAAAATTTCAAATAATGCAGTCAATATAAGGGAAAGCGCGCTGCAGCTGACAATAGAGGAAAGCAGGCCCGGACGGATGCGTTCATCCTTTCCCGCGCCGATATTCTGTCCTACATAGGCGGAATAAGCGTTGCTGTAATTAATCGGCACCGCCGTTGCCAGATTGACAACCTTGGCCGCCGCCGCGCTCCCGGCGATCACCGCCGCACCGAAACTGTTGATGGCCGCCTGCACGATAACGGAACCAACCGATACGATCGACTGCTGTAAGGCGGAGGGCAGAGCAAATCGCAGCATAGTCGCCAAAAGTCTGACGTCAAACACTTTTTCCCCCTTATCATGCACAAATCCGCCAAGCAGTACAGAAATATTGCGTAATGCCAAAACCGCCGCCACCAACTGGGAAATGGCCGTAGCCAGGGCTGCGCCTTTTACGCCCCACTGTAACACGATAATAAAAAACAGATCCAACAGCACATTGAGGATCGAAGAAACCACCAGAAAAATCAAGGGCGTTTTAGAATCCCCCAGCGCTACATAGACCCCGTTTAAGGCATTATAAATAAAGATCGGCACACAGCCCAGAAAATAAAAGCGCAGATAATCGGTGCCCATAACAATAATTTCTTCCGGTGTATTGACCAGCCGCAGCAGCCAGCCGGCTCCCAGCCAGATAAAGACTGTCGATACAAGCGCGACCAGCGCCGAAAAAATGGCCGAGGTCGTAGTGCATTGCCATATTTTCTCCGTCCGGCCTGCCCCGAAATACTGCGCGATCACAATGGATGCGCCCAGGGCCAGCCCGGTCGCCAGTTGTACAAAGACCGCCGTAATACTGCTTGCGCTGCCAAGCGCCGCCAGCGCCTGCGTGCCGAGTTTCCGACCCACGATAACGGTGTCTATCACGTTATAGAACTGCTGGAACAGATTGGATAAGATCATCGGTATTGCAAAAAGGAGAATCGTCTGAAACGGATTCCCCTCTGTCATCTTATGTGTCGTTGACTTTGATGTGCTCATAATAACCTTGCTTTCCTCTCAGCCTGCGATATTTGGGCCACAGGCGCAAATTCGCGATTGAAAAATCTTTGATTTTTCAATCTATTACCTCATATTTCTCACTCTGGCTCAATTCTTAAAACTATGGATCGGCGCGGGGATACGTCCGCCGCGGTTTATGAAGGCGTCGCAGGAAAACTGATTGACCGGCATAATAGGCGCATATCCGAGCAGGCCGCCAAATTCCACGGTCTCTCCTACGCCTTTGCCGATCACGGGTATCAGACGGACTGCCGTTGTCTTCTGATTGACCATGCCAATGGCCATCTCATCCGCAATGATTCCGGCTATCGTCGTTTCCTTCGTATCGCCGGGAATGGCTATCATATCCAGCCCGACGGAACATACGCAGGTCATCGCCTCCAGTTTTTCCAGAGTAAGCGCTCCGGCCGTGACGGCATCTATCATACCCTGGTCTTCGCTGACCGGGATAAACGCACCGCTTAAGCCGCCCACATAAGAAGAGGCCATAACGCCGCCTTTTTTCACCTGATCGTTTAAAAGAGCCAGCGCCGCGGTCGTTCCGGGCGCCCCGGCATGTTCGAGTCCGATCTCACATAAGATATCCGCCACACTGTCTCCGATCGCCGGTGTCGGCGCCAGAGATAAGTCTACGATGCCAAACGGCACCTGCAAGCGTTTAGAAGCTTCTTTGGCCACCAGCTGACCGACACGGGTCACTTTAAAGGCCGTCTTTTTTATGGTTTCACAAAGTACTTCAAAATTTTCGCCTCTTACTTTTTCCAGAGCGGTCTTGACAACGCCCGGACCGCTGACGCCGACATTAATGATCTTATCTGCTTCTGTCACGCCATGAAATGCGCCTGCCATAAAAGGATTATCATCCGGCGCATTACAGAAAACGACCAGTTTGGCGCAGCCGAGCGAATCCGCATCCTTTGTGGCGGCCGCCGTCTGTTTTATCATCTCGCCCATAAGTTTTACAGCGTCCATATTGATACCGGTCTTCGTCGAACCTACATTTACGGAACTGCACACTCTCTCCGTAACGGAAAGCGCATGTGGTATCGAACGTATCAGCATCTCGTCCGCCGCAGTCATCCCTTTAGAGACCAGCGCCGAATAACCGCCGATAAAATTGACGCCCACTTCATGAGCAGCCTTATCCAGCACCTGCGCTATGGAAACAAAATCTTCCGAAGTTTTGCAGGCCGCGCCGCCGACTAAGGCGATCGGCGTGACCGCAATTCTTTTATTGACGATAGGTATCCCGTATTCGCGGGAAATCTCTTCTCCTGTCGCCACCAGATCTTTGGCGGCCTCATGAATCTTATGATAAATCTTTTCCTGTAACCGCTGCAAATCCGCATCTATACAGTCAAGCAGGCTGATCCCTAAGGTTATCGTCCTGACGTCCAGATTTTCTTTTTCTATCATTTCATTGGTTTCTGCTACTTCAAATATATTGATCAATCTTACATCTCCCTGTCTCCGTTATCCCTTACCTTAATGTTACTAGATTCTGTGCATCTGGTTAAAAATCTCCTCTTTCTGGCATTTGATGATGACGCCGATGCTTTCGCCCAGCTTCGCCAGTTCCTCCGCGATCAGACCGAAATCCTTGCTGATATGATTCATATCCACGATCATCATCATATTAAAATAATCCTGTACGATAGTCTGTGAGATATCGAGGATATTGATCTGGTTATCCGCCAGATAAGTACAGACTCTGGCAATGATGCCGACCGTATCTTTTCCTACAACTGTAATAATTGTTTTTTTCATCTATGGATGCTCCTTTTTGCAGTTTATCAATTTATATTTCTATCATCCGGGAAACTTCACTTCTTTTGGCCACATAAATTGGAAAATCCTCCGCCTTATATCCCGTATCGGACATTGTGACCTCCACTTTGACGGTCTCATAAGCCAGTTCCGGCAGATTGTTTTCCTTGCTCAGATGTCCGAGCATGACTGCCTGCATATGGTCGTTTAATAAGCGGCTCAACAGTTTCCCCGACATCTCGTTCGACAGATGCCCTCTATCGCTTAGGATACGCTGTTTTAAATAATATGGATACGGCCCGACCTGTAACATATTGATATCGTGATTGGCCTCTAAATACAGAACGTCCAGATCCTGTAAACAGGCCACCGTATATTCATTATAACAGCCAAGATCTGTAATAATACCGATTTTTTGCTTATCATGGCTGATACTGTAGGCCACCGGTTCCGCCGCGTCATGCGAAGTCCGTATCGGATACAGGGACATATCTTTTATCATACATTTTTCATCCGCCCGGATATAATGGAAAAGCGAGTCGTCTATCTTCCCTAAAGAGGCTGTATTTTTTAGAGCCTCTATCGTTCCCGCCGTCGCATAAATCGGTATCGCATATTTCCTCGCCAGCACGCCGAGACCGCTTATGTGGTCGGCATGTTCATGTGTCACAAAAATTCCGTCTATTTCTTTTACATGTAATCCGAGCGAAGCAATGCCCTCTTCGATACGCTTACCGCTGATACCGGCGTCGATCAGGATATGGGTCGCGTCCGAGCCCGCATAAATGCAATTTCCGCTGCTCCCGCTCGCTATGCTGCATAATCTCATAAGTATTTTCAGTCTTTCCAATAAATTTTTATCACGTCGCCGCTGTGGATCGGCTCCATGTACTGCGCGTTTCTTCCGTTTAATTCCGTCGCGATACCGCTGCCTTTCGGCACAGATAAGTCAAAATCAATATGATCGAAGACATCCACGAAAATATAGGCAGGTTTTCCCTCCAGACGGATCTGGTCGCCGTTGACAGTCACATGGATGGACATAGGGATATTGTTCACCGGCTCCGGTTCCGGGGCGGATGTTTCCGTCGTGGGCTGACTGTTCGCACCGGCTGTGTCTGCTCCGGCTGGCGCTGTTCCTGCCGCGGGCTGACCATTCGCACCGGCTGTGTCTGCTCCGGCTGGCGCTGTTCCTGCTGCGGGCTGACCATTCGCACCGGCTGCGTCTGCTCCGGCTGTCACCTCTCCCTGCATGGGCATTCCGGCATTCACGGCCTCCGCCGCATTTTCTTCCGGCTTAGGCTCGCTCTTAACATAGCTGCCATCGTCTTCCGGCAGATTGTCGTATGTATCCGGTATGCCGCTCCCGTAAATATCCCGGTCTGATAACTGCAATTCTTCCATAGTCCAGATAACGGAGAAATTCTCATAAACCTTGGTATCCAGATCGGCCAGCTTGTTATTGACATAGATATTCAGGTCTTTATTGATAATGACATCCATAAACTCAGCTACCTGCCTGATCGTATAATAACCCAGAAATTCTATGACGTCGTTATCCTGAATCCCATAATAGCCCGACTGTAACTGTCCGTTTACCATCGCGAATTTCGGCAGTTCTATCTTCGTCTCGTTGACTTCAACGCTCATTACAGCACCATATTCCGGAAGCTGATTGATATCTAACGCCGCCGGTTCTCCGGCCGTCGATTCCACGACGTCTATCCTGTCATTGGCATGGATCGGCGTATAAATATCGGCTTCTTTTCCGTTTAGCGTAATCACAGCGGCTTCGCCCAATGTCCCGCGCATCATGCGCGTTTTCCCGTTCACCGTATAATTGAGCGCCCTGCCCCGCTTGGGGAACAGCCCGTCATTGGGAAATTCCGCCTGCATAGCGGCATCTACCACCGCCAGTTTATTATTATCATAAAGTTTTATCCTTTGCTCATTAAAATACACAAAAATAAAATTATTGCTCTGCTCATAGAAGCTTAAACAGATACCGATCGGCGTTACCATCAACGAATCTTTTCTGGCATCCTCTTCATAGAAGGAAATCTGCTGCATGACTTCCTCGCCGCGCACCGCCACTCTTTCTTTCTGAATATCCAGTTCGTCGGCTAAAGCGTCCGTATATCCCGCCAATGTACCGCCGCCCCCGACAACGAATACCGCGCTGACCGAACTGCCGCCGTTTAATTCTTTTATCTTATCGGCAACCTGTTTTGTCATATCCCCGATAACCGGTGCCGCCACTTCCAGTATCTTTTCTCTGGAAATCTTCTGTGTCAGACCGAGAATATCCTTATATTCAATTTCCTCTTTTTCACCCGCCTGACGCTTGATCTTCTCCGCCGTCTTAAAATCTACCAGACAATGCTTGGCAATGACTTCTGTCAGTGCATCCCCGGCGATAGGGATCATACCGTAAGCAATGATACTGCCATCTTTAGTAATGGAAATATCCGATGTTCCCGCGCCGACATCCACGAGCGCAATATTCAACATACGATATTCCTGCGGTATCGCCAACTGGATCGCCGCGATCGGCTCCAACGTCAGATTGGCCACTTCCAGTCCGGCCAGTCCCACGGCCTTATATAAGCCGTCCACCACATCATCCGGCAGGAAAGTAGCGATGATATCCACGCCGATCGAACCGGCCTTGTGTCCTTCCAACGTACTGGTTGCATAATGATTCAGATAATACCGCACGACAGAATAGCCGACACAGTAAAATTTCATCTCCGTTTTATCGGTCTTTAAAAATTCCTCATAAGCCGTCTCCACGCCCAGAGATTCCAGCGCATAAATATCTTCGCCGCCAATCTCCTTATCCGAAGGAAAATCACACTCGGCATGTGTCGTCACAGTCCGCAGTACACGGCCCGCCGCCGCGATACAGACATCCGTAAACTTTCTGCCGACTTTTTCTTCCAGACGGTTCTTTACCTCATTTATCGTATTGCCTACCTTATGGATATCGTGGATCTGCCCATCCAGCATGGCTCGCGTCTCATGCTCCCTGATGCACTGTGCGACCACATGAAAATGTTCTCCGGTCTTATATCCCACCGTTCCTACGATACTCCTTGTTCCGATATCCAGACCAAATACAAGCTGTCCCGGAATTTTTATCATCTCTGACACAAGTACTCCTCCAATTTCTCATCAATCTGTTGACAGGTATGAATAAAATCACTACTGTTATCAATAACGACTCTGCAATGTGTCCTGAACGTTTCCTCTGATAACTGTCCCTGCAAAATATGATCTATTTTCTCATCTGAATAGGCTCTTGATGCCTTTAACCGCTCCCGCCTGATCCCGGTATCCGTATGGATATACCAGAGTTCATCCAGAATTTCTTCATAGCCATCTTCTATCAAAAGCGCCGCTTCTACAAATAGGAAATCTATTCTGGCCTTTTCCTGTTCTTTGGCAATCTCATTTACAATATATTTTTTTACGGCCGGGTGCACGATAGCGTTTACCTGTTCCAATATGGCCTTATCTGCAAAAATCTTCTCCGCCATGCGGTTTTTATCAATGGTACCGTCCGTCTTTAAGATTTCTTTTCCCAGAAGAGCAGTCAGCTTATTATAACATTCCTCTCCCGGTTTTTCCAGTCTGTGCGCGACTTCGTCCGCCAGAATTACATAACAGTTGTATTTTTTCTTTATATAAGCCAGAAGTTCCGACTTCCCGGCCCCGACGCCGCCTGTAATGCCAATGCTTTTCATAAATATTCCTCTCCGGTGCAGCGCCAGATACCGCTGCTATTTCGCATCATACCACGTCATACCGGTATGCAGGTCAATTTCCAGCACAACAGATAAAGAAGCCGCCGCCTGCATCTCTTCCGACAATATCCGCCGTACCTGCTCTTCTTCATCCTGATGCGTTTCTATCAGAAGCTCATCATGTACCTGCAGGATCAGACGGGAACGGAGTCCTTCGTTTTTCAGTCTCGCCCATACATGTATCATCGCCAGTTTGATGATATCCGCCGCTGTTCCCTGTATCGGCGAGTTCATGGCCACCCTCTCTCCAAAAGAACGCTGCATGAAATTCGCGGAAGACAGTTCAGGGATCGGCCGCCTCCTGCCGTACATCGTTACTGCGTATCCTTTTTCTTTGGCCTCCGAGACGAGTCTGTCCAGAAAACTCTTAATACCCGGATAAGTCGCAAAATACTGTTCGATATATTCCGCGGCCTCTTTTCTGGAAATGCTCAGATCCTGACTTAAACCAAAAGAACTGATACCGTATACAATTCCGAAATTGACCGCCTTGGCATTTCTTCTCTGTAAATCCGTTACTTCCTCAAATGGCGTATGGAAGACTTTGGATGCTGTGATCCTGTGGATATCCTGCTCCATCCGATAGGCTTCGATCAGCTGCTTATCATCGGACATATGGGCCAGCACACGCAGTTCGATCTGCGAATAATCCGCGTCCATGAAAAGATACCCCTGTGCCGGCACGAATACTTTACGGATCTTCCTGCCAAGCTCCATACGGATGGGGATATTCTGTAAATTAGGCTCCGTAGAACTGATCCTGCCGGTCGCCGTAATCGTCTGGTTAAAAGTAGAATGGATACGATTGCCCTCATCTATATAGGCGGCCAGACCATCCGCATAAGTCGATTTTAACTTCATCAGCCCGCGGTACTCCAATATATCAGCCACGATCGGATATTCCGGCGCCAGTTTTTCCAGAATATCAGCCGCTGTTGAATAACCTGTCTTAGTCTTTTTCCCGCCGGAAATACCCAGTTTCCCGAATAAGATCTCGCCTAACTGTTTGGGCGAATTGATATTAAACTGCTCCCCCGCCTGTTTGCAGATAGCATTTTCCAGTTCTGCGATCCGTCCCGTCAGCGCCTCCCCGTAGGACTTTAATTCATCAGGCCGCACCATGATGCCATAACATTCCATCTCATATAAGACCCTTGTCAGCGGCATCTCAATTTCATATAGCAGAGAAAGCATTCCTGCCTCCTCCAGCTCATGCAATAACACTTGTTTTGCTTTCAGGGAAACATATGACTGAAAACATGCAAAATCCTGCAATTCCTGCAATTTTTCCTGCAATGCCTCTGTAAAGGTCATTTTCCCCAATACCTGTTTTTTATCCGGTATCACCAGACCCAGATATTCTCCCGCAATAGACTGCGCGTCATAATCATTTTTTAACGGATTGAGCAGATAGGCCGCTAACAGGATATCAAAATATTTCCGTTCCCGATAGGGCGCCAGAACATCTTTACCGCCCTCTTCTTTTTCTGATGCCGGCAGGAGCATATCATACATCTGCTTGATATCGCAGACATTTAGTTTACATAACTTATCTTCCTGTAAAATAGCAAGTTTCCCGCCTAAATAGGCCGCAGTAACAAATCCCTGACAAGGTATAAAATAAACGGCCTCTTCGGAAAAAGCCAGCGCGATACCCGCACATTCATTCTCTTTTTCCCTGTCGCATAAAACGGCCAGTCCGACTTCATATCCGTCCTGTTCTTCCTCCTGTGCCGCTTTCTTCTTATCCGCTTTCTCACGGCAAAGTTCAGCCGCCCGTGCAAAAATATCCTCGATCTGCGCCAGTTCCGTGACAGTTTTAAAATACTGCGTCTGCGGATTACTTACCATCGCGTCCTTTTCAAAACGGGACAAAAGATTTTTAAATTCCAACTGTTTGCACAATACATAGGCTTCTTCCGTATAAAAGTCGCGGATTTTCGCCATTTCAAAAGAAAAATCAAGATCGCTGTCCGTTCTGATCGTCGCCAGGACTTTACTCAGATCGGCAAGTTCTTTATTCTCTATCAGCGATTCGCGAATCGATTTTTTGGCGACAGCCTCCACATTGGCATAGATATTCTCCAACGAACCGAACTGCACCATAAGTTCCGTAGCCGTCTTCTCGCCGACTTTGGGCACACCAGGGATATTATCCGCCGTATCGCCCATGAGCGCCTTTAGGTCAATGAACTGTAAAGGCGTCACCTGATACCTGGCCAGCACATCTTCTGCATAATAATCTTCTATCTCGGTCCTGCCGCTCTTTGTCTTGGGGATACGGATCTTGATATGTTCGGAGGCAATCTGCAAAAGGTCTCTGTCCCCGGATACCAGCGCAGTCTCCATTCCCTCTTTCTCGGCGCGCTTCGCTAACGTGCCAAGGATATCATCAGCCTCTAATCCTTCTTTTTCCACGACACAGATATCCATAGCCTGCAGCATCTTCTTCATCACCGGCACCTGTTCCCGCAATTCTTCAGGCATGGGTTTACGCGTCCCTTTATACTCTTTGAATATCTCATGCCGGAAGGTCGGTGCATGTACATCGAAAGCCACCGCCAGAAAATCCGGTTTTTCTTCCTCCAGGATCTTGAACATGATATTCAGAAAACCATAGACCGCATTCGTGTGCATACCCTGACTGTTGGTCAGATCGGGGACGCCGTAAAACGCTCTGTTCAAAATACTATGTCCATCTATCAATACCATTTTCTGATTCATAACATGTGTTTCCTTTCCCCAACGATTCAAAACCGGAATATAATAATGAGTACTATTAAAATTTCTACCGCTGCGGCTACTTCCAGACACAGAAGCGTATGGAGCAGCCCGCGGCGTATCTTTACCTGATGCCACGCATTGTTTAATTTATTTTCCAGCGCCTTTTGCAGATTAAAATTATTCCCTGCCTCCAGCCGCTCTAACCCTTCCGAAACAAGAAACTGTATGGAAAGTTCTTCTCTGCACTCCGGGCAGGTCTCAATATGCTCTATAAATTCTTCCAGTTCTCTTCCATACAGATCATCCTGTAAAAAAGCCGGAATCATTTTTTCTTCTTCTTTACAATCCATATATCTATAGCCCTGCTCCCTTCCCGGTCTCTGCAATCAGTTGACCATTCGGACAAAACCACATTCATTTTATTATATACCATATCCATGCCCTTTGCAAAGTCTAACGCGAAAAAATGGCATCTTCCGTAGAAAATGCCATTTCAACGATATCTTTTTATTCTCCGTGGGCAGACAGACTCACATGGATATCTGGCTACTGTGCAGGCTGTACTGCCGCCTCTGCCCCTTCCGCAGACTGCGCTTCTGCCTCAGGTTGTGTTTCTTCAACCGGAACAGGTGTTATGTTTCCGTTTGCATCCGCCTGATAAAGCACATCTTCAATCGTGATCTGCTGATCAACGACCAAAGCGCCTGTCTCGTTATAGAAATACTGTTTTTCATCCGCCTTGGTAACAATTCCGGTCTGCATGACGCCGTTTTCATCAAAATAATATTGCTGACCGTCAATCGTTACATCACTGACCAACATATGTCCATCCTGTGTGGAAAGATAATATCTTGCACCGTTATCATCCAGCCAGCCATGGTGCATTGCTCCCGTATCCGGCGCATAATAAAACTTACCATTTTCCAGTGTGACCCAGCCTCCCTGTCTCACACCATTGGCATCAAAATAATATTGCTGCGCATCAATCTCCGCCTGGCCTCTGGTCACGTCCCCGCCTGCCGAAAGATAATATGTACCGCTCTCGTCGGCAAACCAGCCGTGCTGCATCGCGCCTGTATCCGGCGCATAATAAAACTTACCATTTTCCAGATTCATCCAACCGGTCAGACGCACGCCGTTACCGTCAAAATAATAACCCTGATCGGCAATATTCACCTGTCCTCTGGCGATACTGCCGTCCCCCTGTAGATAATAGGTGCCGCTTTCATCAACAAACCAGCACTCTCTTTGCAAAAAGCCGTTCCCATCCAGATAATATCTGGTGTCGTTATAATTGATCCAGCCTCGCTGCATCTTATAACCTGCAAAAAATAATGTCTGCCCGTTCCTGTCCAGAAAACCATCCGAAATGATCAATGTGGAAAAATCTTTAAACTGATAGTTCATATCGACTCTTGTACCGACACCGGAAACACTTCCATGAGAAGTATTCTGCCAGAAAGCCGCGCCGTTGTATTCAAGATTGTCCGCATACTGCGCGACCCATTTATCATAGCCGACGTTACCGATCCGCTGGTTAAACCAGTTCTTACTCGAATAGACCATCGGATAATAGCCGGCCGCCGCCACCGTCGAACAGAAAGTATCAATCAGCGCCTGTAACTGAGCCTGCGACAGTCCCTTATGACAGGAATCTTCCACATCATAGACCACCGGAAAACTGACCGTATAATTCTCCAGCCAGCCGACCAGCAGATCCGCTTCGTTCTTCGCCTGCTCTACCGTCGTTGCATAAGAATAAAGATATACGCCTACTTTCAGACCTGCCGCCTGCGCGCCGCGCATATTGGCGTCAAAATAAGGATCCACACCCGAATTGGTACTGCCCGCCTTAATAAAAGCAAAGGAAATACCAGAAGCCGCAACGCTGCCCCAATTGACCGCCCCATTGTGCTTGGACACATCAATCCCTCTGGCAATCGAATTGCCAGCATTGGCCGCGTCCGCCTGCGTTACCGGTACAAGCGCCATAACTCCCGCAAGTAAAAGCGCCGTTATCTTCCTGTTTATCTTTGTCAGTTTTCTCATCCGTTCTCTCCCAAATTGTAATATGTAATATTTTTGTTACAAAATTATTGCATTTCTTAACAAAGATATCACATTTTTTACGCTTTGTAAAGTTTTACTTGCTATCTTTTTGCAGTTATGATATTATATAACTCGGTTGTAAGAACAGCCTTATATGCTGGTGTGTCGGAATGGCAGACGAGGCAGACTCAAAATCTGTTGTGGGCAACCACGTGTGGGTTCAAGTCCCACCACCAGCATTGAATAAACATTACATTCGGGGGACTTGGACAGTTCAAGCAGGCAGCTTGAACTTGTTTAATTGTCCCACCACCAGCATTAAATAAATATTATACGATATCCAAATCAAAACAGTCTAAAGTCGCGAAATAATCTTTGGCGGTCTCCGCTCTTCTGATCAGTTCCACCTTCCCGTCCTCTTTTAATAACAGTTCCGCTGACCTCAATTTTCCATTATAATTATAACCCATAGCGTGTCCGTGCGCTCCCGTATCGTGGATCACCAGATAATCGCCCATCGCGATCTCCGGGAGCATCCTGTCTACGGCAAATTTATCATTATTCTCACATAAAGAGCCTGTTACATCATATTGATGATCGCAGGGTGCATCTTCTTTTCCCAGCACGGTAATATGATGATAAGCGCCATACATTGCGGGCCGCATCAGATTCACCGCACAGGCGTCCACGCCGATATACTCCTTATGCGTATGTTTCTCATGGATGGCCTTCGTCACAAGCGCCCCGTAAGGGCCCATCATAAAGCGGCCCATCTCCGTATAAATGGCTATGTCACCCATGCCCGCCGGCACCAGTATCTTTTCATATACCCTGCGCACACCTTCACCGATCGCCCGGATATCATTCGGCTCCTGCTCCGGCTTATAGGGTATGCCGACGCCGCCGGAAAGATTGATAAAACGGATATCGGCTCCGGTTTCTTTCTTTAATCTGACAGCCAGTTCAAAAAGCTGTCCCGCAAGCTGCGGATAATATTCATTGGTCACGGTATTGCTGGCCAGAAAAGCATGGAGCCCGAAGTTCTTTACCCCTTTTTCTTTCAAAATGCGGTATCCCTCAAATAACTGCTCTGTCGTAAAACCATATTTGGCATCGCCCGGATTATCCATGATGCCGTTGCTCATCTGAAAAACGCCGCCCGGATTATAACGACAGCTCATGGTTTCCGGCAGTTTTCCCAGAATTTTCTCCAGAAAATCAATATGCGTGATATCATCCAGATTGATGACAGCTCCTATTCTGGCCGCGTATTCATAATCTTCCGCGGGCGTATCGTTGGAGGAAAACATAACATCTGTTCCGTTAATCCCGACCGCATTGCTCAACATCAGTTCCGTCAGGGAAGAACAGTCGCATCCACAGCCGTACTCATGTAATATCTTTATCAAAAACGGATTCGGCGTCGCTTTCACAGCAAAATACTCTTTAAAACCTTTATTCCAGGAAAAGGCTTCTTTGACTGCTCTGGCGTTTTCCCGTATTCCTTTTTCATCATATAGATAAAACGGTGTCGGGTAAGTCTTTACGATCTCCTCTATCTGCTCTTTGCTCACAAATGGTTGTTTCTTCATTGGTATCCCTGCTCCTTTTGTCAATTATATTCATCTTCAAAGATTATGGTCTTATTGTAACATCACCATATCTCATCTGTAAATGCGATTATTATCATATCAGTAATTCATTTTTATGATAACTGTTCACAAAGATCACTTTTCACATTATATATTCTCAT
This sequence comes from Ruminococcus sp., assembly GCA_023663085.1. GTDB lineage: Bacteria > Bacillota > Clostridia > Lachnospirales > Lachnospiraceae > UBA3282. Next base: position 7,154 of record JAMPIB010000012.1, on the reverse strand, counting down.
ATATTTTTCCTATACTCCTCATATGTTCTCGATCTGCCAGTCGATCGGCGCAACGCCGTTAGCCTGCAAAAATTCATTAGCCTGACTGAAATGCTTACAGCCAAAAAAGCCGCGATATGCTGAAAGCGGACTGGGATGAGGCGCTTTTAATATCAGGTGTTTTGGATTAGTCAGCATAGGAATCTTACTCTGCGCCGGGCGTCCCCATAACAGATACACGACAGGACGCTCCTGCGCATTGACCGCCTGAATGACGGCATCTGTAAACTGCTCCCAGCCCTTCCCCTGATGGGAATTAGCCTGATGCGCCCGTACTGTCAACACAGTATTTAAGAGCAGAACACCCTGATCGGCCCATTTTTTTAAATAACCGTTGTTAGGGATATAACACCCCAGATCGTCATGCAGTTCCTGATAAATATTCTGCAAAGACGGCGGTATCTCTTTCTGGTCGGGCAGTACGGAAAAACTCATACCATGCGCCTGATGCTCGTTATGATAAGGATCCTGCCCTAACAGAAGCACTTTTACCTTCTCAAGAGGCGTAAAATGAAAAGCATTAAAAATATCGTCCGCCGGAGGATAGACTACCACCTTACTGTATTCTTCTTTAATAAAACGATAAAGCTGTCCATAATACGGTTTCCGGAACTCCGCGTCTAACGCTTTTGCCCAGTCATTACTCAACATTGCCATACGTCTCTCTCCTTTGTACCCATCATATAAAAAAATTTCCTGTTACATAAGAGAAGCACTGAAAATACTACTTTTCAATGCTCTCTATCTCCTGTTTCAATCTCATTCGGATCTCATTTATCTTAAATCCTCACAGAAACGCCTTTTTCTTTTAAATATCGTTTCAGATCCCTGATCTCCATTTCTTTAAAGTGAAATAAAGAAGCCGCCAGCGCCGCGTCCGCCTTACCCTCTGTGAACGCCTCGTAAAAATGCTCCATTGTCCCGGCGCCGCCGGAGGCTATTACCGGAATGGAAACATTCTCAGATATCATTCTGGTCAGTTCCAGATCATATCCGGCCTTGGTGCCATCGCCATCCATACTCGTCAAAAGTATCTCTCCGGCCCCTAATCGGTCAGCCTTCATAGCCCATTCCACCGCGTCAATTCCCATATCAATACGTCCGCCGTTTTTATATATATTCCAGCCTTTCCCATCGGCACGCCTTTTGGCATCTATCGCTACTACAACACACTGACTGCCGAATTTATCCGCCGCCTCGGCGATCAGAGCCGGATTCATAATAGCCGCAGAATTGACCGAAACTTTATCCGCCCCTTCCCGCAAAATGGCCTTAAAATCATCTACACTCCGGATACCGCCGCCTACCGTAAAGGGAATAAATACTTTCTCGGCAACTTTCCTCACCATTTCTATCGCTGTCGCTCTGGCATCCGATGAAGCCGTAATATCCAGAAAAACAAGTTCATCCGCACCGGATCTGTCATAGGCCGCGCCAACCTCTGCGGGATCGCCCGCATCCTTAAAATTAACAAAATTGACGCCTTTGACAACTCTGCCGTCCTTGACATCCAGACAGGGAATAATTCTTTTCGTATGCATTGGTCATTTCCTCCGTCTTCCTAAATGACATCCGGTGTAATATCCAGAAAATTCCGAAGAATTGTCATCCCCACGTCAGAACTCTTTTCCGGATGGAACTGGCAGGCAAATATATTGTCCTTCTCCACAGACGCATGGATCGTAACACCGTATTGCGCAGTCGCTTTCACAATTTCCGGTTCCGCCGCCTGTAAATAATAAGAATGTACAAAATACACATAGGACTGCTCCGGTACTTTATCAAAAAGCCGGCCCCTGTCCGGATAACTTAATGAATTCCAGCCGATATGCGGAATCTTTAAACCATTCTCCTCCGGAATCCTGACGATCCTACCGGGCAGTATGCCAAGTCCTTTAACACCTTCGCTCTCTTCGCTGCTTTCAAATAACAGTTGTAATCCTAAACAGATACCCAAAAAAGGCGTTTTTTTCTCAATCACCCTGTATATGACATCCGTAAGTCCGTATTTATGCAGTTTTCCCATAGCGTCACCGAACGCCCCCACACCCGGCAAAATCACATGTTCCGCTGCCAGAATCTCATTGGCATCCCTGCTCACCTTCACATCTTTGCCAAGCGCCATGACCGCTTTTTCCACACTCTTGATATTACCGGCATCATAGTCAATAACTGCTACCATCGTCATCTACCCTTATCAAATCGTCATCTGTCGTTATCATCAGTTGTCCTGATGGAATTCTACCGAAAGAGGTTCTATGTACCTGACCTCTCCCGAATCCGGTGCTACCTCTGCATTTTCCTGCGGATCAGTTGTTTCGACGCCGTCATTTACAGTATCGACATTCTCCATATTATCCGTGACATCTCTGCCTTCCGGCCGGGAAATATCCTCTGCATCTTCCGGCAGGCCATCTAAGATTTCCTGTTCTTCCGGCAGAACATCCTGCAGCACGTCAGACTCCTCATCTATGTTGTCAAATCCGCCAAAAGCCCCTGTCCCATATACGATAGCCGTCAGTTTTTCCGTATAGATCAGATCATCCTCAGATAAGATGATATCCATAACATCTGTTTCTGAAAGCATATATTGTTCCGCCAGAACAACCAGTATCTCATTATAGATATTTGTAATTTCATTTATTACGTTATACTGCTCCGCCTCCGGCAGCAATTCAAAATACAGTGCTACGCCCTGAACAAGAGTATTCAATGTCTCTAACTCATCCGCACCCATCTTCTGATAATTCCTATAGGCATTGAGTTTTCTCTCCATTTTCAGGATAATGGTACTCTTCTGTAAAAGAATCTCTTCTTCTTCATTCAGATCCTTACCATAAAGCAGATCAAAGGTCTGGTCATAGTTGCCCATATCATAAGCCACGCGCGCATCCCTCTTCTGCAGATATCCCGGTACTACCGACGAACAGATCAGTACACATAAGAGAATTGTTATGCAGAATAATATAACGGGTGCTACTTTTTTCTTTGACAGCTTCTTGCCAGCCTCTTTGGCCGCCTCTTCATCCACCGGCTTTTCTTTCTTTTCCTTTTTGGGCTTCTTTTTCTTGCCTTCTTTTGCGCCCTCTTCGCCCTCTTCGCCGGCCTCTCCTTTCTTGCCCTTCTTCGCTTTTTCCTTTTTCTTTTTCTCTTTCTTGCCCTTCTTATTATTTTTATCTTCTGCACTCAATTCTTCTAAAAGTTCTGTATTTTCATCAGATCCCTGGGCAGCTTCTTCTTCCTCCTCATCTGACTCCGTTAAAAATGAAAGGAATCTTGCAAAAGCACCAGGTTTTTTCTCTGCATTTTCTGCACTCTCGCCGTCCGAAGGTTCTGTTCCGTCTGTTTCTGCAGGGTTATCCTGCATCTTATCTTTTTTCTTTCTCCTGCGCTCTTTCTTTTTCTTCTTCTTTTTACCAGACGCCTCTTCTTCTGTATTATCCTCCGCACCCTCTGTGGTATCACTCGTTGTATCATCTCCGCCATTCAGTAAAGAAGGGCCGATGATATCTTCTTCCGCAAACGTATCCGCAGGATCAGATACACTTTCGAGCAGCGCAAGCATTTCATCATCTATCTCTTCGCCCTGCTCAGACTGATCTAACAGGTCATGGATTTCTGCAAGATCATCCTCCATACCGTTTTCATCCAATGCAAAATCATCTGTCATTCCATCCAATCCGGAATCTTCTCCTGCTCCTGCTTCATCCGAGAGCATATCATCTAATCCGAGATCATCTAACAGTGCCTCATCTGTTCCGGATTCCTCCGGTTCCATGTTATCCAGTGCCATATCACCCATTCCTTCTTCACCTAAAGCTACTTCATCCAGATCTAGCCCCTCCAAGTCCAGTCCTTCCATATCCAGCCCGGACATATCATCCATCGCAGACTCATCCAATATCATATCTTCCGCATCGGAATCTTCCAAGGCAAGATCGCTCAGTTCTGATGTATCCGGGGACTCCCCATCCAGATCCAGTCCGCTCAACAGATCATCATCCGTACTGTTTTCATCCAAAGACAGATCATCCAATCCCAGTTCATCCGTGGACGCTTCATCCAGCGACAGGTCATCCAGTCCCAAATCATCCGTAGACGCTTCATCCAGCGACAGGTCATCCAGTCCCAGATCATCCGTAGGCGCTTCATCCAGCGACAGGTCATCCAGTCCCAGATCATCCGTAGGCGCTTCATCAAACGACAGGTCATCCAGTCCCAGATCATCCGTAGGCGCTTCATCCAGCATCGAGTCATCCATCCCTAAATCATCCAGTGACAGATCATCCGTTCCCTGCTCCTCCGCGGATATATCTCCCATTGCCATATCATCCATAGCATGTTCTTCCAGTGCCATATCATCAAGCCCAAGATCGTCTAACGATAACCCGTCATCATCAGTTCCGCCCGCCGGCATTTCATCCATAGCGGATGTTCCTAACTCCATATCGTCAAGTCCAAGATCTTCCAACGACAGTTCATCCATAGCGGCTCCATCCGGAATCACCTCTTCCATGCCGGATCCGATCAGTTCCATATCACCAATAGTCCTTACAGGTATGTCACTTGTTATTTCTTTTCCTTCTAAGCTCTGTCCGCTTTCGTCCTCCTCCAGATTATCGACCATAGACGCGAGCATTGCTTCCATAGATTCCATATCATCCCCATTACCGGAAGAAGAGGCGGCATTTTCCTCTATACTGTCAGGCATTGCCTGTTCCGGTTCTTCCCCCGATAACATGGCGATAGCGCTTTTTTGCCTGCCGGGATCATTTAACGCCTCTTTAGATGGCGTCGCAACCTCCCCGTTCATCATGGACTGTAATAAATTCTCTAAATACTCTTCACTTGAACTCATAATCTCTCTCCAAATAATAATTTATGTACAGACTCGGTTCCTGTTGTTCTTTTTTAGAGCCTTCTCTGTTATTTTATCACATAAGGTCACAATTAACAAATCCCTTTGCTAAAAAATTGATAGAATTTTCTTGGACTCCGGTTCCCCTGTCACCAATCTCTTCACCAAGCTGATATAATGAAGAGTGTATTCTGTACAAAAACGACTTGCGGTTATAATATACAATTTTTTCAAAAGGCCAACGGATAAGACTTGGAATCTGCATACCTGCACCCAATTCAATAACACACAATTTTTTATTCAGGGTACCCTGCAGCCATTTTGTATAGCGCTCCCACTGTGACAAATATCCTTCCTGCGCATATTTTTTAACGCCAAGCTGATTAAATTTTATTTTTTCACCGCATTTTTTGCAAATTGGCTCCTGCAAATGATCCATCTCCAGTTTTTTATCAAAATACGCTTTTACTTCCGAATATATTTTCTCATCCACATCATATAATTCCCGGCTGCAATTATCATCACACTGCATTTGCCGGAATCCGCCGCAGGGTGTCACGATCCGCTCTCTTGCAAATTCATAACGATATATGTAATCATCCATCGCCGCAGAAAGAATAAAATAGTTTCGTCCTTCTAACATTTTCAATAACATCCGATATGCTTTATCAAGCTGTTCGTTCGTTTCACGCTCCAGTACCATTTTCTGTAAAAAAGGAATGATCCAGCGCTTTTCTTCTTTTTTTTCAAGTTCCTTTGCTATCTCCTTCCAGCGTTCATTCTGCATCGGGTCTTCCCAATCATATTGAAATTCTTCTCCGATTCCGACCAGAACCATATCCGCTTCTTTACATTTTACGTCTATTTCCGCCAATGTATGTTCCATAATGCCTTTTACGCCCACTTTCCGTTTTTACTACGATTACAGCAATTTCCTATATAACAAGAAAATCGCCTCGCAATTATCTTTTTCTATATATAAAGCAAAAGCCGGGAAATCCCGGCTTTAATATCTTTGTTATGACTATAATACCAACTGATCGACAACTCTGACCAGATTACCGATCTCCGGTTTGGAGAGCTGTGCATCAGCCCCCAGGGATTCTCCTTTTCTCTTCATTTCTTCGTTTACCAGAGAAGAAAAGATGACAACCGGGATGTCCTTTGTTTCATCATCCTCTTTGATCAATTTCGTCAATCTGTGTCCATCCATGAGTGGCATCTCGATATCAGTAATGATACACTGTACATGGTCTTTTAAAGTTCCTTCACGTTTGCAGTCCTGTACTACCTCATAAGCCTGCTGACCATTTTCTGTATGGATCAGATTGGTATATCCCGCTCTATGAAGGGAATCAACGATCAGCTTATTTAATAACGGTGAATCTTCCGCAATAAGGATCGGCACATCATATCTTCCTCTTTCACCAAGTTCGTCAATATCTGTCATCTTCAAGCCGGTCTCCGGATTAATATCTGTCATGATTTTCTCAAAATCCAAAATAATAATCAACCTGCCATCCAGTTTGATGATACCGGTAGAAATTCCTTCTTCCGTAGAAGATACCGTAGAGTCCGGTTTGATGATATCTTTCCATGATACTCTATGTATACCGACAACGGAATCAACATGAAATGCAACATCCAGCTTGTTGAAATTGGTAATAATGAACAGCCCGCCTGCCTGTGAAACACCACGCTGCAGACAATTTTTCAGATCAATTGCTGTAATCATCGTATCTCGCGGCATAAATATCCCTTCTATGCTGGGGTGCGCATTCGGCACAGGCGTTACATCCATATAATTGATGATCTCTTTGATCTTCGCCACATTGATACCATAAGCATTCCCATCCAGTTTGAATTCAAGTACTTCCAGTTCATTTGTTCCGTTTTCCAACAGAATTTTCGTATCCATGCATTCCACCTCACATCATATATTTAGAAAATATCTTATCTCATTACAAAAATCATGACAACAGATAATCTGGCAAGTAAGTTCTCTGTTTCTTAAGTATATTTTCTATTTGCTCTTCTCGCATGATTCTATTATATCATAAATTTAAATAAAAAAAAGCATTATTTACACTTTATTATAGTCAGCTTTATAAAAATTTATCTTTTTGTAATAAAAAAATTGGCACAAACGCCAATTCTTTCCACTTTCTGATCTGATTTTCATACTTTATAAGGGACATGCCTTCAAAACCAAATACCAAAAATCTCATATGACAGCATCCGTTTCCTGCCTCTACCC
>JAMPIB010000011.1 GCA_023663085.1 Ruminococcus sp. | reverse complement strand
TGGCTGTCTGTTCCATAGAGTTTTTCCCAATCAGCCGCTTGTTCCTGATAAGCTGTATATGCAAAACAAAGAAATGGCATTCTTTGTTTCTTGGTATCTGGGTTTATTGTAGTTTTTTAGAACATGTCAAGCATATGCTGTTTTTTGGGATAAAGAGATTGTCCAGCGATGTGCCATATGATAAGATTAGGATATATGAGGAGAGGGATTGACATGGCGCGGACAGAGGATGGCTGATATGCTTGATAATGCGCAGCTTCATATTATCAGCGAGGCCGGACATGAGATTAATTTGGAGACACCGGAAAAACTGGCAAAAGTACTGCGACCGTTTTTTGCAGGAGGACAACCATGTTCCAAACAACAGATAAAATAAGAAAAAATATCATTACCCCGGATGGGGAAGAAGTACAGTCTTATTGTTTTCAGCGGGATACCGACATTTTAAGGGACAGCGGCATGGATAAATATAAAAAGGTGATACATAAGTGGGACGAAATATTCCGGCAGGAAGGTATGACCCCACCGCAGCAAAAAGAGAGCGGAAACAGGGATTTTGACAAAAGCCTTTTGTGGCTGACAGAAGCAGCCGATTCAGTTATTGATTTTGGTTGTGCCGCCGGAGTATTGCTTTTTTTATGCAGTCACTACGGAACAACCAGACATATCGGCATCGACCTTTCTCCGCAGGCGATTGTAAACGCACAGGAGAAAGGAAAACAGATACCTGAGCGGATTTTTTCATTTATCTGCGGCGGAGTGGACGCTTTAGAGTCGGTGGAATCTTCTTTTGCAGATGCGGCTATTTTGTCTAATATTATTGATAATCTCTATCCGGAAGACGCGCATCATGTTTTACGTGAGATGAGAAGGATACTGAAACCGGGCGGCAGGCTTTTGGTAAAATTAAATCCGTTTATGACGCCTGAACAGATTAAGGAATGGGGCGTAAAAGCGATAGAAGGAAACCTTCTCGATGATGGAATGATTTTGTGGAACAATTCTACAAAGGAATGAGATTACATTATGGGAGGCAAAATAAATGACCATTACAGTCAATATCTATTACAGCGGCGAAAACGGAAATGCCGTAAAATTTGTCAAAGAAATGACAGCAAGCGGAGTGGTGGATGCTATCCGCGCGGAAGAAGGGAATATCCGTTATGAATATTTTTTCCCCATGGAAGATAAGGAAACCGTACTCTTGATCGACAGCTGGCAGGACCAGCATTCTCTTGATGTGCACCATGCGTCCCCTATGATGGAGCAGATCGCGAAACTGCGGGAGAAATATGACCTGCATATGAAGGTGGAGCGGTATCTGTCGGATGAAGCGGGGATTCCGGCGTCGGATAGCGCATTTATCAAAGAATAAGTCTGGAAAAAAGGAGATGAACAACATGATACTTTGCATTGCAAAAACTCCATGCAGGGTCTGAGGACTGTATGGAGGGACAGCGACATGCTGATATCCTCAGGCTTTGCTTCTGTTTTATAAATTTTCCATAAATTTTACGAATAAAAAGGAGCAAAGAAATGAAAAAAATAAAGAAAAATAAAACGGCGGAAATATCGGAATTAAAGGATTTTTTGATTCTCTGGAGTACCCAGAGTGTTTCTCAATTGGGCAGCAGTATTACGGCATTTGCCCTGACATTATGGCTTTATGAAAAGACAGGTTCATCTTTAAGTACGGCGGCGCTGGCCATATGTTCCTATGCGCCCTATGTGCTGATGAGCATTTTCGCGGGGGCGTTGACAGACCGTTTTGATAAAAAGAAGACCATGCTCGGCTGTGATTTATTTGCGGCGGTGTGCACCGTTATTGTCTTTGTGCTGTTTCGGACGAAACAGTTGGCAGTATGGCATCTGTACGTTCTAAATGCGGTTTCCGGTTTAATGAATACCGTACAGCAGCCGGCCTCCGAAGTGGCGATGACGCTTATCATTCCAAAGAAGGATTTCCAGAGAACAAGCGGACTGCGGTCTTTATCCGGGTCATTGATCACGGTATTGAATCCTTTAATTGCAACTGCCCTGTATTCGCTGGCGGGACTGAATCTTGTCATAGCGGTCGATCTCGGAAGTTTTGCGGTTGCTTTCACGGCCCTGCTTTTTTTTATCAGGATTCCGCAGAATCCGTGTGAAAAAGAAGAGAGCGTGCTCAGTCTGGCCAAAGAAGGACTGGTATTTCTAAAAGAGACTCCGCTTATCATGACGCTGATTTTGTTTATGTCCGGCGTTAATCTGACGGCATCGGCTTTTGATGCTGCCCTGCCCGGTTATGTGATTCCTAATCCGCGGGGCGGCTCGTCCGTTCTGGGAATCGTTACCTCCTGCGCGGGAGTGGCGATGATCGCCGGCAGCCTGTTGGTTTCCGTCCTGCCCAAACCGAAAGACAGGGTAAAGGTCATTTACCTTACGATGCTGTTTTCATTAAGCAGCGAACACTTTCTGCTGGCTTTTTCCAGAGAACCGGCGCTATGGTGTCTGGGGCAGATCATGGGCTGGGTCGTGGTGCCGATCATGAACGCTAATCTGGACGTGATCTTGAGGACAGTCATTCCGGTGGAATTGCAGGGACGTGTTTATGCCTGCCGTAATACCCTGCAGTTTTTTACCATACCAATCGGGTTGTTTCTGGGCGGTTTTCTGGTAGATAATGTATGCGAGCCGTTTATGGATGTATATAGGGAGCAGCCGGTTTTGACAACGCTTTTCGGGACTGGTAAAGGCTCCGGGGCGGCGCTTATGATGTTTTTGCTCGGTGTGTTCGGGAGCCTGATCTGCATTATTACGGGTAGAAAGTTGAAAAAATATCGGTACGACGAATAAAATGCCAAACTGCCGAAAAATTTTTAGCCAAATCACCGAAAAGTTTGCAGCCAAATCACCGAAAAATGTTGTAGTTTCCTGAAAAGGTGGATATACTATAAGTATAACCACAGACAGGGGTCAGCAGTTCCCGCCTCTTATGAGCATATCCATCATACGGGAACAGGCCGGTTTTCGTGGCTGTTAATGCGGCCGATGAGTTTATATGAATCATTGGATTCAACTGGAGAAGTAAGTCTGAAAGAACTTTTTGGCGCACCTGAACAAATTGAAGGTGAAAATCCCCTTAATCTGAATCGTCTGGCATTTCTGGTGTGCCGCGGCGGCTGGCCCAGAGCCACAGATTTGGAAGGTGAAATTGCACTGGAACAGGCATTTGATTATTATGATGCTGTTGTAAAATCGGATATTTCCCGCGTAGATGGTGTTTCCAGAAATCATGAACGTGTAAAACGGCTGATGCGCTCTTATGCACGTAATCAGGGAACACAGGCGGCAAATGCGTTGATTTGTGCGGATATTGCCACAAATGAGGCGGAAACTTTTGACCCGGATACGGTTTATTCTTATATCAATGCTTTAAAAAAGATATTTGTGATTGAGGAAATGGAGGCGTGGAACCCCAACCTGCGTTCAAAAACCGCTATTCGGACTTCCAATACCCGCTACTTTATTGATCCATCTATTGCGGCTGCGGCCCTGGGTCTTGGACCGCAGGATTTAATTGCAGATTTGAACACTTTTGGACTGCTTTTTGAAACAATGTGTATCCGGGACTTAAGAGTTTTTGCAGATGTACTGCATGGCAGCGTGTATCATTTTCGGGATAAAACAGACCTTGAATGTGACGCTGTCATTCACTTGCGGAATGGTGTATATGGATTGGCCGAAATCAAACTGGGCGGAGATAAATTAATTGAAGAAGGTGCGGAAAACCTGAAAAAGCTGGCCAATAAAATTGATACAACCAAAATGAAGGCACCGGCTTTTTTGATGGTGCTTATAGGTATCGGCGATTACGCCTACCGGAGACAGGACGGGGTTTATATTGTTCCAATTGGCTGTCTGAAGGATTGAAATCTCTGTTTCTGATTTGCAATAGTTCAAAATATTCAAGTTTTGCCGGGGTTAGTCAGTGATCCGACAGCGGAGGAGAGAATATTGAGCAGGTCTTCCAATTTACCTGGATTTTTGACTTTATTCCGCTTAATTTCCATATTGTGAGTTCTCCTGGAATAGATTTTTGCAACCAGATGCAGTTTTCTATTGTAGAATAGCATATGGAGAGGAGAAAAACAACTGATAAATGATTTATTATCCATTGCACATAATATACGTATATGAAAATCAAATAGAGAATCTGTTGTTGAAAGTTGATATATATGTTATACTTTGAACATATAAGGAAGGATGTGGGTGTATGATAGCGGCTAAGTCGGAGATGATGGCGGAAAAATCAGATATCGCAAAGTTGGAATTGTACAGATTGATTGGGGAAGGCTATAAGGCAATGCAGGATGGCCGGACCAGTACGATTGAAGAAGTAAGAGAAAAAATGGAAAACAGGAGAAAAGAGCGTGGCGAAGGTAGTATTTACTGAACCGGCGGAGTATGATTTGCTGGATATAGAATACTATATTTTTGTTAAACTTTGTAATCCACAGGCGGCCCAGAGAATTTCAGATGGTATTTTGAATATAGCAAATAAGCTTGCAGAGTATCCACTGGAGCGTCCACTTGTAAATGATGAATTGCTAAAGAGTATAGGCTTACGCATGACATACTTTGATAACTATAATATTTTTTATTATTATAATATAAAACAAGATATAGTGTATATAATCAGGATTTTATATAATAAGGCTGATTGGCGAAATATTTTGAAAACATAAGAATATAAACCGCTGAAGAAAAATCTTTAAATTCAAAAGAAATTTAAAGATTTTTCTCCCTTATTGGAGACAGAGATTCGGGAGGTTGCATGTTATGAACAAACAGACCATACATAACCGCTGTTCATGGGTGAATATGAAAAATCCGCGCTATATCCGGTATCATGATGAAGAATGGGGCGTTCCGCAGCACAAAGATAAGGAATTGTTTGAACTGCTGATCCTTGAAGGCTTTCAGGCAGGCTTGTCCTGGGAGTGTGTCTTGAATAAACGGGAAAGTTTCCGACAGGCTTTTGATGATTTTGATGTGGAAAAAGTAAGCAGATATGATGAAGAGAAATGCAGGCAGTTACTGAATGACCCGAACATCATCCGCAACAGGCTGAAAATAAATGCCAGCGTGACGAACAGCCGTATTTTTATGCAGATTCAGAAAGAATTTGGCTCTTTCGATCATTATATCTGGGGATTTACGGACAGAAAAGTGGTCTGCGAGAGTTTTGACCTGCGGACAACCTCGCCGCTGTCCGATCAGATTTCCAAGGATTTAAAAAAACGGGGCATGAAATTCGTAGGTTCTACCATCATATATTCCTATTTGCAGGCAATCGGGGTCTTGAATGCACATGAAAAAGGGTGCGACTGCTATAAAAGAATTCAGGAGGATTGACAGATGCAGGTGATAGATTATGAGAATTGCGGGCGTCCGGAGTATTGGCTGGAACAGATCAAGAAGAGCGACTGGAGCGCCGGACAGTTTTTGTATGAATTGTTAAGTGAAAAGCAGTTTAAAAAGGCTGTGGGTGAAACTTCCAGAGTAATGATGCTGGTAAACGGAGACGAACTTGTTTCCTTCTGTACTTATGCGGAAAAAGACGATATACAGCCGACAGAACTGACTCCGTGGATAGGATTTGTGTATACATTTCCGCAATACAGGGGGCATCACTATGCCGGAAGGCTGTTGGCGGAGATTGAGAAACTGGCTAAAACCGAGGGCGTGCATGATATCTTTATATCCACCGGTCATATCGGGTTATATGAAAAGTATGGATACGAATTTTATCAGATGATGGACGATATGGAGGGCGAGCCTTCCAGAGTTTATCGGAAACATTGTTCATAGGAACAGGTTGTACTTGTATTGGCAATCGGGAATTTGGAGGAATAATACAGATGCATATTGAAACGCAAAGAATGCTCATCCGGGACTATACAATAGATGATGTTAAAGATTTACATGATATTTTTGGCGATGCTGAGGTGATGAAGAATTGCGAACCGGCATATGACCGTGAAAAAACATCACAATTCCTGTCGGAGTTTTGTATTGGAAAAAGAGGTGCTGTCGCCGCAGTTCATAAAGACAGCGGCAAGATGATTGGATATATTCTGTTCAACTCTAATATGTATGATAAAAGCGTATACGAAATGGGTTGGATTTTCAATAAAGATTTCTGGCGGCAGGGTTATGCATATGAATCCTGTAAAGCTGTGATTGATTATGCTTTCAATGAACTGGATGCACACAAAATATTCGCTGAAACCATTGATAGTGTAAAGTCAGTTAGCATGATGAAAAAACTTGGTATGCGGTTGGAAGGAATCCAACGAAGCCAGACAAAAGACAATGATGGGAATTGGGCGGACATCTATTTTTATGGCCTTTTCAAAGAAGAGTGGAATGTTGTAAACGGGAATTGAGAATTACATGGTGTTGTCCTGATATAATTATTTTTCCCCTGTTTACCTGCTACTGAACCACCAGTTGTTTTTCCCTCCGTTTCTTTCATGTTATCATATCCTTACCGGAACGGCCGTAACCAAAATGAAATGGAAAGAGAGGAATAGCAAATGATAGGTAAAGTCAATGAACTACAGCAGATTGGCAGCAGGTTATCCATATGCCGCCAGAATAAGAACATGACGCAGGAGGAACTGGCTAACAGACTTGGCATAACGCCGCAGGCTTTAAGTAAATGGGAGCGGGGTGTGAGTCTTCCCGATACAGCGATGTTGCCCGATATTGCGCGTATGCTGGAAGTCAGCACGGATTATCTGCTGGGAGTAAACGGGTATCATATGGCTGGCAAAGATGACAGTGAAATACAGAATGTGATAGGAGAGAATTTGAGAAATTCCTTAGAGCCGTTGGAACTGATATTCGGAATAGAGATAACACCGCTTTTTATGGATAACCAATATGTGGACGAGATCAGAGAGCTTCGGCTGAAACTTTCTCATGAAGGATTTCTGTTACCTGTCTTCCGAATCAGGGATGATGTGAAACTGGGGGAGCGGGAATTGAGGGTTATGGCTTACCATAAAATACTTTATTCAGAGAAGATTGACTGTATTGGTCAAGAAACCCTGCATGATATCATTGAAAAGTTTGGCGGGTGCGTCCGGGAAAAGTATTACGAAATCATTAATCCGGACTTAATATGGGGACTGGTCGATAATTTGAAAATAAAATATCCGATTTTAATCGAGGGTGTTGTCCCGGAAAAGATATCCTATCATCTGCTGACAGATATGGTAAAGCGCATTCTGCGCAGGGGAGGTTCTATTGTTCATCTTCCAAAGATCATCGAAATTATGGATAGCATTTTAACCTGGCAGGAAAAGATTTCTGTTGCGGAACTGGAAGACGAGATCATGAAGCAGATCGGTTAAAAGACTTGCAGATGGAGAATGCCCAGATATGGGCATTCTTCTTGGCAAGCTTGCTTGTTGTGGGATTTCGGGATTTCGCAAAGTGGAATTTATGGGAGGTAAATATGGAAATAAGACAACTGACAGATAATTTGGAAAAACAGGCGGTAACACGGCATATCCTTGAAAGCCTTTCCGATTGGTTCGGTATACCGGAGGCAAGGGAAGAGTATATTGCAGAGAGCCGCGATAAGATTTTCTTTTGTGCATACGAGCAGGATAGGCCGGTAGGATTCCTGTATTTGAAGAGACCGGAAATGCTACGGTAGAATTGTATGTCATGGGCGTTTTACAGGAATTTCACCGACATGGTATCGGACGGGAATTATTTCGTAGAGCGAAGCAGACGGCATATGAAAGCGGCTATTCTTTTATGCAGGTAAAAACAGTGCAAATGGGAAAATACGAGGAATATGACAGGACGAACAGGTTTTATCTTTCGCTTGGTTTTCAGGAATTTGAAGTATTTCCCACATTGTGGGATGAATGGAACCCTTGTCAGATATATGTTATGAGTTTGGCGTAGGAATGCAAAATATAAAGACAACGCATTGCACTTGTCTTTATCACATGGTAATATGGAGTTAGAAATTAAAAAAAGGAGCATTATTATGGCACAAACATTGGTAAATATCCGTATGGATGAAGAATTAAAAAAGAGTATGGAACAGACTTGCCAGGAACTTGGAATGAATATGACTACGGCAATTACTATATTTGCAAAAAAAATGACAAGAGAAAAGCGAATTCCGTTTGAAGTATCTATTGATCCGTTTTATTCTGAAAGTAATATGGAGCACTTGCGTAGAGGTGTGAAAGCCCTTAATGACGGAAAGGGTGTAGAACACGATATTATTGAGGTAGACTAATGAAAAAAATTTGGTTTGACGAGGCTTGGGAGGATTACACTTACTGGCAGGTGCAGGATAAAAAGACGTTAAAGCGTATTAATATGTTGCTGAAAGATATTGAGCGGGGAAACTTTGACGGTATTGGAAAACCAGAACCATTGAAAGGAGATATGAGTGGATTTTGGAGCCGTAGAATTGATGATGTGAATAGGCTGGTGTATAGGATTCGTGATGATGTGGTAGAGATTGTTTCCTGTAGGGGGCATTATGAGAATTAAAAGTATTGGGGAATCATATACCTTCCCTCCGCAAATTCGCCACAAATCCCGTTTCGTCCCTGTCGATCGTGATCACAAACGGAAACTTGTCATATTCTATGCACATATAAAAGTCAGCCTCCGGAAAGATGCTTTGTCTGGATTTATCAAAGAAATGCTCACCGCCATTATTTTTCAGATCGTTTACTCTCTGTTCCATGTCCGAAAGTTCCCGGCCTTCCAGAATACTTTTGATATATTCCGCGCACAGCGCATCCTCCGGTGCAAATCTGACGCCGCCGTTACCCATGCACACAAGAGAGACAGTCTGCGGCTGCCTGGAAATAATATATTCGGCCACAGCCCTTGCGTTGACCAGACTTCCGGTGATGATCTCCTCTGCACAGACCGCATTGACGATTCCCTGCGTACCGGCGCTGGTAGTGTGGATGATAGTCTTTCCGGCCACGTCCGTTTTCAAAATAGAAGACGGTGAATTGCCGTAGTCAAATCCCTCGCATTTTTTACCCTGCCGCTCTCCTACGAGAACACTGTCCGCAATGCGTGTCTTAAGAGAAAATGCTTCTTCTATCGTGCCGACAGGCCGTATCTGTTTTACTCCCATATCATACAAATAACATTCCAGTGAAAAAGCCCTGAAAACGTCTATAATGACGGTCAGTCCCTTTGCCTGTTTAGCGCCTTCTATATAGTGTAGAATATTTACATTGCACATATGTTTTTCCTTTTCTCAGATTTCAATATCATTTTTCAATATTATTCCATCAAGCAGTATCGTTATCTTAAGTATAGCGAAATGAGGAGAAAAATCAATAGACACTCAAGGAAACCGTTTACCTAATTTTTCGTGGTCAAAAAAGCGCCGTTTCATTGTATTCCGATAATCGTTATGATAAAAAGGTTTTACAGAGCCAACGTACTCTACGAAACAGAAAACGCTAAAGGATCGTTTGAAAAGGAGGATATCATGAAAAGAAAATTAGCAGTCACTCTTTGCGCGGCGCTGCTTTCCGGATTGTTTGTTGGATGCGGGAATCAGCCGGATAGCGCGGCGACAGTAGAAACAAGCGAGACGGTGGAAGAGACGGCACAGCAGGAAACGGCAGAGACAGAAACCGCCGCAGCAGAAGAAGTTGCCAATACCGCTGATAATGCCGCGGAGACAGAGCCGTCAGAAGCAATGGAGATCAGTATCTGGCATGATGGAGACGAGTCCATTATGCAGGTCATTGAAGAGCAGGTGAATGAGACGCTTGCGGCGGACGGCATCACGGTAAAGTTTGAGAAAAGAAGCGGCCTGACAGACCAGATCAAGCTTTATGGCAATGACGCTGAGAACGGCCCCGACCTTTATATGTATGCTCACGACTCACTGGGTACTTTTGTGGAAATGGGTGTGCTGGCGCCGATCACAGATGTTGTTGAGGAAAGCGTCTATGCGGATATGCTGGATATGACGAAGCAGGCAGGACAGTACAAAGAGGAACAGTATCTGCTGCCCATCTATTTTGAAACGCTGCTCTTTATGTATAACAAAGACATGTGGGAGGGAGAAGTTCCTGATACAACAGACGAACTGTATGCCTATATGCAGGAACATACCGATACGGCGGCAGGTACTTATGCAGTTGTGAACCAGCATTCTACGGCTTATAACGTAGCGCCTTTTATCAATGGATTCGGCGGTTATATCATTAGTAAAGATGCTGTTCCCGGCTTAAATGATGAAAACACAAAAAAGGCCATTGCCTATAATCAGCAGTTTGCACAGCTTCAGGCGGATGGCGATTATAATACGGTAACGACTTTATTTAATGAACAGAAAGCGGCGGCCATTATCGGCGGCCCGTGGCTGGTAGCAGGTATCAGGGATGCAGGGATAGACTTAGGGATCAAGTCCCTGTCAGATTTCACTCTGCCTGACGGCGGTGCATTGGCGCCTTATTCCGGCGTGCAGGCTGTTGGCGTTATGAAACACGCGGCTGAGAACAAAGAGGATGCAGTCGGAAAAGTCTTAAGCGCTCTGGCACGTCCGGAGGTCGGCATAGCTTTGGCCAAAGAAGCAAGCTGTGCACCGGCGAATCAGAAGTCATATGATGATGAGGCGGTTGCGGGAGACGAGATGATCGTGGCTATGAAGCGGACGGCGGAGACGGCGGAACCGATGCCGAATATCCCGGAGATGAGCGTTATGTGGGGGCCTGCGGAATCTCTTCTGGCGGCGGTGAACAAATCCGGCGAGGATCTGGATGCGGCGGCTGACAAATATCAGAAAGAAGCGGAAACAGCCATTGCGGATATGCAGTAGCGGATGCAGGAAGGACTGCGGGCGGCATGAATATGCGCCGCAGTTCTTTTTCAAAAAGGAGCAGAGGATATGAATGATAAACGCAGATTTCTTCCGTGGATATACAGCACTCCCGCCCTTTTTCTGGTAGGAGTCATTGTTGTATTTCCCATTTTATATACAGGATATATCTCGCTGACGAATATGAATATGTATCATTGGGACGATTATCAGATCATCGGACTGGGGAATTTCAAGCGTGCGCTGTTAAAGGTGGATTCAGGATTTATCAGTGCACTCTTAACGACTATCGTATGGACGTTTCTCAATATGGTGATACAGATTGTCGCTGCCTTTTTTCTGGCACTCGGATTGAATGCAAAGGGGATGAAGCGGGCGAGGCTGTATAAGACGTTGTTAATGTTTCCCTGGGCAATGCCGGCCTATGTGTCAATCTTATTGTGGCGGGTGGGGATGTTCAATACGGAATTTGGATTTCTGAATCAGGTGTTGTCGTCTTTGGGACTGGAAAAGAGGAACTTTCTTTCGCAGAACGTACCTGCCTTTATTTCCTGCATGGTCTTAAATCTCTGGATGGCGCTGCCGTTCATGATCATGATGATGGACGGAGCGCTGCAGAGTGTCGATCGGAGTTATTATGAAAGCGCCAAACTGGATGGGGCCGGATTCTGGAAACAAAACCTGTACATAACGGTTCCGGCGATCCGCCCGATCCTGCTGCCTTCTGTGATTATGACGACATTTACTACATTTAAGCAGTTTGATATCATCTACCTTTTAACGATGCAGAAAGGTTCGCTGTCGGGAGCGACGCTGCAGACCGTCATCACCTACGCGCACCAGAATGCCTTCGTATCGAATAACTATGGTCTTTCCTCGGCAGTCTCCATTGTTATTTTCGGCATTATCATTGTTTTTTCATTGACAACTTCCGAGGAGTAAAGGAGAGCCTATGAGTAAGAAAAAGATGGCGGACAGGCTGGGACTGATCTGTCTGGAACTGTTTTTTATCCTGATCTGTTTTATTACGCTGATACCGATCCTGTATGCGGTCTCTTTGTCGTTAAGCAGCGGGAGCGCAGCGCTTGGTTCGGGGATGTCGCTTTTGCCAAAGAACATTACACTGGAAAATTACCGGGCGGTACTTTTTGATGAGCCATTCTTATTATGGCTGAAAAATTCGGCTATCTTAAGTGTCGGCACTATGGTTTTAGCTATGGGAACGGCGGTAACCGCGGCCTATGCTTATTCCAGATATCAGTTCAAAGGAAGAAAAGAAGTGCTGAAACTATTGTTGATCTTAAACGCTTTCCCGCAGATTTTGTCGATGTTTGCGCTGTTCCGGCTTTTTAAGACCTTCCATCTGCTCAATTCCTATATCGGTCTGATCATTATCTATGCGGGCAGTATGTGTATTTTCAGTATCTGGAACATGAAAGGGTATTTTGATACGATTCCTGTGGAAATCGAAGAGGCGGCGAGGATCGATGGCGCAGGGAGCGGACAGATTCTTTATAAAATAGTGCTGCCGCTGGCCAGACCGGCAATTATTGTCACGGCGGTGATGGTGCTTATTTTTGTCTGGAATGAATATTTGTTTTCTACGACTTTTATGATGAGTCAGGACAGCTATACGCTGGCGGCCGGATTGTATCAACTACAGTCTAACGATTACAGCAGGAGCTGGCCGTTATTTTCCACCGCGGCCATTCTTGTTTCCGTTCCCATCCTGATTGTCTTTTTCTGCATCCAGAAATATATGGTATCGGGACTTACGGCAGGGGGTGTAAAAGGATGATAAACGATACAAAAACCATAGAGCGCAGCGCGGTTTTACATATCCCGCTTTCGCAGTATGCCTTTGCCGGATCGGAATACAGTCTGACCATCCGTCTGCGTGTGAAAAAGGGCGACTTGACGAAATGCGATCTTTTCTATGCGGACAGAGTATGTAAAAAAACGCCCATAGAATTTACGAAAATAACGATGGATATCTGTGCGAAAGATGCGTATTTTGATTATTATGAGGCCAGAGTGGAGTCGCCGTATAACCGCATCTGTTATTATTTTAAACTGATGAAAGATGACGAATGGACATATTATTATGCAGACCGTTTCACGAAACAGCTGGCCGATCAGTATATCGGAGAGCATATCGTGGATGGCAGGAGCGAATATTACCAGTATCCGTTTATTTTAAAAGAAGAGATAGCGGACGTGCCGGCGTGGTTTAAGACGGCGGTCGTGTATAATATTTTCCCGGACAGCTTTGCCAGCGGAAAGCGTATGCTGCAGGGGAAGGGAAAAGAGGTGAGTCTGCCGGATGGACGGTTATGCCGTCAAAAACGCGGGGGCACGATTAAGGGGATTACCGAAAATCTGGATTATATACAGGAGATGGGCTTTACCTGTCTGTATCTGAATCCTGTTTTCACGGCTGGTGAATACCATAAATATGACGTGCTGGATTATTACCATATCGATCCCGGTATGGGCACAGAAGGAGATTTTCGCGAACTTGTGGACACATTGCACGCGCGGGGGATGAAGATTGTGATTGACGGCGTCTTCAATCATTGCAGCTGGGAATTTTTTGCTTTTCAGGATGTGCTGGAAAAAGGCAGCGGCTCCCGTTATTGCAAGTGGTTCTATCATCTGGAGTTTCCCATACAAAAGCCGCAGAGTGCGGAGGAAATACCGGGTTATACCTGCTTTGCATATGAAAGAAAGATGCCCAAACTCAATACCTCAGATAGAGAGGTGCAGATGTATTTTGCGGATGTGGGCGCGTATTGGGTCAGAGAATACCATGTGGACGGCTGGCGTCTGGACGTGGCCAATGAAATTGACCGTAACTTCTGGCGGACGTTCCGGTCTGCCGTAAAAAAAGAAAACGCTGAGGCGGTACTGATCGGCGAAGTCTGGGAAAATGCGGAAACGTGGTTAAGGGGAGACGCCTTTGATTCGGTGATGAATTATGATTTCCGCAGGATATGTAAGGAATATCTTACGGCCACAGAACCCGATGGAGAAGGCGCAGCTTATGGTTTTGAGCAGATGCGCCTCAGATATCCGGACAATATCGTCTATGGACAGCTCAATCTGTTGGACAGCCATGATGTTCCCCGTTTTCTGTCTCTGTGCGGAGGCGATACGGCACGGTGGCGGCTTGGTTGTATCCTTTTGATGATGATGCCCGGAGCGGCCAGTCTGTTTTATGGAGATGAACAGGAGATTACCGGTATCGCCGAGCATGAATACAGAGAAGGGATGAACTGGAATATACAGGGCGCGCAATGCGGTTTCGTGCGGAATTTGATAGAGATCAGAAAAAAATACATCAGCGCTGATTCGGCGTATCGTCCGCTCTGGCAGTTTATAAGAGGCGGGATGTTTGCCTTTGAGAGAGAGAATCAAAACGGAAAACTGTTAGTAGCGGTCAACGCAGGCCGCAGCCAAAAGATAGAGTTTCCAAAGAATGCTGTGTCTCTTCTGGAATCCGGTCATGAGCAGCAGATTCTTCAACAAAACGGTTATATTATCAGCGCTATCTGACAATATCGGAACTATCTTTGGCGGGCGCGGAAACAGACACAGGCAAAATCGGCGCGGATAGCGGACTTTTTAAGGAAGAGCGCACGATCAGGGATGGCAGGGTGGCAAACGATTGTACATGCAGCTGCGGATTTTTGATTTTTTTCAGCAAAATCGAAGCGGCCTGCCGTCCCATTTCGTGTACGTCAATATCCACAACGGTAAGCGGCGGGTCGATAAGCTGGGATAACGGATAGTCGTCAAAAGTTATGACACCAATGTCATCCGGAATGGACATGCCGTGTTTTTCAATCGCACTGACTGCGCCCATAGCGATCTGGTTATTTTCGCAAATGACGGCGTCCGGCAGACAACTTCCGCGAAGCAGTTCCTCCATCATCTGAAAACCGCTGGCTTTGCTATAACTGCCGTACTTGATAAAAGAATCGGGTACAGGCATTTTTTTTAACTGCATGGAAGATGTAAAGCCTTTCAGTCTGTGGCGGGAAATCTCGTCCGTGGCAGGGCCGCCGATAAAGGCGATTTTGGAGTAGCCGCAGCTATTTAGATATTTGGCCGCCATCTCGCCGGAGACGTGATTGTTGATGTCAATCCAGCAGGCGGTGTTGGAAAACGGCGGACGTCCGATGATAATGTGAGGAAAGGCAGATTCCGTCAGAAAATCAACGAGAGGACGCGAAGTAGCCGAGCCGTGTACGATCAGACCATCGGCGGCTTTCCTGCTGATGATATTCATAGCCTCCCGGCAGACCGCTTCTTTATTTGGAAAAGCAATGAAGCTGAAATGATAATTTTTTTCCCGGATCTTACTCTGCGCACCGCAGAGGATTTCGAACATATGCGGATTATCAAAAGCGGTGTGTGACTCCGTAACGGTGAGAAATACGATGATGTTTGTTTTTTTTCGGGCGAAATTACTGGCCTGCGCGTTGGGATGATAATTGAGACGTTCCATCACCTGGCATACATGCTGTCTCGTAGCGTCTGATATGGAAGGTTTTCCGTTGATCACTTTGGATACTGTGGCGGTAGAAACGCCGGCTTCTCTGGCGACATCCTTGATGGTAATGGACATGACGATCCCTCCTGATCCTGCTTATTTTCTTCATAGTATACCGTTTACCTTGAAAAAACAAGCAGTTTATTCCATAATAAAAGCTGTAGACATAAAAGCACTTTTTGCATAGTTATACACACTGACTGTACTTTTCATGTCTTTCCATATCAGATATGATTGATAGCAAGACAAGACCAACATCCCCAAAGGAGGTATCCACGTATGAAATTCACTAAAATGCACGGCTGCGGCAACGACTACATCTATATCAACGGTTTCACCGAGCACATCCCTTCCGCTGACAAACCTGAACTGGTAAGAAAGATCAGTGACAGGCATTTCGGTATCGGCGGCGATGGCGCTATTTTTATCAATCCAACAAGCGAAGCGGACTTCGAGATGGAAATGTACAATGCGGACGGCAGCAGGGCGGAGATGTGCGGGAACGGCATCCGCTGCGTGGCGAAATACGTATATGATAACAA
This sequence comes from Ruminococcus sp., assembly GCA_023663085.1. GTDB lineage: Bacteria > Bacillota > Clostridia > Lachnospirales > Lachnospiraceae > UBA3282. The sequence goes on along the minus strand of JAMPIB010000011.1, from coordinate 47,818 downwards.
ACTGACAGATAAAACGAAGATCAGCATCATAAGCTGTGGTCAGATCAAATATCTGGAACTTTTTTTAAAAAATGATAAAGTGGATATCGTCAGAGTCAATATGGGTTCTCCTGTACTTGAACCGCAGAAGATTCCAGTGCTTGCAGATGCGGGCAAAGAAAAGATGGTAGCGGAACCGATTACAGTTAAAGATATTGAATATAAAATGACATGTGTGTCAATGGGAAATCCCCATGCGGTCGTTTTTATGGATGATGTGGAAAATCTGGCTATTGAAAAAATAGGGCCGCATTTTGAGACGCACGAACTTTTTCCCAAAAGAACGAATACGGAGTTTGTGAAAGTCATTGACAGAAGGAATGTGCAGATGCGTGTCTGGGAGCGCGGGACGGGCGAGACGCTGGCCTGCGGGACGGGATGCTGCGCAACAGTCGTCGCCTGTATTTTAAATGGTTTGACGGATGAGACGGTTACTGTTAAACTATTAGGTGGTGAGCTGGAAATTACCTGGGATAGAACAGAGAATCTGGTCTATATGACAGGCCCGGCGGAAACTGTTTTTGAAGGAAACTATTGTGTGGAATAGAGTTTTCACAGACTGGAAAATGGGAGGATAAGTGATGGTTAAAGTAAACGACAATTATTTGAAACTGCCAGGCAGTTACCTTTTTTCAACGATTGCCAAAAAAGTAAGCGCCTACACGGAGGCCAACCCGGATAAAAAGATCATCAGACTGGGAATCGGTGATGTGACACAGCCGCTTTCTCCGGCGGTCATCAGTGCGCTGCATAAGGCGGTAGATGAGATGGCGGATGCTAAGACATTTCGTGGATATGCGCCGGATCTTGGATATGAATTTTTAAGAACGGCGATCGCGGAGAATGACTATAAGGCGAGAGGCTGTCAGATTGAGGCGGATGAGATTTTTGTTTCTGACGGAGCGAAATGTGATTCCGGCAATATTCAGGAGATTTTCAGCGTAGATAATAAGATTGCGGTCTGCGACCCGGTATATCCCGTTTATGTGGATACGAACGTTATGGCGGGCAGAACAGGCGTATACGAGGAGTCCGGGAACTGGAGCGACGTCATTTATATGCCCTGTACGGCGGAGAATGATTTTGCACCGGAACTGCCGAAGAAAGTGCCGGATCTGATCTACTTATGTTTTCCCAATAATCCAACCGGCTCGACAGTTACGAAAGCGCAGCTTCAGGAATGGGTGGATTATGCCAATAAAAACGGTTCGGTCATCATCTATGATGCGGCTTATGAAGCCTATATATCTGAAGCGGATGTGCCGCATACCATTTATGAGTGCGAGGGAGCCAGAACCTGTGCGATCGAGCTTCGCTCTTTTTCCAAAAATGCAGGCTTTACAGGGGTGCGCTTAGGATTTACGGTGATCCCCAAGGAGTTAAAAGTGCAGGATGTGTCTCTGCATTCTCTGTGGGCGAGACGCCACGGGACAAAATATAACGGTGCACCGTATATCATCCAGAGAGCGGGAGAAGCGGTGTACAGCGAAGCGGGTAAAAAAGAGACGAAAGAACTGGTCGCTTATTATATGAAGAATGCGGCTTATATTTTGAACGGACTCAAATCAGCGGGTTACACTGTTTCAGGCGGCGTCAACGCACCGTATATCTGGTTAAAGGCGCCGAGAGGCATGACAAGCTGGGAGTTCTTTGATTATCTGCTGGAAAACGCCAATGTGGTGGGAACGCCGGGGTCCGGATTCGGGCCGAGCGGGGAGACTTATTTCAGGCTGACAGCATTTGGCAGTTATGAGAATACGGTAGAGGCGGTGGAGCGCTTGACAAAGTTATAAGGGAATGATAAGATGTGTGAGGTTTCCAGCAGAAACAGGAAACCTCACATTTTTTGGGGAGGAAAAAGAGATGAAAAGAAAAAGTCTGGTCATTGCTCTGGCAGCTGCTATGATGCTATCCATGACTGCCTGTGGTGTGACAGCCAGAAGCGCATCAACGGAAAATGCAGCGCGGACAGAGGAAACGGAAACAGAAGAGGCCGAAGCGGAGCCGGAGGATGCCGCGGACGAGACAGAGCCGGAAGAGGCAGCGGATGAAGCGGATACTGCAGAGGGCGAAGCTGACGATGCGGATGCGGAGACTGCGGCAGATGAAGAAGAAGTTGCAAATGAGGAAGATGAGGAACAGGAAGCAACAGCCTCTTCGGGCAGATATGAGAGAGGAAATGTTACGGATACCTCTTATGAGAGCGAATGGATAGGACTGCGTTATGACTTACCGGATGGATTTACAATGGCGACCGAGGAAGAGATGGATGCGGTTCTGCAGCTTGGCAGCGAGATGATCTATGAAGATAACGCGGATATGATCGTGGACTATTCCAAGATGGTCTTAGTTTATGAAATGATGGCGATGGACAGTACCAATAATTCAGTTACCGTTCTCGTGGAGCGTACTTCTTTGAAACCGGAGGAATATGCCGGGGCGCTGGAGGCGCAGATGGCGTTGGTCGATGGCGTGAGCATAGAGAAAGTCGATGAGGATACGGATGCGCAGCTTGGCGGCGTGGATTTTTACAGATACTGTTATGAAATGAATTACAATGGTGTAACAGTATATCAGGATTATTATATGGCACCGAGAAACGGCAGGATGATCCAGGTATTAGTATCTTATGCAGATAAATCGGTCAGAGATACGATGGTGGATGGTTTTGCGCCATATTGATAATAAATAAATTCTTATGAGGAAGGAAGAAAGAAAAAATGAACGATGAATTAATGTATTCAGCTGTAGGAGCAGCCTTTGGCGCAGGATATGTGATTGTTGCTTTGGCGGTTCTTATCATTGAGCTGATAGGTATGTGGAAGATTTTTGAAAAAGCCGGGAAACCGGGTTGGGCGTCTATCATACCGTTTTACAATTTCTACTGCCTTTGCGAGATAGCGATTGGCAACGGCTGGCTGTTTCTGTTAATGTTCGTGCCCTGCGCTAACTTTGTGATCATGGTGATATGCTATGTGAAGCTGGCAGTCGCTTTTGGAAAGAGTCCGATTTTTGGAATCGGTATGCTGTTTTTCCCTTTTATCTTTACCTTGATCCTTGGTTTCGGCAGCGCGCAGTACCTTGGTGTCGAAGGCGGAATTAATGATTGATCGACAGTCACAGCTGTCATCCGTACAAAAAATGCAGCCGTTACGTTGTGATATTGTATTTTTTTTAATACAATCCACAGGATGGTTGCATTTTTGATTGTATTATGGTATACAATAATTATGCAAAATGCAATGAAGGAGACTCACCCTACCGGAAACGACAGGAATACGGCGTCACCGACTGAGAGCGCTGTTTGTGGAAAGTAAGGATCGGGAACACTCCGGAGCAGATTATCCGAACCATGTGAAACTGCTATTTTATCATACAGCATAGCCATGCTAGGGTAATACGTCGCACGCGTTAAGTGTCTGAGTGGGCAGGGCGGTAAAACATCTTGTTGGAGATGGCGGCTTGTCAAGGCGGGTGGTACCGCGGGTAAAATGATTATCCGTCCCGGAATACGAAAAATGTATTCCGGGATTTTTTTATGCACAGGGGCGCACAGCAGAATATGCTGCCAAGGCAGCGTGCGCCCCGCGCGGCGAGTAGGGAAGACTCGTCTTCCCTACTCGATTGCACACGCCGACGCAGAGAATTGAGACGGAAAGGAGCAAAAATATGCAGACAGCAAATATTTACAGAGAAATAACATTGGAGCAGATCAGTGAAGCGGATATCGGCAGAGAAATCAGGGTAGCCGGATGGGTGGAAAATATCAGAGACCACGGCGGCGTTTCCTTTGTCGATTTGCGGGATATGTACGGCGTATTACAGGTCGTTATGCGCGATACTTCTCTTTTGAACGGTTTATCCAGAGAGATGTGCATTTCCCTGGAAGGCATGATAGAAAAAAGAGACGAGGAGACTTATAACCCGAAAATTCCGACTGGAACAATAGAATTAGAGGCTCATAAAGTAGAGGTGCTTGGTAAAGTCTATAAACAGCTGCCGTTCGAGGTCATGACATCCAAAGAGACGCGTGAGGATGTACGATTAAAATACCGTTATCTGGATCTGCGCAACAAAAAAGTCAAAGACAACATCATCTTCCGCTCCAAAGTGATCAGTTTTCTGCGGGAAAAAATGAGTGAAATGGGTTTTTTGGAGATACAGACGCCGATCCTGTGTGCTTCTTCCCCGGAAGGCGCAAGAGATTATATCGTGCCCTCCCGGAAATATAAGGGTAAATTTTATGCGCTGCCGCAGGCTCCGCAGCAGTATAAACAGCTTCTTATGGTATCGGGGTTTGATAAATATTTCCAGATCGCGCCCTGCTTTCGTGACGAGGATGCCAGAGCCGATCGTTCGCCGGGCGAGTTCTATCAGTTGGACTTTGAGATGAGTTTTGCGACGCAGGAAGATGTTTTTAAGGTGGGTGAGGAAGTATTGTCCGCTGCTTTTGAGAAATTTGCCCCGGAAGGGTATGAGGTGACAAAAGCGCCTTATCCGGTCTTTAGTTATAAGCAGGCCATGTTAGAGTTTGGCAGCGATAAACCGGATTTGAGAAACCCGCTGCGCATTATTGATCTGAGTGGATTTTTTGCGGAGTGTGATTTTAAACCCTTCCATAACAGGACAGTCAGGGCCATTAAGGTACATGCCGAAATGTCCAAAGGTTTCCATGAAAAGCTGCTTAAATTTGCGACGGATATGGGTATGGGCGGCCTTGGATATCTGGAAGTGGCTGAGGATATGTCGTATAAAGGGCCGATCGACAAATTTATCCCGCAGGAGAAAAAGAAAGAACTGGCCGAACTTGCAGGACTGTCAGCAGGAGATACAATATTCTTTATTGCAGATAAAGAAGAACGGGCGGCTTATTATGCAGGACAGCTTCGCACGGAACTCGGCGTGAAATTGGACTTACTGGAAAAAAAGGCTTACCGTTTCTGTTATGTCAATGATTTTCCGATGTTTGAACTGGATGCGGACACGAAGCAGATCGGCTTTACCCACAACCCGTTCTCCATGCCGCAGGGCGGGCTTGAAGCCTTGAACACAAAAGAACCGCTCGATATCCTGGCATATCAGTATGATATCGTCTGCAACGGTGTGGAACTTTCTTCCGGCGCCGTCCGCAACCACGATATGGACATTATGGTCAAGGCTTTTGAAATCGCGGGATATGACGAGGAGACTCTGAAAAATAAGTTCGGTGCGCTCTATAACGCCTTTCAATTCGGCGCGCCGCCTCATGCCGGCATGGCGCCGGGCATTGACCGTATAATTATGCTGCTTCGCAACGAGGAAAATATCAGAGAGGTCATCGCCTTCCCGATGAGCGGCACAGCGCAGGATCTTATGTGCGGAGCGCCTAACGACGTGACGGAGCAGCAACTGCGGGAAGTGCATATCAAGATCAGATAAAATGAGATTAAAAACACAGGATTAAAAATGCAGAAAAAGAATTGGAGGGTGGAAAAGCATTATGGCGAATGTGATCAGTGATGAAACCATAGAGTATGTAGGGATTCTGGCCAAACTGGAACTTTCGGAGGAAGAGAAAGAACAGGCGCGGAAGGATATGGGCAGGATGCTTGATTATATTGATAAACTGGCGGAACTGGATACGGAAGGCGTGGAGCCGATGTCGCATGTCTTTCCGGTAGAGAATGTCTTCCGGGAAGATGAAGTGACAAACTCTGACACAAGAGAATTGTTGTTGTCCAATGCACCGGAACAAAAGGATGGAATGTTCGTAGTGCCGCGGACGTTTTAGCAGTAGATAAGGAGTATGAGAGAAGATGAGTTTATTGACGATGACTGCGGTGGAGCTTGCCGCGGCGATTAAAGAGGGCCGGACAACGGCGGTGGAGGCCGCGAAAGAAGCGCTTGCACAGATAGAAGCAAAAGATGGCCTTTATCATGCTTATATCACGGTGGAAAAGGACAAGGCGCTCGCGCAGGCCGCCTCCGTGCAGGCGAAGATAGAAAGCGGAGAACTGACAGGTCCTTTGGCCGGCGTACCGATGGCCGTAAAAGATAATCTGTGTACGGAAGGAACGCTTACCACCTGCGCTTCTAAAATACTCGGCAATTTTGTGCCGACTTATTCGGCCGAGGCCGTCATCAATCTGCAAAAGGCCGGTGCCGTTATTTTAGGAAAAACGAATATGGATGAATTTGCCATGGGTTCCACGACTGAAACGTCGGCCTATGGCGTGACGAAAAATCCGCATAACCCCGAACATGTACCGGGCGGTTCTTCCGGTGGTTCGGCGGCGGCTGTGGCGGCAGGTGAATGCTTTTATGCGCTCGGTTCCGATACCGGCGGTTCGATCAGACAGCCGGCATCTTTTTGCGGGGTTGTCGGTATGAAACCGACTTACGGCACGGTCTCGCGTTACGGACTGATCGCTTATGGTTCTTCGTTGGATCAGATCGGGCCGTTAGCCAGGGATGTAACGGACTGCGCGCTTATCTTAGAGGCCATTGCCTCCCATGATAAAAAGGATTCCACTTCCATAAAAAGACAGGATACAGACTTTGCGTCAGCCCTTGTAGAAGACGTAAAAGGTATGAAGATCGGTATTCCTGGAGATTATTTTTCGGAGGGGTTGGATGCAGAAGTAAAAGAGGCCATTTTAAAGGCGGTTAAAGTACTGGAAGAAAAAGGCGCTCTTATCGAATGGTTTGATTTAAGTCTCGTAGACTATGCGATTCCCGCTTATTATACGATCGCGGCGGCCGAGGCAAGTTCTAATTTAGAGCGTTTTGACGGCATCAAATACGGTTACCGCACCCCTGAAAGCAGCGGACTGCATGATATGTATAAAAGATCGCGCTCCGAAGGCTTTGGAGATGAAGTCAAACGCCGTATCATGTTAGGTTCTTTTGTATTAAGTTCCGGTTATTATGATGCCTATTATTTGAAGGCATTAAAGGTAAAAGCCTTGATAAAAAAGGCTTTTGACGAGGCTTTTGCCAGATATGACGTTATCCTCGGCCCCGTGGCGCCGACGACGGCGCCGAAGTTAGGTATGAGTCTGGCGGACCCGATCCAGATGTATCTGGGAGATATTTATACGATCGCCGTGAATCTGGCGGGTCTGCCGGCTATCAGCATCCCCTGTGGGAAGGACAGTGCGGGCCTGCCGGTCGGGATGCAGCTTATCGGGGATTGTTTTCAGGAAAAGAAACTGCTGCGCGCAGCCTATACCTATGAAAAGGCAGCCGGAAAGGAGGGCAGGTGATATGGCAAAAGAATATGAAACCGTCATCGGACTGGAAGTCCATGTGGAACTGGCTACAAAAACAAAGATATTCTGCGGCTGTTCGACCGCTTTCGGCGGAGAACCGAATACCCATACCTGCCCGGTCTGTACCGGTATGCCAGGGTCTTTGCCGGTTCTTAATAAACAGGTATTAAAGTATGCCGTTGCGGTAGGTCTGGCGACCGACTGTGAGATTACCCGCTATGGTAAATTTGACAGAAAAAATTATTTTTATCCCGACAATCCGCAAAACTACCAGATATCGCAGCTTTATTTGCCAATCTGCAGAAACGGCGGCGTGATGATCGAGACGGAAGATGGCGGTGAGAAAAGAGTCGGCATCCATGAAATCCATATGGAAGAAGATGCCGGGAAACTCATCCATGACGAGTGGGAAGACTGCTCGCTGGTAGACTATAACCGTTCCGGCGTACCGCTTATCGAAATTGTCTCCGAGCCGGATATGCGAAGTGCGCAGGAAGTCATCGCTTATCTGGAGAAACTGCGCCTGCTCATCCAGTATCTCGGCGCATCCGACTGCAAATTGCAGGAGGGCTCGATGCGCGCCGACGTCAATCTTTCTGTCCGGGAAACAGGAGCGGAAACCTTTGGTACGAGAACGGAGATGAAGAACCTTAATTCTTTTAAGGCCATCGCCAGAGCCATCGAGGGTGAAAGAGAGCGGCAGATAGATTTAATAGAAGCAGGTAAAGAAGTCGTGCAGGAGACGAGAAGATGGGACGATACCAAAGGAGAATCCTATGCGATGCGGAGCAAGGAAGACGCACAGGATTACCGATATTTTCCGGACCCGGATCTGGTGCCCATTGTCATAAGCGACGAGATGTTGGAAGAGATACGTGCCGGCCAGCCGGAGTTTCGTACTGAGAAAATGGCCCGCTATAAGGAAGAGTACCAGATACCCGATTATGATATTGATATCATTACAGGTTCTAAACATATGGCGGATCTGTTTGAAGAAACGGTCGCACTCTGCGGCCAGCCGAAGAAAGTGTCCAACTGGCTGATGGGAGAGACGATGCGCCTGATGAAGGAAAAAGAAATCGACGCGGATGGTTTATGTTTTTCTCCGCAGAATCTGGCGAAACTGATCGCGCTCGTAGACAGTAAGGCCATTAACGGCTCGGTGGCCAAAGAAGTTTTTGAAGTGATGTTTGAAAAGGATATCGACCCGGAGAGCTATGTGGAGGAAAAAGGTTTAAAGACCGTAAGCGACGAGGGCGCGCTGCGTAAGACGATAGAAGAAGTGATCGCCGCAAATCCGCAGTCCGTGGAAGATTATCATAACGGCAAAGAAAAGGCCATAGGTTTCCTGGTCGGGCAGACCATGAAAGCCATGAAAGGGAAAGCAGACCCTGCCATGGTCAATCAGATCTTAAAGGAAATATTATAAAATTATTCTGACAGGAATGTCAGAAATTGGAAAATTGTCTCGAATCTCGTTGCCGAAAGCGGAATGCCGAGAACCGCTTCGGAAGGGTACCCCTGATAAGTTGTGTCACTGGCACTCAGGTAATCATAACAGCCGCTGTTCATGATCTTAGAGTCCTGCGGAAGACAGATACCGACTACGACCGGCTGTTCCATAGAAGCAGGATCATGATGGTCTATGATGAAAGTATCGGGATCGGGAAGTTCATCCATGGAATAAAAAGTATCATCATCACTGGTATCAAAGGCTGCCGCGTCTGTATAATAGAGGCAGTCTTTGTATTTTTCCAGCAGATCTGCAGGTAGGAGCGTACTCAGATCGGCGAACATTTCATTGCGCGCATATCCTTCAAATACGGCCGTATCGGCGACGATCACATCAATGACGCCGCTCTGGATCATAACGAGCAGTTTTTCCGTACTGGAAACGGAATACTGGCTGGTGTCATTTTTGGCGATCATGAAAGAGGTATCAATATAACATTCATATTCATCCAAGTCAATGTTGGCATACTGTGCGAATTCATCATCCCACTTATCGTCTTCCGCATAGGAAACATCCGCATTGACAACGGCCGCATAAAAGGCATAGTCTTTGTTGGTCACATACTGGTGGACAAACATAATGATAAAAGCGGTGATGGTGATGACTACGAGTGTGTGTATTTTATAATAATACCAGAAATAAGATAATTTCCCTTTTAGAGACATATCCTTTGTTTTCTGGTGTTGTTCCCGAATTTCTCCGTACATGGAATTTTGCGATGACATAGTACATGCTCCTTTCCTGTCCCTGCGCTTAACGATCGCTTGCTATAATATAATATAAAAAAATACCACATTTTCTAATTTTTTTCAACTTCTTTGACATTTGCTTGCAACTTTGTCTAAATTGTTATATGATATGTTCATATACACATTGGAACTTTCAGCTTATGGAAAGGATAGAAATATGGTAAGTGAAACTTATGTAGAACATCTTGTTGCGAGGAAAGCGCCCTTTATCATGCGTTTTCTGAAAACTCTGCTTATCATGCTTACGGTATGTTTTGCATTGGTAGGAATTTTATTCATGAATACGATCGCTCTGATACTTGCGGTGGCGGTCGGTATCGCTTCTTATTTTGCCTATATGAATACCGATCTCGAATACGAGTATTTATATGTGGATAAAGAGATCAGCATCGACAAAGTCATGGCCAAGAGCAGAAGAAAAAAAGTAGCCTCTTACGATATGGAGCGTATGGAGATTCTGGCGCCTGTTAAATCCTATCATCTGGATGAATACAGAAACCGTACAATGAAGACGATAGACTACAGTTCCGGCACAGCAGAGGATGATAAAAAATATATGATGGTTTATGAAGGTAATCTGAAAATTATGTTAGAGCCGTCTCCGGAGATGGTAAAAGCCATCCAGACGATAGCGCCGCGTAAAGTATTTACCGATTAACACAGGAAAGAATACTGTCAGTTATATAGCTGGCAGTACTTTTTATATACATTATTATTAATATCAACACCAACATTGCAGACAGGAGGAGAAAAAATGGGTCAGATTATTGGCGAGGGCATTACCTTTGATGATGTACTGTTAGTACCAAGCCACTCACAGGTGATTCCCAATCAGGTGGACTTAACAACATGGCTTACAAAGAAAATCAAACTGAATATTCCTATGATGAGTGCCGGTATGGATACGGTAACGGAACACAGGATGGCGATCGCAATGGCCAGACAGGGCGGGATCGGAATCATACATAAGAATATGTCGATCGAGGCCCAGGCCGAAGAAGTGGATAAAGTAAAGCGTTCAGAGAATGGAGTCATCACAGATCCATTTTCCCTGACTCCCGAACATACATTAGCGGATGCGGATTCCCTGATGGCGAAATTCAGGATATCCGGCGTACCGATTACGCAGGGACGTAAACTCGTAGGAATCATTACCAACCGCGATCTGAAATTTGAAACAGATTTTACCAAAAAAATCAAAGAATCTATGACATCTGAAAATCTGATTACTGCCAAAGAAGGTATTACGCTGGAAGAAGCGAAACAGATACTTGCGCAGGCCAGAAAAGAAAAACTGCCGATCGTAGATGATGACTATAATCTGGTAGGACTGATCACCATTAAGGACATTGAAAAGACGATAAAATATCCGCTTTCCGCCAAAGACGAGCAGGGCCGGTTATTATGCGGCGCAGGCGTCGGTATCACGGCGAACGTTTTAGACAGAGTAGGCGCTTTGATTGACGCTAAGGTAGATGTTATTGTACTGGATTCCGCACACGGACATTCCGATAACGTACTCCGCTGTCTGCGCATGATCAAGGAAAAATATCCTGATGTGCAGGTGATCGCCGGCAATGTAGCCACGGCGGAAGGTACGAGGGCACTGATAGAAGCAGGTGCGGACGCGGTGAAAGTCGGTATCGGTCCCGGTTCTATCTGTACGACGAGAGTCGTTGCGGGTATCGGCGTACCGCAGATCACAGCTATCATGAACGCTTATGAAGCCGCTAAAGAATACGGTATTCCGATCATTGCCGATGGCGGTATCAAATACTCAGGCGATATGACCAAAGCCATCGCCGCGGGCGGTAATGTCTGCATGATGGGAAGTATTTTCGCCGGATGTGACGAGAGTCCCGGTACTTTTGAACTGTATCAGGGAAGAAAATATAAAGTATACCGCGGCATGGGTTCGATTGCGGCTATGGAAAACGGCAGTAAAGACCGCTATTTCCAGTCAGACGCCAGAAAACTTGTTCCAGAGGGCGTAGAAGGCCGCGTCGCTTATAAAGGAACTGTAGAAGATACAGTATTCCAGTTGATAGGCGGCATCCGTTCCGGTATGGGATATTGCGGAACAAAGACGATAGAAGAATTAAAAGAGAACGGAAGATTCATCAAGATTTCCGCCGCTTCTTTAAAAGAGAGCCATCCGCACGATATCCATATTACGAAAGAAGCGCCGAACTACAGCGTAGATGCGGAATAAACGGGTTTACGTTAATGTTTGCGGCATCTTATACAGACATTACAGGCTGAGAAAGGAGTAATAATTACTATGATAAAGAAATCACTGGCGCAGGAACTTGCCGGAAACGCTTATCCCGGCAGAGGAATTGTCATCGGCAAGTCTGCGGATGGAAAATATGCGGTTACGGCTTATTTTATCATGGGCAGAAGCGTAAACAGCAGAAACCGTATTTTTGTAACGGAAAAAGAAGGTATCAGGACGCAGGCATTTGATCCGGCCAAACTGGAAGATCCCAGCCTTGTTATCTATGCTCCGGTCAGAGTGCTGGGCAATAAGACGATAGTTACCAACGGAGACCAGACGGATACGATCTATGAGTTGATGGATAAACAGCAGACTTTTGAACAGGCGCTCAGAACCAGAACATTCGAGCCTGATGCGCCTAACTATACGCCCCGTATTTCCGGTATTATGCACGTAGGAAACGGAAGTTTCAACTACGCCATGTCCATCTTAAAAAGCAATAACGGTAATCCTGCGGCATGTAACCGCTATACCTTTGCTTATGAAAATCCGGTTGCGGGAGAGGGCCATTTTATCCATACCTATCAGGGAGACGGCGACCCATTGCCGAGTTTTGAAGGTGAACCGACATGGATCGGCATAGACGGCGATATTGACAGTTTTGCGCTGATGGTATGGGACAACCTCAATGAAGAAAATAAGGTTTCCCTTTTCGTGCGGTATATTGATATCGAGACCGGAGAATATGAGACGCGTATTATCAATAAAAATTGATATGTGCATGAGAAGATCATATAAGGCAGGGAATGGTCGGGATAGCTGCCGGAGTAATGAGGACAATTGACATATGATAGAAGAAAGGCATGGTTGACATAATGTATGAATTAGAATTAAAATATGGATGTAACCCCAATCAGAAACCGTCCAGGATTTTTATGGAAGATGGAAGTGATCTGCCCATCAAAGTATTGAATGGGAAACCGGGATATATTAATTTTCTGGATGCTTTTAACGGCTGGCAGCTCGTGAAAGAACTGAAAAAGGCGACAGGGCTTGCGGCTGCGACTTCTTTTAAACACGTATCGCCCGCGGGTGCGGCGGTAGGTCTGCCGCTTACAGAAGTGGAAAAAAAGATTTACTGGGTGGACGATCTGGATATGGAATTTACGCCGCTGGCCAACGCTTACGCGAGGGCGCGCGGGGCGGACAGGATGTCTTCTTTTGGGGATTTCATTTCCCTTTCCGATGTCTGCGACGTGGCGACGGCTAAGATCATCAAAAGAGAAGTTTCCGATGGTGTGATCGCTCCCGGATACGAGCCGGAGGCGCTGGAGATCCTCAAAGCCAAGAAAAAAGGCGCTTACAATATTATTGAAATCAATCCCGGTTATGTTCCTGCGCCGATTGAGGTAAAGCAGGTGTACGGTATCAGTTTTGAACAGGGCAGAAATGAATTAAATATTGACGAGGCGTTTTTTGACAATATCGTTACGAAAAACCGCGACATTCCCAAAGCGGCCAGAATCGACCTGGCGATTGCCATGATTACTTTAAAATATACACAGTCTAACTCCGTCTGCTATGTAAAAGGAGGCCAGGCGATCGGTATCGGTGCGGGACAGCAGTCCAGAATCCATTGTACGAGACTGGCGGGTTCTAAGGCTGATAACTGGTTTTTGCGCCAGTCGCCGAAAGTGCTTGATCTGCAGTTTGTAGATGGTATCGGCCGGGCCGACAGAGATAATTCCATAGATTTATATATCGGAGAGGACGATATGGATGTCCTTGCCGATGGCGCATGGCAGAATATTTTCAAAGTAAAACCTGAGAGATTCACCAGAGAGGAAAAACGTGCCTGGCTAGATCAGATGAGCGATGTGGCGCTCGGTTCCGATGCGTTCTTTCCTTTTGGCGATAACATTGAGCGCGCACATAAGAGCGGTGTGAAATATGTGGCACAGCCGGGAGGTTCTGTCAGAGACGACAATGTGATCGAGACATGTGATAAATACGATATGGCGATGTGTTTTACAGGGATTAGATTGTTCCATCATTAAGAAGAAAATTTTAATAGCCGGAAAAAGCTCCTCAATAGTGGGAGAATGGATAATCGTAGTGGAGTTCAGGCGCAGGCTGCGGAGCTTGCGCTTTTCTTATGTATAGGAAATTGTCGGAACAATCATATTTAAATATGATATATATTTTAGCAAGATTGCATAGTGACAACATATCTTATCTGTGATACAATTTTTTTATCAAATTTCAGAAGGAGGTGAAACGATATGACAAACAATGAACTGCTATTGGCGATGTCTGATATGATGGACAGGAAACTGCGCGCAGAATTGCAGCCGCTGAAAAATGAAATGCAGAACATGAAAGGTGAAATGCAGAACATGAAAGGTGAAATGCAGAACATGCGGGGTGAGATCCATCAAATAAAGCTGTTTCAGGAAAATATAATACTTCCACGTCTGGAGACGATCGAGTCCTGCTACACAGACACCTATCGTCGCTATCAGGATAACGCTGACAGGATGGAGGCTGTTTATGCCGATGTCGATATCATGAAAAAAGTAATCACAGAACACAGTCAACAACTCCAGAAACTGGCATAATTCTTAATTATTCAGAATATCTGTAAATCTTTAGAGTCATCGGAAATGATAGACCACTTTTGGGAAAACGGTTCTTCCCGGTATTTTCTTATTTATTAAATCTATAAAAACAAAATGATGCAAATATATGAAACTTTAATGCAGTAAAAGGGAAACAAGGAGTTTTATTACTTTTGGTCAGTGTCCGGTTTCTGACAGCCGGTAAGAAGATCAGACCGGCAGTCGGCTATGATTTATGAATACGCTGATAGTATCGAAATAAGCAAAGCCATTGGACGTACAGCATGACTCCATCTTCGTATGCGAGAGGAATGCCCGCTTGTTTTAAGGCTGTAGATACCTGCTTTTTGGTGAGCAGTCCCTGTTTTCCATAAAAGCCGTATTTCAGGGAATGCTCAATAAATCTGCGATAAGCCGGATAGTGTTCCTTTTCTACATCAGGTATTTTCTTTTGAGAAAAATGTAATAAAACTACATCTGTATGGGGCATGGGGTGGAAATCTGATCTGCGGAAATGATATAGTATCTTCATGTCCCATTTGGCCTTAAGAAGCAGAGATTTTCCGGTTTCTCTCGGAAGGCCGGAAAATCTTTTGGCAGCTCCCTTTTCCATGATCAGGTAGATGTCTGAAGGCGGGTTTGGTGCATCTGTCAGCTTTTCAATGATTTTAGTAGTAAGGAAAAAGGGGATATTAGCAAACACTTTGTAATTTCCCCTGGCGGGCAGGGAATATTTTAGAAAATCCCCGCAGATCAGTTGCAGGTTGGCCGTTTGGGAGAACTTTAACGCAGTCTGTTCAAATAGTTTTCTGTCAATTTCAATCGAATAGACATAACAGCCTTTTTGACATAATATTTCCGTCAGGTGTCCTTTTCCGGTACCGATTTCGAGGACAGAATCATTCCTTTCAATATTGCTCAGATTTACAATTCGGTTGAGCAGCTTTTTGTTTGTTATAAAATTCTGGGAGTCAGAAATGTGTTTCCGGTAGTCATAGTTTTGTAACCTGTCTCTTTGCATGATGTGCCTCCTTTACTGTCTTTTTCCAATGATTAGTTTGAAAAAGGGCAATAAAAAACAGGACACACTCATTAAATGAGAATTTTCCTGTTACCCATGCTATAGGATAAGTATAAAAATTGCCGTTTAATACATGCTTAATGAAATTTCACTCTGTAAAATTCCGTTAAACAATCTCTGGCATTTATCTGACATTTTTATCCGCACACAAAAAAATCCCATTTGATTGAGATTATGAAACTGCTTTTTTATCGCCCTTGAATACGGGTACGTGTGCAGCGGATAAATGTTGCCATACGTAAACCACCTTTACTTTATATTTTACTAAGTGTAGCATGAAAATGGCAGATTGTCAAAGGCATTTTCTAAATTTTAGCAAGATTGCATAGTGACAACATATCTTATCTGTGATACAATCTTTTTATCAAATTTTAGAAGGAGGTGAAACGATATGACAAACAATGAGCTGTTATTGGCGATGTCCGATATGATGGACAGTAAACTGCGCGCAGAATTGCAGCCGCTGAAAAATGAAATGCAGAACATGCGAGGTGAGATCCATCAAATAAAGCTGTTCCAGGAAAACATCATACTTCCGCGTCTGGAGACGATCGAGTCCTGCTACACAGACACTTATCGCCGCTATCAGGATAATGCTGACAGGATGGAGGCTGTTTATGCGGATGTCGATATCATGAAAAAAGTGATCGCGGAACATAGCCAACAACTCCAGAAACTGGCATAATTCCTAATTATTCAGAATATCTGTAAATCTTTAAAGTCATCGGAAATGATAGACTACTTTTGGGAAAACGGTTCTTCCCGGTATTTTCTTATTTACTAAATCTATAAAAACAAAATGATGCAAATATGCAGGTGCCAGCGGCAGGCATGGCGGCGGCTAAATGTTGTGTATCCGAAAATTAAATTTTTAGCAAGATTGCATAGTGACAACATATCTTATCTGTGATACAATTTTTTTATCAAATTTCAGAAGGAGGTGAAACGATATGACAAACAATGAACTGTTATTGGCGATGTCTGATATGATGGACAGGAAACTGCGCGCAGAATTACAGCCGCTGAAAAATGAAATGCAGAGCATGAAAGGTGAAATGCAGAGCATGAAAGGTGAAATGCAGAATATGAAAGGCGAAATGCAGAGCATGAAAGGTGAAATGCAGAATATGAAAGGCGAAATGCAGAACATGCAGGGCGAGATCCATCAAATAAAGCTGTTCCAGGAAAACATCATACTTCCGCGTCTGGAGACGATCGAGTCCTGCTACACAGACACTTATCGCCGCTATCAGGATAATGCTGACAGGATGGAGGCTGTTTATGCGGATGTCGATATCATGAAAAAAGTGATCGCGGAACATAGCCAACAACTCCAGAAACTGGCATAATTTCTAATTATTCAGAATATCTGTAAATCTTTAAAGTCATCGGTAATGATAGACTACTTTTGGGAAAACGGTTCTTCCCGGTATTTTCTTATTTAAAATCTAAAAAATAAAATGATGCAAAAATGATGCAAAAATGATGAAACTTTGATGCAAGAAAGGGGTATGATATTATCTGAAGGTATTCTTCAAATCAGCAGAAAGGATAAATGCGTTATGTATACGGATTTGTATATGGACAGAGATGAAAAAGGCAATGGAAAAAAGGTGTTAAAGACAATAGGGATCATTTTATGGGTAATTATGATCGCACTTGTTATGTTTTTGACGGTACAATCAATATGAAATAAAAGAGGGCTTGGCCTGCCAAACCCTCCTGATGTGAAGTCTTTTATAATTTCAATTTAATATGTCATAGCCTTTTCTTCCCCATTCAGTACACGGAGGCCACCCTGTACGAGTGCGAGCAGTTCATCTTCACCGGGGTAGACCGTTATGGGAGCGATCCATTCTGTCCGTTCCTTTAATCCTGCAACAACGACCTTATCGTATGCGATACCGCCTGTTACGATGATCTGGTCTACTTTGCCCTTCAAGACACAGGCCATGGAGCCGATATCTTTGGCAACCTGTGTGATGAAAGCCTCACGGACTTCCGCCGCTTTGGTATCGCCGCCCTGTACCATTTTCTCAACGTCTCTCATGTCGTTGGTGTTGCAGTATGCGTTGAATCCGCCGCCGCCTACGATCTTTTTATAAACTTCTTTCTCGGTATACTGGCCGGAGAAGCACATCTTAATAAGCGCGCCGCTTGGAACTGCACCGGCTCTTTCAGGAGAGAAAGCGCCATCGCCGTCTAAAGCGTTGAATACGTCTATTACTTTCCCCTGTTTGTGTGCGCCGACGGAAACGCCGCCGCCCATATGTACAACGACCAGATTCAGGGAGTCGTAAGCCTTACCGGTTTCTTTGGCATAACGTTTGGCTACCGCTTTCTGGTTCAGTGCATGGAATACGCTTGTCCTCGGAAGTTCAGGTACGCCTGAATATCTGGAAGCGGGTTCTAATTCATCTACAACGACAGGGTCTACGATGTAAGAGGGTACGCCAATAGAATCAGCGATCTCTCTTGCCAGAATACCGCCTAAATTAGAGGCGTGCTGTCCCTGCTTACCGATCTTTAAATCTTCAAGCAGATCATCGCTGACCGCATAGGTGCCGCCGGGGATCGGTTTTAACATGCCGCCGCGTCCTACGATCATATTCAGGGAATGGATATCGAAATTTTTTTCTTTTAAAAGATTAACAATAATGTCCTTACGAAAATCTTTCTGGTCTACGATAGAAGCATACTGCGCGATTTCTTCCGTAGAGTGTCTCAGCGTTTCTTCAAACAAAAGCGTTTCGTCTTCAAAAACACCGATTTTGGTAGAGGTGGAGCCCGGATTGATTATCAAACTTTTTACTGCCATGATTTACCCGCCTTTCGTTTTGTTTGCTATGCGTTTTTTAAGGTTTCCGCTACAACTGCACCAAGTGCGATGGAATTAACTTTTGTCTCGAAATCATCGGAACGAGAGGTCAAGATAACGGGAGCCTTGGTTCCGGTCAGTATATTGCCGTTCTTTACTTTAGCTGTATGTACGAGACATTTATATACCAGATTGCCGGCGTGGATATCCGGGAAAAGAAGAACATCCGCATCGCCTACGATCTTTCTGTCCTCAGCGCCTTTATGTTTGGCTGCGGCGGGATCGATAGCAAGGTCTAAAGAGAGCGGGCCATCTACGATACAACCGGTGATCTTGCCTTCGTTACACATTTTGGTCAGTTCATCGGCATCCAAGGTAGCCGGCATCTTTGGATTGACAACTTCGACTGCGGCAAGCGGAGCGACTTTGGGATTCGGGATTCCGCAGGCATGGCAGACATCAACCGTGTTTTCGATGATGTGCATTTTTTCCTCCAGACTCGGATAGGTTAAAAAGGCAACGTCGGATAAGAATAAAAGATGGTCAATGCCTTCTACTTCAAAAACGCATACATGAGATAAAGTCTTGCCGGTACGCAGGCCGACTTCTTTGTCCAGTACGCTTTTTAAGAAGGATTTGGTATCGATCAGACCTTTCATGTACATGTCGGCCTTGCCTGTATGTACGAGTTCGACAGCTTTTAAAGCGGCGGTGTAATTATCTTTCTCGTCAATGATCTCAAATCCATCGAGAGACATGTGCATGGATGCCGCGATCTCCTTGATCTTGCTTTCGTCACCGACCAGGATCGCTTCTGCGATGTTGCGTTCTTTTGCGGCCTGTACCGCTTCTAACACCGCATCGTCCTGCGCTACGGCTACGGCTACTTTTTTCAGGCTGCATTCGGATACTTTAGATAATAAGTCTTCAAAACTCTTGCTCATTTTTTAACCTCGTTTCTGCGCTGCTTTCTACGCATAACGCAATGTTTGTGCAGGCAGCGCACAGTCACAAACTTGCGGAGTGAAAATATATTTTCCTATATGGTAGATATAGTATATAAAAAATAGTATCACTTCTGTATACAAAAATCAAATTCAGAATGGAATTTTTTCATTAAATTTAGGAAATTTTTCATATTTTTCCGGTCAGTCTGTTTCGTCTCCATACAGTCTGAGCCATTCGTTTCGATCTATGGCATATACGCTGTTTTTTTCATAAAATCCGGCGGCAGCCCAGCTTGTAAAAGAGCGTGGATCGTCAGTTATCGGCATGTGCATCAGCGGCCCCTGGACATCATTGATACCGGGAACGACGACATCTTCTGCGTCAGGATCGGTCAGAAGCCGTGTCTGTAAGTCCATCTGTTGTTTATAATCTGTTGCTTCTCCGCTTGTGATATAGCGCAGGGCAACATAGGAGGTGCTGCTTTTTATATTACTCCGCAGGAAAAAGGTCAGCAGCAGGCAGACCAGTATTCCGGGAACGATCAGCAGACGGAAGACTTTTGCGGCTGTTTCATCCGCCCACAGTTTTTTTAACAGACGCGCCGCTTTTTCAGCTATCAATAATAAGAACCCGGCAGCAGTCAGCAAAAATACCAGAAAATTGGTATTCGGGACGCCTCCGGAAACCGGAACTCCCGCATATATGGCCGGTGCCTGCATAGCGGCGTAAAGGCAGAAAAGCATGGCGGCGATCCATAGCGGATGCTCAAAATGATATATTTCTTTTTGCAGGCAAAAGGCGGCGATAAAAATAAGCAGCAGCAGGAAAAGTCCTGGGAATATCAGTGGTTTTTCCTGCAGGTAGACTAATATATCCTTTAGAGCGTATATAAATGAACTTCCTATCGTTTTAAATACCTTTGTAAGAGAGAATCCGAACTCGGCGCCTTCTTCATAGGCATATATGGCAACTCTGACATTGTTTCCCGGAGCCGTCATACTTACGATAAGACCGGCCATTTCCAGAAAGACAGGCAGTAACAGTGTGAGGATACGTTTATCCCTTTTCAGAACCAGAATATAAAACAGTGTATAGCAGGTCACAATAAGTGCAAACAGTGCCGGCTGGTAGTTAGAACCTCCCAACAAGGCCATAAAGAGAGTGATCCCCGCAAGATATTTTCCGTGGTAGCTTTTTCCATACTGAAAGAGCCATGCTGTGACCATAAGGCACATGGAAAATGGGATCATGTAATGTGCGCATCCATTGAACCAGTAAATGGAAGATCTGGTGCTGGGTATAAATTCTATGCCGGCCAGCAGGATGAGTACCGAGGCCAGACAGCAGTTATATTTATCCATACCGATGAGATTGCATAAAACCTGCCTGAATAAATAAAATGTACTTCCAATCCAGACAAACAGCATGATAAATGCTACAATGACATAGGCCCGGTCATGAAACACCTCCGGCTGTAAGGAAAATAAAAAGATGCTGAACCATGTCCCCTGAAGGCTGTAATAAAATTCGCGGATCGTCCGGCATGCTGCCTTAAATACCTCTATCAGAGAGTGTGTATGTATCCAGGCGGCTCTTGTATAGACCCCGTAGCCGTAATCATCGCCGGTAGCCCTGTTGACAAAAGAAAGATAGAGTATCGGCATGAGCAGCAGAAGGAAAAACAATATGGAGGCTATGGCAGCAATCTTCTGTTTCTTTTCTGACATAAGCGGCGCTCCTTTATTTAGAATGTCGTTTAAATTATAAAATAACAGATGGGGAATTGCAATGAAAATTCACGGTCCTTTTTTGTTTTCTTCATGCTTTTTTCATTTATCCATTATTGAATTTATATAGTAAATCTGCTACAATATAGCTTGGTATTTTCTGTAAAATGGAAATGAAGCTGCATTCCGGTACTTTCGGGCGACAGCGCCCGGTATGTGTATCAATGCACGGATAGGAGCAGAAATGAACGTAGTACAAAAAGTTTTTGGAACGCACAGCGAAAGAGAGATCAAAAGGATAGAAGGTCTGGTCAATAAAATTGAATCCCTCAGAGATTCCATGATGGCGCTTGATGATGAGAGCTTAAAGGACAAGACCAGAGAGTTTAAAAAGAGATTACAGGATGGTGAGACGCTTGACGACCTGCTGCCGGAAGCCTATGCGGTAGTCAGAGAGGCGGCCAGACGTATCCTGAAAACAGAACATTACCGTGTACAGTTGATCGGCGGTATCATCCTTCATCAGGGACGTATCGCGGAGATGAAGACTGGTGAAGGGAAGACGCAGACCTGTCTTTTGCCGGCTTATTTAAATGCGCTGGATGGGAAAGGCGTGCATGTCGTTACGGTCAATGACTATCTGGCAAAGCGTGATGCGGAATGGATGGGACAGGTTCATGAATTTTTAGGGCTTTCGGTCGGCGTGGTGTTAAACAGCATGAAATCTGATGAACGCAGAGAAGCCTATAAGTGCGATATCACCTATGTGACGAATAATGAACTTGGTTTCGACTATCTGCGCGATAATATGGTCATTTATAAAGAACAGCTTGTACTAAGGGATCTGCACTATGCGATCATCGACGAAGTGGACTCCGTTCTGATTGATGAAGCGAGGACGCCGCTTATCATTTCCGGACAGAGCGGAAAATCTACCAAATTATATGAGGCATGCGATATTTTAGCCAGACAGCTTACCCGCGGCGAAGATATGGAGGCACTATCCAAGATGGATGCCATTATGGGTGTTGAACGGGAAGAGACGGGAGACTTTATCGTTAATGAGAAGGATAAAGTGGTCAATCTGACAGAACAGGGCGTGGCCAAGGTAGAGCGCTTTTTCCAGATAGAGAATCTGGCTGATCCGGAGAATCTGGAGATCCAGCACAATATCATTCTGGCGCTGCGGGCGCACAACTTAATGTTCCGCGACCAGGATTATGTGGTAAAAGACGAGCAGGTGTTAATTGTTGATGAGTTTACCGGACGTATCATGCCCGGCCGCCGTTATTCGGATGGACTGCATCAGGCGATTGAAGCTAAGGAACATGTAAAAGTCAAGAGAGAGAGCAAGACCCTGGCGACGATCACGTTCCAGAACTTTTTTAATAAATTCGAGAAAAAAGCCGGCATGACCGGTACAGCTCTGACCGAGGAAAAAGAATTCCGCGATATCTATGGCATGGATGTTGTGGAGATTCCCACCAACAGGCCGATAGCCAGAATTGACAGACAGGACGCGGTCTATAAGACCAGAAAAGAAAAACTGAATGCCATCATAGATGCTATTGTAGAAGCACATGCCAGAAAACAGCCGGTACTGGTCGGCACGATCACCATCGAAGCCTCGGAAGAGTTGAGCGCGCTTTTGAAAAAAAGAGGCATCGAACATAAAGTGTTGAACGCAAAGTTCCATGAACTGGAGGCGGAAATCGTTGCCGATGCGGGTATCCACGGCGCGGTTACCATCGCCACCAATATGGCGGGCCGTGGTACGGATATCAAACTGGACGAAGAGGCCAAAGCGGCGGGTGGTCTGAAAATTATCGGTACAGAGCGGCATGAGTCCAGACGTATCGACAATCAGCTTCGCGGACGTTCCGGCAGGCAGGGTGATACCGGCGAATCTAAGTTCTATATTTCACTGGAAGACGACTTGATGCGTCTGTTCGGTTCTGAGCGGATGATCGCCATGTTTAACGCGCTGGGCATTCCGGAAGGACAGGAGATCGAGCATGGTTCCCTGACCAAGGCGATTGAGAAGGCACAGAAGAAGATAGAGAGCAATAACTTTGGTATCAGAAAGAACCTGCTGGAATATGATCAGGTCATGAACGAGCAGAGAGAGATTATTTATGAAGAGAGACGGCGCGTATTAAACGGTGAGAGTATGCGCGATGCCATTTATAAGATGATCACCGATATCGTGGAGAATTGCATTGATATCTGTATTGGTGAGGATAGTGATTTTGAAGAGTGGGATTTCAATGAGTTAAATACCCTGCTTCTGCCGACCGTGCCCCTGCAGCCGGTTACGCCGGAGCGCGTGCTGAAACCAAAGAAGAACAGCTTGAAGCAGCAGTTAAAAGAAGAGGCGGTCAAACTCTATGAGAGTAAAGAAGCGGAATTTCCTGAACCAGAGGCTATCCGTGAGATAGAACGTGTCATTTTATTAAAAGTGATCGATAGAAAATGGATGGATCATATCGACGATATGGATCAGCTCAGACAGGGCGTAGGCTTACAGGCTTATGGCCAGCGGGATCCGCTCGTGGAATATAAGATGAACGGCTATGAGATGTTCGACGAAATGACGCAGAATATCAAAGAAGAAACAGTCCGTCTGCTGTTCCATGTCCGTATTGAACAGAAGGTAGAGCGTGAGCAGGTTGCGAAAGTAACAGGGACCAACAAAGACGATTCCGCACCCAAAGGCCCTGTGAAACGTATGGAGGCAAAAGTATATCCGAACGATCCGTGTCCATGCGGATCGGGGAAGAAATATAAACAGTGCCATGGAAAGGCATAAATGAAATAATAAGAGAGTTAAGAAAGAGGGTGACGTTTTTGGTAGAGTTAGATAATATGAAGTCTGAACTGCAGGCTTACGAAACTCCATTAGCGGAAGTGAGGGATTCACTTTGACTTAGCAAATAAGGAAAAGCGGATCGAAGAACTGGAAATGGAGATGCAGGCGCCGGGATTCTGGGATGACCCGGAGCGTTCCAACCAGAAAATGAGAGAAGTCAAGAACCTCAAGGATGTCGTAGAGACCATGAAAGGACTTGAGAATCAATATGAAGATATCCTGACGTTGATCGAAATGGGATATGAGGATAACGACCCGGCCATTATCCCGGATATCAGCGAGGAATTGGAGACTTTTAAGACGACTTTTGAAGATATCAGAGTCAGTACGCTGCTTTCGGGAGAGTATGACAGAAATAATGCAATCCTGCGTTTAAATGCGGGTGCCGGGGGTACGGAGAGCTGTGACTGGTGCAGTATGCTCTATCGTATGTATACGCGCTGGGCGGAGCGGAAAGGATTTGCTCTGGAAGTGCTCGATTATCTGGACGGTGATGAAGCGGGTATCAAATCCGTTACCTTCCAGATCAACGGCGAGAACGCCTATGGGTACTTGAAATCAGAGAAGGGTGTGCACAGGCTTGTGCGGATTTCCCCGTTTAACGCGCAGGGGAAACGGCAGACTTCCTTCGTATCGTTGGATGTGATGCCGGATATCGAAGAAGATCTGGATGTAGAGGTCAAGGACGAGGATATCCGGATTGATACCTACAGGAGCAGCGGCGCCGGAGGTCAGCATATCAATAAAACATCGTCGGCCATCAGGATCACGCATTTCCCGACAGGTATCGTAGTGACCTGCCAGAACGAGAGAAGTCAGCATATGAATAAAGATAAGGCCATGCAGATGCTGAAAGCCAAATTATATATGCTCAAACAGGAAGAAAATGCGGAGAAATTATCTGATATCCGCGGGGATGTCAAAGAAATCGGCTGGGGCAATCAGATTCGTTCCTATGTCATGCAGCCGTACACTATGGTGAAGGATCATAGAACCAACGAAGAATCGGGAAATGTGGATGCAGTCATGGATGGAGCGCTGGATCCGTTCATCAATGCTTATCTGAAATGGAAAAGCGTCGGGAATTAATATACCGACGCTTTTGCTTTTTGCTCTTATATATTTTTACATGTATTAGGAAATTTCTCATTATCCTAGTGATTATTTTTTATCAAGTCCAGGAAAAACTCCGTACAGGCGGCATTCATATAGGGAACGAGCCATAAAAAGGCAATTCCGCAGGATAACAGACCGAGAAGCATGATCGGCAGGAAACTGACGTTCAGATAAAAGAATCTGCCTTTATTACCTTTCATAAGCTGTCTGCTCATAGTCAGGAGTTGTTTCACGGAGTAATCCGGAAAATCATGCAGCAGATAAAAAGCCTGTGCATAAATCAAAGAAACCATCACTATCGCTACCAGATATAAAATATTGGCCAGAGAATATACCAGCATGATTATGGGACTGTGCGGATAAAGCAGTACCAGAAAAGAGAAAATCGTCATCGGCAGCATAAAGATATATTCTAATGCAGATAAGTACAACTGGATCAACAACGCTTTATCAGGCGCCATCTTAAATCCATAGAAAACATCGCTTACCGTAACAGGTCTGCCGCAGGAGATTTTCAGATACAGGTAACTCGTTCCGGAAGAAAACAGCCCGGCCAGCACAGATATTACAAAAGACATGATAAATTGTAAAATCAGTCCGGGTAATGTTGTCGTGTTGATGAAAACGGTACAGAGCAGATTGAGTAATCCGACTGTTATTGCGACAATGACGCTTGCGCCGATCACTGTCCCGTATTTACCGAGTAAGCGCTCTTTGGCAAGAGCCTTTAATTCAGCTGAAGATTTATATTTTTTATTCATAGGTATGCTCCAATCATTCCTTAACAGGCAAGGTCAACATTCATTCCGCGATACTTATTAGCGGCGTCGGAAGATTTCATTTCTTTCTGGTAAGGGTTTTCTTCATTAAAATAGCGGATCTGTGTTGATGTAGTGCCGCCCGCGACATAAGTACGTCCGCATTCCGGGCAGACAGCGCTTTTGATAGAAACATTGCAGGATAACACTTTGCCGTTATTTTGAGCCGCGTCTTTATAAGCGTTGGCCACATGTTCCTGCTCGTGGCCCCGGACTCTGGAGGCCGCCGCATTCGGAGAAATATGAGAAGCGGCCTTAAAGGAAACCATTTCATCGGAACCGTCCTGGTATTTGCGGTTCTTACATGTCTCGCATTCTGCAGGAGAAGATTTACGTCCTGCCTGCTTCTCGGTCGATTCACCCGGATTACGGATGATCTGTCTGCTATTATCTGCATGATCTGTCGGTGTAAACGGCATAGGAGAACCATAGCCGATATCCGTTATTCCATTTATCATCATAATAAGAGGCTCCTCTCTGATCATTCATTGTACATGCCATTTTCCATTTCTTCCATCATTTCTTCAAATGTCATGCCGTACTGTTGCTCAAAAACATCATTGAACATTTCATTTGCCTCTGGATTCGTGTAAACGAATATTAAACTGAATATGACAATGATTGTGTTGGTCACCAGACCGATGGTGCCGCATATAATACCGGTTTTTGCTTTCTGAAAATGACTGCTGCGGCTCCCTTTGGAAAGCAGGGCCAGAATAATGGCAATGCTCCCAAGGACAAAGGCCGGATAGACCGTAAAGGTAAAGCTGACGATAATGGAAATGATACCTAAGATCATGGCCGTGTTCGCCAGACTGCTGCCCGGTTCCGCATAAGGCACCTGATA
This sequence comes from Ruminococcus sp., assembly GCA_023663085.1. Taxonomy (GTDB): domain Bacteria; phylum Bacillota; class Clostridia; order Lachnospirales; family Lachnospiraceae; genus UBA3282. Next base: position 21,207 of record JAMPIB010000011.1, on the reverse strand, counting down.
TGCGCTGCGGTTATAATAAGGATAGCTGTTATTGCCGCCATTCGGGTGGTTATTATTCGGATAGTTATTGTTCGGATAACCGTTATTCGGATAACCGTTGTTCGGATATCCGCCGCCATAAGACATATTATTCTGATACGGGCGGCTGCCTTGATAAGGCTGTCCGTTCGGGTAAGGATTCTGATTTCCGTATCCGTAAGGATTGGCATTCGGCTGCTGATTCTGTAATCCGGCTGCTGACTGTTCCTGCGCGGCCTGCGGCATTGGCATCTGCATTGCCTGCTGCGCCTGTATCGGCGTTTCCTGCGTCTGTGATATTGGCTGTTCCGGTATCGGCTGGTTCTGCGCTTGCGCTGTTTGCGGTTCAGGCGTTACAGGCGCAGCAGGTGCAGGATTCTGACCGTTATCCGGTTGTATATTGTTCTGAAAGTCCATAAGTTTTCCTCCTGTGCATAACAGGTTATCACAATCAATCATAATAAGTTAATTTATAGTATACACCGAAAGATGCGGAAAAACAACCAAGCAATCGGGAAAATTTTCTCATATTTTTTTCAGATGATTTTCTGATAATTTAGAGTGGCACGCCTGTTAAAAATCAAGTATAATGAAATAGTTAGGATAGAAATATCACGAAACACCAGACAGGAAAGCGTAAGAAGGGAACAGGAAACGAAGATGGACATTATTCTAAAACTCAAAGAAGAACTCAAGGTGGAAAAATGGCAGGTAGAGGCGGCCGTGAAATTGATAGATGAAGGAAATACCATTCCTTTTATCTCCAGATACAGAAAAGAAGCTACCGGCTCATTGAACGATGAAGTGCTGCGTGATCTGTACGAAAGGCTCACTTATCTGAGGAATCTGGAAGAGAAGAAAGAACAGGTATTAAAGAGCATTGAAGAACAGGGCAAACTCACGGAAGAATTAAAGATACGTATCGTACAGGCCGAGACGATGGTGGTCGTAGACGATTTATACCGTCCGTACCGTCCGAAGAGAAAGACGAGAGCCAGTGTGGCCAAAGAGAAAGGTTTAGACGCTCTGGCTGACTATATCATGGCACAGAGCGCCGATGCGCCGATCGAAGAAGAAGCGGCGAAGTATCTGCACGAGGACGAAGACGAGGCCAAATCTGTAAAGACCGTGGAAGACGCCATTCAGGGCGCAAAGGATATCATTGCGGAGACAATCTCTGATGAAGCCGATTACCGGATTTATATACGCGATATCACGATGGAAGAGGGGAAAATTGTCAGCACGGCCAAAGACGAAAAGGCCGAGAGCGTTTACGAAATGTATTATGATTATGAAGAACCTGTCAAAAAGGCGGCGGGACATCGTATTCTGGCCTTAAACCGCGGCGAGGATGAGAAGTTTTTGAACGTGAAGATCGCCGCGCCGGAAGAGCGGATTTTACAATATCTGCGTAAAAAAGTCGTTACAGCCGAGAATCCCGTGACGACACCGATCCTGGAAGAGGTTATTTCCGACAGTTATGTCAGATTAATTGCGCCGGCGATCGAAAGAGAAATCCGTAATGACCTGACGGAAAAAGCGGAGGATGGCGCAATCGCCGTATTCGGAAAGAACTTAGAGCAGCTTTTATTACAGCCGCCGATCGCGGGTAAAGTCGTGCTCGGCTGGGATCCGGCGTTCAGGACGGGGTGCAAACTGGCGGTCGTGGACGCTACGGGTAAGGTTCTGGATACGAAAGTCATTTATCCAACCGCGCCGCAGAATAAAGTGGCGGAAGCCAAAGCGGAACTGAAAAAACTGATTAAAAAATATAATGTTTCCCTGATCTCCGTCGGCAACGGTACGGCCTCCCGTGAATCGGAGCAGGTTATCGTGGAATTGTTAAAAGAACTTGATACGCCGGTGCAGTATGTTATCGTAAACGAAGCGGGCGCATCCGTATATTCGGCGAGCAAGCTGGCGACGGAAGAATTTCCGAATTTTGATGTGGGACAGCGAAGCGCGGCCTCCATCGCCAGAAGATTGCAGGATCCGTTGGCTGAACTGGTGAAGATCGATCCCAAGTCGATTGGCGTCGGCCAGTACCAGCATGACATGAACCAGAAAAAATTAAGCGACGCCCTGAACGGTGTGGTAGAAGACAGCGTTAATAAAGTAGGCGTGGATTTAAACACAGCCTCTGCTTCTTTACTCGAATATGTTTCCGGCGTAACGAAAGTCATTGCCAGAAATATCGTAGATTACCGGGAGACGAACGGTCGTTTTACGAACAGGAAACAGCTTCTGAAAGTAGCCAAATTAGGCCCCAAAGCCTTTGAACAGTGCGCAGGATTTATGCGCATCACCGACGGCGATAACCCGCTTGACGCTACGAGCGTACATCCGGAGTCCTACGAGGCGGCGGAGAAACTCCTTGATAAAATGGGTCTGACGATGGCGGATGTCAAAGAGGCGCAGAAAAAGGCTGCGGCCGAGAAGGCGGCAGGCAAAAAAGCCGCCGTCAAAGAAAAACCGGCTAAAAAGCCGAAAGGCATTGTGATCCGCAACACCAACACGGCAATGGGCAAAGCGCTGGCCGCCGCTATGGGAGGCGTCGTGCTGGAAGACGAGGATGCCGGAAAGACAGGAAAGAAAGCGCAAAACAGCGGAAACGACACGCAGGGCGCAGAGCAGATGGGCGGCAAAGTAAGCAGCTTAGAGAAAAAAATTAAAGATAAAAAGAAACTGGCGCAGGAACTCGGTATCGGTGAGATCACGCTGACTGATATCCTGACGGAACTTGAGAAACCGGCCAGAGACCCGCGTGACGATATGCCCGCACCGATCTTACGAAGCGACGTGCTCGATATGAAAGACTTAAAACCCGGCATGATCTTGAAAGGAACGGTACGTAACGTCATTGATTTTGGCGCATTTGTGGATATCGGTGTGCATCAGGACGGCCTCGTACATGTCTCCCAGATGACCGATAAATTCATCAAACATCCGCTGGAGGCGGTCAGCGTCGGAGATATCGTTGACGTACAGGTGCTTTCCGTGGATATCGCCAAAAAACGCATAGGTCTTACCATGAAGATTGGTAAGGATGTGCCTGGAGGGGCGAAAGAGGCGGCGGCCCGGTCGAAGTAAAAAGGGCTTGCGTTTTATCAAACATCGTATTACAATAGCAGATATAATAAAAGTAAGTTCTTCGGGGTTGGGTGAAATTCCCTACTGGTGGTGATGTCCGAACGGGCGAGTCCACGACCCGGTCATAGGCAGTTGTGACAGTGGTGTCATAATTTATGATCGGCTGATACGGTGTGAATCCGTAACCAACAGTAAAGTCTGGATGAAAGAAGGAACTGCATTTTGTATGTCGTTACAAAATCCCCGGATACTTTATATCTGGGGATTTCTTAATGAGCAGGAAATGCGCGAAGAAGATCTTCCTTTTATCAACATATTAATAATATGACAAATTTGATGAAAATGGAGGAAAAGAAAAATGAGTGGATTGTGGGAGAACATTCAGGAAAATGTCGTGTTTGTATTGGAGTTTCTGGCGGTGGTCATAGCGTTGTTTCTACTTGCCTATGCTGCGGAGAAACTGGCGGCTAAGAAAAAGGAACAGACGGAGCGTATCTTAAGTACGAGAAAAATTGCCATGATCGGTATGTTTTCCGCTATCTCGGCTGTTTTGATGCTCTTTGAGATACCGATGCCTTTTGCGCCCGGCTTTTATAAACTGGATTTCAGCGAACTGCCGGCGCTGATCGCAGCTTTCGCCTTCGGGCCTGTGGCGGGTGTGATGATCGAATTTTGTAAAATAGTTCTCAAACTGTTATTCAAATCGACGTCTACCGCTTTTGTAGGCGAACTGGCGAACTTTGCCGTAGGATGCAGCTTTATCCTGCCGGCCTCCTGTATCTATCTGCTTCGTAAGAGTAAAAAGACCGCTATTATAAGCTGTATTGTTGGCACGATATGTCTGACGATCTTTGGAACAGCCTTTAACGCTGTCTATCTGCTCCCGAAATTCGCGCAGTTATACGGGATGCCCATAGAGGCGCTGATCGGTATGGGAACCGAGATCAATGGAGCGATTACGGATATCACCAGTTTCGTATGTTTTGCGGTAGCGCCGCTCAATCTCATTAAAGGAGCCAGCGTGTCGATTGTCACTTTATTAATTTATAAATCACTCAGTCCAATATTAAAAGACGATGGTAAAGTGGGAGGCAGACGTCGTGTACCGAATACTGTTGGTGGAAGATGACCCGGTCATCGCGTCTCTGGCCGGCGAACATTTAACAAAATGGGGATATGTGATAAAGACCGTCGCAGATTTTTCGGCGGTTTTATCCGATTTTACCGGATTTGAACCGCATCTGGTACTCATGGATATCGGTCTGCCTTTTTATAACGGCTATTACTGGTGCGCAGAGATCAGAAAAATATCTCAGGTGCCCATTGTCTTTATCTCTTCGGCTTCTGATAACATGAATATCGTGATGGCGGTCAATATGGGCGGGGATGATTTTATCTCCAAACCCTTTGACCTGGAAGTCCTGTCGGCCAAGGTGCAGGCCATTTTGCGCAGGACATACGCTTTTACGGGCGCCTCTTCCGTGCTGGAGTACGAGGGCGTGATCTTGAATATGGCGGATATGTCGCTTGTTTTTGAGGGAAAAAGAATAGAACTGTCCAAAAATGAGTTCCGTATCCTGCAGATTCTTTTCGAGCAGGCCGGGAATATCGTTTCCAGAGACAATATCATGAAACGTCTGTGGGATAATGAATGCTTTGTGGATGACAATACGCTGACAGTCAATGTCAACCGCCTGCGGAAAGTATTGGAGGAGGGCGGTTTAAAGGACTTTATCATGACAAAAAAAGGCGTAGGCTATCAACTGAACCGGCGATCCGGCCAAGAAGGTATGGGATTATGTTGAAAAAGCAGGAAGGTACTATTTTAGCAGCATATCTGAAAGAACATCTGAAAGCGGTCGTCATTTACGGCGCTATTGTCGCTGTTTTTCTGGGGCTTGCGGGTCTTTACGGTTATGAAGTATTGATTGATATCTCATATGCGGCGATCATCATTGCTTTTCTGGGCGCGGTATACGGCGCCTGGGATTATGCCGCTTACCGCAGGAAATGTAAACTGCTTTTGGAGGCACTGTATAAAAACGGCGAGAGGGCTGTTTTTTTAGCGGATAATCTTTCTTATGCTGGTGTTTCCGGCGGCGCATATACCGGGAAACTGTATCAGGAACTGCTGGAAAAGACCGAGACGGAAACACGGAAGATGATTTCCGAATATGATGCCGCAAGGCGCGATATGGAAGACTATTACACGATGTGGACGCATCAGATCAAAACGCCCATTGCGGCGCTGCGATTGTTGTTACAGGATGAAAAACAGCCGTTGGAAGAACTGTTTAAGATAGAACAGTATGCGGAAATGGCGCTTCAATACGCGAGACTGGAGAGCCTGTCATCGGATTATCTTTTTAAGGAAGAGGATATTTCAGAAATTATCCGCAAAGCGGTGAAAAAGTATGCCATTTTGTTTATCGGCAGCGGTCTTGGCTTCACACTGGAAAAATTTTCAGCCCATGCGGTGACGGATGAGAAGTGGCTTACTTTTGTAATGGAACAGATACTTTCTAACGCGCTCAAATATACGTCCGAGGGGCAGATAATGATCTACGGACTTGACGAAAACGGCGAAAAGATACAGGACGGGTCGGATAAAGAAGCCTCCTTTGTGGTGATAGAAGACAGCGGGATCGGTATCCGCAGCGAGGACCTGCCGCGTATTTTTGAGAAGGGTTATACCGGCTATAACGGACGCGTTGACAAAAAATCCACGGGTATCGGCCTGTATCTGTGTAAACAGATCATGGACAGACTTTCGCATACGATCCGCGTGGAATCACAGGTCGGGCAGGGCACAAAAGTGATACTCGGCTTTGCGCGGGCCAATGTGACATAAATGTAAGAAAAAAACGGGAAATGTAAGCCGAATCGATGGCAGGGCATTTCCCTTTGTTTTATTCTTTTTCCAGAGACTTATCTGAAAAAAGAACAGGAGATGAGAGTTATGGCGATTTTGGAAGTAAAAAATATCAAAAAAGTCTATACGACACATTTTGGCACCGTGAAGGTGCAGGCATTAAATGACGTCAATTTTTCGGTGGAGGAAGGCGAGTTCGTAGCGATCATGGGAGAGTCCGGCTCCGGAAAGACGACGTTATTAAACATTCTGGCCTCTCTGGATAAGGCCACGAGCGGACAGGTCTTTTTACGGGGACAAAATCTCGTGGAAGTCAGGCAGAAGGCTCTGTGCGCTTTCAGAAGAGAGCATCTTGGCTTCGTATTTCAGGATTTTAATCTGCTGGATACGCTTTCCATAAAAGATAATATATTTCTGCCGTTAGTGCTTTCGGGGAAGGATTATGCGGAGATGGAGAATCGCATCAGACCGTTGGCTGCGAGGCTTTCTATCACGGATATTCTGGAAAAATACCCCTATGAAGTTTCCGGCGGCCAGAAACAGCGGGCGGCGGTCTGCCGGGCGTTAATAACCGGGCCGGATATGATACTGGCTGACGAGCCGACGGGCGCACTGGATTCCAGAGCTTCGGGCAGGCTGTTAAAACTCTTTGAAGAGGTCAATACCGAGGGACAGACAATCCTTATGGTGACGCACAGCATTCAGGCCGCCAGTCATGCGGGACGTGTCCTTTTTATCAAAGATGGCTGTGTATTTCACCAGATTTATCGCGGCGACCAGAGCAAAGAGGCCATGTACAGGATGATCTCTGACGCGCTTACTGTTCTGCAGACGGAGAAAGGAGAGCATCAGTCATGAAAAAGTGGAAGATTCTGCCCCAAATGGCCTTTAAAGGGATCACCGCCAACGGTATGGTCTACTATCCGTATATCGTGGCCGGGGTTTTTTCTGTGTTTGTTTTCTTTGTTTTTTCTTCGATCCAATATAACGATCTGGCCCATGAACTGCCTTATGCGCCGTATGCCATAGTCTTTATGGCGATAGGAAAAGTGCTGCTTTTTATCATCCTCTGGCTCTTCTTATTTTATGCGGGCAGTTTTATCAATAAGAGGCGCAAGAAAGAACTTGGGCTCTATAACCTGCTCGGTCTGGAAAAGGTGCATATCGGCATAATGCTCTTTTTGGAAAATATCATGCTGTATGTGGTGATAACGGCGGGCGGCATCCTTTTCGGAACCGTACTGGCCAGGTTATTATTTATGATTCTTTTGAAAATAAGTTCGCTGCCTCTGGATGTAGAGTTTACATTTTCCTTACAGCCTTTTGTAGATACATTGGCCTGCTTTGGCGTCATTTTTTTAATTAATTGCATATGTCAGCTTTGGGAGATCGGCAAAGCGAGAGGGACACAACTGCTTGCCGCAGGCCAAAAAGGGGAGAAAGAACCGCGTCTTCTGCCCATATGGGCGCTTGCCGGCTGTGTGATCCTGGCGGCGGGCTATGCAGCGGCCATCAGAGCCAGAGCGGATTCCATGCTTTTTATCAACTTTTTTAAAGCGGTGTTTCTGGTCGTCATCGGGACTTATTTTATTTTTACTTCGGGAACCGTATTGTTTTTTAAACTGCTGCGGCAGAATAAAAAATTGTATTATAAAGCTGACAATTTCATTACAATTTCCGGTATGTTTTACCGGATGAAGAAAAATGCGGCGGGCCTGTCCAATATCTGTATTTTTTCCACGATGACCCTGATCACGTTGATCTGTACGTTTGTTGTGGGGTTCGGAATGGAGGAGGTTTCGGACTATCTGCATCCGTATGATGTGATAGCAGAGTTTAACGAGGACAGTCTCTACGCCGAATATGCGCAGGAGAAACTGCTTACATTGGAAAAAAATCATGATGTAAATGTGCGGAGAGTTGATGTCTATGATTCTCTTTCTCTTAAATGTTCAAAAGAGGAAAACTGCTTCGGACTGGCACAGACCGGGTATGACGCGCAAAATTATACAGTTATTTTGATGACACTGGCAGAATATGAAAAACTGACCGACAGTCAGGAAACGCTGGATAGAGAAGAAATATTATTATATACGAACGGTGTGGATTTTAATTATAAATCGCTTGACTTTATGGGCGTTAAGGCTGATATTAAAAAGGAAGTACAGAAATTGTATCCTTATCCAAAGTTTGAACAGGACAAGGATCCTTCCACTTATGTGATCGTCGTGCGCGATATAGCGTGCAGAGATGAATTTGTCGGCGCCTGGGCGGAGCGAAACGGCGTGGAGGATATGGCATCCTTTTTAAGGAGCGGCAGACAGAGAGTGAGCGTTTCGCTGGCTGGCGATGAGGATGAGCGCGAGGCTTTTATTGCAGATTTTGTCAAATGGTGTGAGACGCAGCCGGGTTTTGCGGCCGGCCATGACAGCTTATATGCCAGAAGAGACGAGTATTCCATGTATGGCAGTCTTTTATTTATCGGCGTGATATTTGGCCTTGTCTTTTTCCTGTGTCTGATCATCATCATGTATTATAAGCAGATTTCGGAAGGCTATGAAGATCAGGGCGGCTTTTCCATTATGAAAAAAGTCGGCATGGGTGAGGACGAAATTAAAAACACCATACACAGGCAGATACTCTGCGTTTTCGGACTCCCGCTCGTTGGCGCAATGGCGCATACCGCAGTCGGGATGGTCATGCTCAACAAACTTATGGGCACGTTTTATTTTCTTAATAAAGACCTCATGATAAAATGTACCGTCGGTACGACCGCTGTTTTTACCGTTGTTTACGCCATAGCCTATCTGATGACCGCCAGGACATACTACAGGATCGTTGACCGGTAGAAATGCCGGAGATAAAATCCGGGAAAGGTTAGACTGGGTTCAGAATTAAGATTAAATTAAGGTTTGGACAGATTGAGATTAAGATTTGGATGCTATATTTTTCCTGTGTCCGAAAGTTTTCTGAAAAATTTATGGAAAATTTAAGAAATTATTTGAAGATATTTAATGGGTCTGGAACGTTATAGATGGTATAATAAAAAAACATTTGGAAGAAAGGAAACGCCCCTTTATGAGTGCATTAGTCGAAATTCACGACATCTGTAAGATTTATAATCCCGGCGAGAATGAGGTAAAAGCCTTAGACCATGTCAGTCTGACGATTGATGAAAACGAGTTTGTGGCCATTATCGGGCAGTCGGGTTCCGGCAAGTCTACGTTAATGAATATGTTGGGCTGTCTGGATGTGCCGACCAGTGGGGACTATTATCTGCATGGACAGGATGTGTCGCACATGAGTGACAATGAATTATCGGATGTCAGAAATAAGGAGATTGGTTTTATTTTTCAGGGATTTAATCTGATCGCAGGTCTGACGGCGCTCGAAAACGTGGAACTGCCGCTCATATACAGAGGCGTCGGCAAAAGAGAACGGCTCCGGCTTGCGGACGCCGCTCTCGATAAGGTGGGACTTTCCCAGAGAAAGACACATAAACCTGCGGAGATGTCCGGCGGGCAGCAGCAGCGTGTAGCGATCGCCAGAGCAATCGCGCAGGCTCCTCCTGTGATTCTGGCCGACGAACCTACCGGGAATCTGGATTCCGGGTCAAGTAAAGAAATCATGGAAATACTGCGAAAACTTCACGAAGAGGGAAGAACTGTCATTTTAATAACTCATGACAATGAGATCGCTTCTCAGGCGAAGCGGGTCATTAAGATCATCGACGGTAAGATCGTGCAGGATTCGGGCAATATAAATATGGCGCCGGAAACGGAGAGGGGAGAAGAAAATGAAAGAAAAGACTGAAAAAAAAGAGAAGACGCCCATGGATAAGGCAAAAAAGAAAAAGATTATAAAAAGGGCCATTCTGGGAGTCGCGGCGGTAGTGATCGTCGGATTCATCGTACTCAATTCCCTGGCATCCCAGAATGTGACCCCTATGGTAGAAACCGTTTCTGTTGTACGGGATGATGTGGAACAGCTTCTCAGTACAAGCGGTACGGTGAAGACGGAGGAAGTCAAGACTTACTTTTCAGAAGTGGCGGTCAAGATCGGACAGGTAAGCGTGGCGGCGGGCGATACCGTTAAGAAGGGGCAGCTGCTCTATACATATGACGAGACGGCGCTTGCTGATGAAAAAACGCTGGCGGAACTGAGGATACAGTCCAGTGAGGGCGGCTATGAAAGTTCCATGATAAAAGAAAATAAATATATCAGCGAGCTGGGAGAAGCCAATATCAATCTGGATGTGTTGGAACAGCAGATCGCCGATTCCGAGAATTATGTACAGGAATTACAGCAGAAGATCACGGATAAACAGGATGCGCTGGCCTACGAAGGCGCGCTTTTACAGATATCGCTCTTAGACTGGTCGGATCAGCCGTATTCTGAAGAATATATGAATCTGCAGAAGCTGATCCAGTTAAATCAATACGAACAGCAGCATAACGAGCAGATCGAGGCCTGGCAGAATGAGATCAGTGAATATCAGGATAAGATCGCCGCTTATAAAGAGTATCAGGCGGAAATGAAATCCCAGAAGAGCGCCTCGGAAAGCGCGTCTTTAGACAGCGGCAGTAAGAGTCAGTTAATTGCCAACACGCAGATAGAGAATATGAATGCCACAGAAACGCTGACGGCCATAGAAAACGTAGAAGGCGGCGTAACAGCGGACTTTGACGGCGTTATCACATCCCTTTCCGCAGTAGAGGGCAGTACGCCTGTAGTGGGAACACAGATGGTCACGCTTGAGAGTACCGAGAAAGTGAAAGTAGAAATATCCGTTTCCAAATACGATCTGGAAAAAATAGCGGTGGGACAGGAAACGGAAGTGACGATCGCCGGTAATACCTATCAGGGAAAAGTGGCCAAAATAAATGGTATGGCCACGATGAATGCCAGCGGGGCGGCAGTGGTCGGCGTCGATATCCAGATAGATAACCCGGATTCCGATATCTTTTTAGGGGTAGAAGCCAAGGTAAAAGTACATACAGCACTGGCCGAGCAGGCTCTGGTTGTACCGGTCGAAGTGATCAACAGCGATAAGGACGGCGAATTTGTTTATGTGGTGGAAAATGGCATTCTGGCCAGAAAAAATGTTGTGACCGGTATTTCTTCCGACATGTACTGTGAGGTCAAAGAGGGCCTTGCAGAAGGCGATCAGGTGGTGAGCAGCGTCGGCATGAGTCTTGAAGAAGGTATGGCGGTAACAGCCATCCCTATGCAGTAAAGAGGCATGTAGACAGATAGTCTGCGGACACAGCTTACAGACGGGGAAGGAGATAGGCAGGTAAGATGGCACAGATATGGGAATATATTAAGATTGCCCTGATGAATATCAAAAGCAGTAAAGGCCGTTCTGTTTTGACAATGCTGGGTATCATCATCGGTATCGCCTCCGTTATCATGATCATGGCGATAGGAAACGGTGTACGGGGACAGATCAATGATGAACTGGAAAGTATAGGCAGCGGCCTGATAGAACTGTATCTGGATACGACGTTAGAGAGTACGACGATGCGGTTTACGCTGGATGATTTTGATCTGATCATGGAAAAAGTAGAGCATGTCAAAGGCGTTACGCCCGTTATGGGCGGCTGGGGGACGGCGGAGGGACCCAAAGGCAATTTTGAAGCGCAGGCTATGGCCGGAAACGAAGGATTGCAGTATTATTCTTCCAATGGCGGCGGTATCATCAAAGGACGCTATTTTACAAGGGCGGAATCTGAAGGCGGCAACCGCGTATGCGTTATACCTGAAAGCAGCGCGGTCAATATGTTTGGCACGACAGATGTCGTAGGCTTAAGTTTTGAACTGACTCTGTATGGGATTTCGCAGGAACTGACGATCGTCGGCATCCGTGAAGACAACGCGACGAGCTTTGTCAACAGCGGTTCCAGTTCTTATGTCAGTATCGAACTGCCACTGGCGGTCATGGGAAACGATTACTATTTTTATATAGATGAATTCAGCGATATGGTCATTTTTGCCGAGGCGACCGAGTACTGTACAGAAGTTGCGCAGAATGCGGTCAAAGTACTGGAAAATAAATATGATGTGCGCGGCGAGGGCCAGATCATTGTACAGAGCATTACCGATATGACTTCGCAGTTCGACAGTATTCTGGGAATCGTGACACTGTTCATCTCGCTTGTGGCGGCGATATCGCTGCTGGTCGGCGGTATCGGCGTTATGAATATCATGCTGGTATCCGTTACCGAGCGGACGAGAGAGATCGGTATCCGTAAGGCGTTAGGCGCCAGAACAGGTTCCATATTGTTACAGTTTCTGGCCGAAGCGTCAATTATTACGCTCTTAGGCGGTCTGATCGGCATTGTGCTTGGCCTTATGGGCGGCAACCTGTTAGGTTCCATCGTGGGTGTCACCGCGAGGACGCAGGCATCCACGATTATCGGCGCAACGTTTTTCTCTTCGGCAGTCGGCCTCTTTTTCGGAATTTATCCGGCCAGAAAAGCCGCGAAATTAAGTCCTATCGAAGCGCTCAGACACGAGTAGGTAAAGTCGGGTATTGCACTTTTGCTAAAATCGAGTATAATAGGGTGAGAAGAACTTCTAGCCACTCACAGCAAAGGCTGTTTCGTGGAGAAGTTCTACGATTTGCCGATGGCAAATCTTTCTCGCCCCGAAGAATGCCTGAAAAATGTGACGTGCCGTCACATGGCATTCTTCCAGATAAGTAAGCAAAGAGCACCTATATAGTAGGTGCTTTTCTTCTAACGAAAGGCAGGTCGCGTATGGAAGTTGAATTTGACGTTAAAATGGAATCCGGTATTTTATATGATTATATGCTGCACCATACCTACAGCAGTTTTTCCGGCCTGCTGGGGGCGGTCGTGGGCGCGCTTCTTATCATTGCGTTTTTTTCGGACAGACAGATCTTGTTTTTACTGGCGGGGATCGTTGTACTTGTATATCAGCCGTGGTCGCTTTTTCTGCGTTCCAAACAGCAGATGTTAAAAAGTCCGGCTTTTAAGAAACCGCTGCATTATAAATTGACGGAAGAAGGTATCGAAGTTTCTCAGGATGAGGCGGTAGAGAACCAGAAATGGGAAGATATGTATAAAGCCGTTTCCACGAACAGGAGCATTATCGTCTATACGACCCGCATCAATGCCTGTATTTTCCCAAGGAAAGATTTAGGAGAAAATAGGTATAAAGTAATTGAGATGATCTCTACCCATATGCCGCCGAAGAAAGTGAAGATAAGGAGTTAGATGAGCAGATTATATGAGACGCACAGCGCGCAGGAGACGTTTGACCTGGGAAGAAAGATCGGGGAAAAGGCCCGGCCGGGTCAGATTTATTCTCTGATCGGCGACCTTGGCGTAGGAAAGACCGTTTTTACACAGGGACTGGCGCAGGGACTCGGTATCACGGAGGCGGTGAACAGTCCTACGTTTACCATCATGCAGATCTATGAAGAGGGCAGACTGCCTTTTTATCATTTTGACGTGTACCGGATCGGGGACGTCAGTGAAATGGAGGAGATCGGTTATGAGGAATATTTCTACGGAGATGGGGTCTGTCTGATCGAATGGGCCAATCTGATAGAAGAGATACTGCCAAAGGATTGTATACAGATTACAATAGCCAAAGACCTGGCGAAAGGTTTTGATTACCGGACGATTATCGTGGGAGGCCGGAAAGGTGAGGAAACATGAAGATAGCAGCCCTGGACAGTTCCGGACTGGTCGCTTCTGCAGCGATTGTGGAGGATGATGTACTGGTCGCGGAATATACGATCCAATATAAGAAAACACATTCCCAGACATTGCTGCCAATGTTGAATGAAATTAAAAAAATGACAGACCTTGATCTGGCAAGTGTGGACGCCTTTGCGGTTGCGGCAGGGCCGGGGTCTTTTACCGGACTGCGCATTGGTTCGGCAACGGTCAAAGGACTGGCTTTTGCTACAGGAAAACCTGTCGTGGCGGTTCCGACACTGGAGGGGCTGGCCTATAATGTATATGGTACGGACAAGATTGTCTGTCCGCTCATGGATGCCAGAAGAAATCAGGTCTATACGGGAATCTATCAGTTTCTTGTAAAAGAAGATACATACTGTCTTGATATTATAAAACGACAATGCGCAGTTCCTTTTGAGGAGATTGTGCAGGCATTGAATGAACTTGGCAGAGAAGTGCTTTTTCTGGGAGACGGGGTCCCCGTTTTCTGTGAACGTATGAAAGAGATCATGCAGGTGCCGTATACGCTCGCTCCTGCGCATATGAACAGACAGCGTGCGGCCAGTATCGCTGTGCTGGGAAGTCTTTATTATGCACAGGGCAGAGTGCAGAGCGCGGCGGAACATGCGCCGGAATATCTGCGCTTATCGCAGGCGGAGCGTGAACGGAATGAGCAGATACAGATCAGAGCCATGAGGCGCGAAGATGTGGACATCATCAGCCGTCTGGAAGAGGAAACTTTTTCCATGCCATGGTCAAAAGAGGCTTTTCTGGAGATGATCGCTAAAGAAGACGCCCGCTATTACGTGGCGGAATACGCCGGAAAAGTCGTCGGCGGCTGCGGCGTACTGATGATCGCGGGAGAGGGAAATATTACCAACGTTGTCGTTGAGAAAAATGAAAGAAACCGAGGCATTGGAACCAGAATGCTGCAATATCTTATAGAAGACGGTCATCAGAACGGACTTGGCGCTTTTACGCTGGAAGTAAGAGTCAGCAATGCTGCGGCGATCCATCTTTATGAGAAATTAGGATTCCATTCCGAGGGCATACGGCCGGCTTTTTATGAAAAGCCGACAGAAGATGCGCTCATCATGTGGAAGAGATAGGAAACCGACCGAATATTTACCACTGTTTTTACCTATGCGGGATTGCTATAATGGATAAGACAGCAGACGTTGTTAGGCAGGTACAGACTCGCAGGCTGAGTAAGAATGGGGGATTAAGATGAGAATTTATCTGGATCAGAAAATAAAGAAAAAAGAAAATGAATTACTATCGGTTACATGTAATTGTTGTAAAAAGGAATTGCTGGTAGAAAACGGGATACTCAAAGAGGAGTGTATTTCGTTTACCCACCTTTTCGGGTATTTCAGCGATAAAGACGGCGAAAAGCACCGTTTTGATCTGTGTGAACAGTGCTACGATAAACTTATCGCCAATTTTCAGCTCCCGGTGGAGAAAGAACAGCGCAATGAATTGGTGTAACCGGGAAAGGCCGGGTCATTGTTATGTTAGACGTTTGTTTGCTTGGAACAGGGGGGATGATGCCGCTGCCCTATCGGTGGCTCACCTCCCTGATGGCGAGATATAACGGGAAAAGTATCTTAATAGACTGCGGAGAAGGCACGCAGATTGCCATGAAGGAGAAGGGGTGGAGCCCCAAACCGATTGACATTATCTGCTTTACGCATTTTCATGCAGACCATATCAGCGGACTGCCGGGCATGCTCCTTACTATGGGGAATGCGGAACGGACAGAGCCGCTTCTTTTGATAGGGCCGAAAGGACTGACCAAAGTGGTGTCGGCGCTGCGGATCATTGCGCCGGAACTGCCTTTTCCTATCGAATGTCTGGAACTGACGGAGGCGGAGCAGACGTTGCCGTTTGACGGCTTTAAAATAGAAGCGTTTAAAGTCCATCACAATGTGATCTGCTACGGATACAATATCGTGGTGGAGCGGACCGGTAAATTTGATGTGGAAAAAGCGCAGGTCTGCGGTATCGAGAGGAAATACTGGAACCGCCTGCAAAAAGGGGAAACCATAGAGACGGGGCAGGGGGTCTGGAGGCCGGAGATGGTTCTGGGGGCCCCCCGAAAAGGCATCAAACTGACCTATTGTACCGATACAAGACCGACAGAGAGCATCGTTAAAAATGCTCAGGGCGCCGATCTGTTCATATGTGAAGGAATGTACGGCGAGCCGGAGAAGAAACAGAAAGCCAAAGAGTACAAGCATATGACTTTTTACGAGGCGGCGGAACTTGCCAAAGCGGCGCAGGTAAAGGAGTTGTGGCTGACACATTACAGCCCTTCGCTTGTCAGAGCGGAAGAATATATGCCCGCAGTCAGGAAAATTTTTCCAAATGCTATTGCAGGGAAGGACGGAAAGAGTGTAGACTTATTATATGAAGAATAACGAAGGATAACAGCGGGAGGAGGGATCGCAATGAAGAAATCAAACGGGGTCAAAATAGTCATTATAGGGGCCGTTCTGGCGGTAATTGTTATTTTCTTTTTTTATTATTCGGCGAATAAAGTGGATGAAATGCAGGAAGAGGAAGTGAAGTCCACACAGGTTCAGACGGTGCTATTGCGTGATCTGGAGAAAAATTATCCGCCCTCGCCCAAAGAGGTCGTCAAGTATTTCAATGAAATATCCAAATGCTTCTATAATGAAGAATACACAGAAAACGAACTGAATGCGCTGGCGGTAAAGATTCAGGGGATTTATGACGACGAACTGGTTGCCAATAAAACGCAGGAAGAATATATCAAGGATCTGAAAGCGGATATTGCGGAAATGAAACAAAATGACCGTTCCATTTCTTCTTATCAGATGACTGCCAGCACGGATGTGGAATTTTTTACAGAAGCCGGAGATTCCTGTGCCAGATTATACTGTACTTACAGCATCAGGCAGGGAACGGGAATGCTGCAGAGCACGATGGTCTTTATCCTGCGGCAGGATGAGGATAAACACTGGAAGATACTCGGCTGGGATCTGGCTGATTAAATTTTCCGTGGCATAAGAAAGGCATGGTCATAGTGTGAAAAATAAATTTTTCACACGCGAATTTGTGCCTATGGCCCAAATATCGCAGGCTGAGAGAAAGGCATGGTTATTGAGGTGGAAAAAGAAGATGTACTGATCCTGGCAATAGAAAGTTCATGTGACGAAACCGCGGCGTCGGTCGTAAGAAACGGCAGAGAGGTTCTTTCTAATATCATATCTTCACAGATTGCCCTGCATACAGTTTACGGCGGCGTTGTACCGGAGATCGCCTCCAGAAAACACATTGAAAATATCAATCAGGTCGTAGAAGAGGCGCTGTGTGAAGCAAAGATGTCTTTACAGGATATCACGGCGATCGCTGTAACATATGGCCCCGGACTGGTAGGAGCGTTACTGGTGGGCGTTTCCACAGCGAAGGCGATAGCGCTCGCTTCGGACATTCCCCTAGTAGGCGTGCATCATATAGAAGGGCATATCTGCGCCAATTATATAGAAAATAAAGAACTGGAACCGCCTTTTATCTGTCTGGTCGTGTCCGGCGGGCATTCGCACCTTGTCGTCGTCAAAGATTACGGTGAGTATGAAATCCTTGGCCGGACAAGAGATGACGCGGCTGGAGAGGCTTTTGACAAAGTGGCCAGGGCGATCGGTCTGGGATATCCCGGCGGCCCCAAGATTGATAAGGTTGCAAAGAAAGGAAATGCGGAGGCCATCGCTTTTCCCAGAGCTAAAGTCGCAGACGCCGTATATGATTTCAGTTTCAGCGGCTTAAAATCGGCGGTCTTAAATTATCTGAATCAATGCGAAATGAAAGGGATTCCGGTCTCACAGGCGGATGTGGCCGCTTCTTTCCAGAAAGCGGTCGTAGACGTATTGGTGGAACATTCCATGCAGGCTGTGGAAGAATACGGACTGCGCAAGTTTGCGATAGCGGGTGGTGTGGCTTCTAATTCTTCTTTGCGTGCGG
The DNA here is from genome assembly GCA_023663085.1 of Ruminococcus sp. Classification (GTDB taxonomy): domain Bacteria; phylum Bacillota; class Clostridia; order Lachnospirales; family Lachnospiraceae; genus UBA3282. Next base: position 3,531 of record JAMPIB010000011.1, on the reverse strand, counting down.
CTTTTGTCAGAGAGTGCGAGGCCAGAAAGATAGCATTTTATTATCCCTCACCGGTTTTCTGTACGGACAATGCGGCCATGATCGGCGCGGCAGGGTATTATGAATATGTTAAAGGCGTGCGGCACGGATACGATCTGAATGCGGTGCCGAATCTGCGGCTGGGGGAACGGATATAGATTCTGAGGGAAGGTGTGAGCGAAAACGCTCCGGAATGGAGAGCATCATGGAAGGAAATAATAAAACGACAGCCATCGTTCTGGCGGCGGGCCGGGGTAAAAGAATGCACAGTGATGTACAAAAGCAATATCTTTTACTGCGCGGCCGGCCGCTTTTATATTATCCTTTACAGGTTTTTGAAGAGAGTTTTATCGATGAGGTCATTCTGGTCGCAGGCCGGAACGAAGAAGAATACTGCCGTCGTGAGATCGTAGAGAAGTTTCATTTTACAAAGGTGACAAAAATTGTCGAGGGCGGCAGGGAGCGTTACCACTCCGTAGCCAACGGCCTGCGTGAAATGGAAGGAGAGGGCTATGTTTTCATTCATGACGGCGCGCGGCCGTTTATCACGCAGGAAATTTTAGAGCGTGCATATGAGGCGGCGTTAGAACATCATGCCTGCGTAGTCGGGATGCCGGTAAAAGATACCATTAAGATTGCGGATGAAAATGGCTTTATACAGGTAACGCCTGACAGAGAGCGTATCTGGCAGGTGCAGACGCCGCAGGTCTTTACAGCAGAACTTGCGAAAAGGGCCTACAGCGAATTACTTATAAAAGAGGAGGAATTAAAAAGACAGGGTATCCGGATCACGGATGACGCCATGGTAGTGGAAACGCTTCTGCACCATCCCGTGAAACTGGTGGAGGGTTCTTATGAGAATATCAAGATAACGACGCCGGAGGATTTCATCATTGCGGACTCTTTTTTGATACGAAATGATGCAAAAAAGATGCAAAAATGATGCAAGAATGACGCATTCATGTTTTATAATATGTAAAAACACAGAAAGTCCGACAAAGAAATAGTATTTGCCGGAAAAATGGGTGAATGTGCATATGAGAAAGAAAAGACTGGCAGGCTGGCTGGCGGCAGGGATTGCGGCTCTGCTTTTGAGTGGATGCAAAGAAACAGGAGCAGCTTCGGCGGATATAACGGAAAATGAGGAAATAATCGTAGATTCAGTAGATTCAGAGGAGAAACCGGAGACGCCGGAGGAAACTGCGGCTTTGGAGGAAAAAGCGGAAACAGAACAAGAAGAGTCGCAGCAGGATTGGATTGTAGGAACATGGAAAACGAGAACGGATACGAGTGACTCTGCATTGGAAATGTGGCTGCAAACTTATACCACATGTTTTTCTCCCGATGGTCAGGTGGTTCATTACGGGCACCGGAATGTGGACAGGGGCAGCTGGAGGCGGATAGACGAGAATACCGTAATCGCCGATTTTGACCAGTGTATTTACAAGGGAATCGGAGGTGAGGAATACCCGATAGACGAGTACAGTGTTACTTACCGGTTTAATGAGGACAAAACTTTATTAAGCCGCACTTCGTTAAGCCGCAGCACGCGCTATGAGGAACGGTATTTTACCGCCAGAATGGAGAAAGAGGGGGAATGGGTATCCTATCATGTCTCGGACTTTGATAATTATGGAGAAATTTTACTGCGTGAAAGCGATGAATGTGAAATAGAGGAAGAATATAACACTATGGCGGTATTTCCGGATGAAGGAGAATTTTGCATTAAATTGGAAAAAAGACTGATAGGGATTGCAAAAGATTTGGCAGAGGGGCGGGAGGTAGAGCTGGAGGAAATCGATCTGCCCTATGAGTTGGAGCAGGTGGCGTTTTACGACCTTACGGGTGACGGGAAAGAGGAAATTTTTGCTTATGTATCAATGCTGCCTCATCATCCGGATAATGATTCCGGAGCCACTTACATTCTTACCCCTACAAATAGCGGGATTTATACAATTTTAGCGAAAAATACCAAGAATATTTACAGCGAACTTCTGGCGCCGGATGGAACCGTCTTACTTTCGGACTCCATTTACCAAGGTTCTTCCTCATGGAAAGGCGGCGTCAGAATCCATTTGGGATATCGGGCAGGACAGGTGACGGTGGAGAAAAAGGAATCTTATAATTTTCATTGGGACTTTCCGCTTGTAAACAAAGTAAACGATTTTCAAAACGGGAGATACAGCGTATATGTGGCAAGAAATCCGGAGCAGGGAGAAGCTGAAAGATATGGAGCGTATATTGATATAGAGGACAGTTTAAAAATAGACGAAGAGTATTTCCAGCCGAAACAGGTTTCCTTTACTGATTATAACTACTTTGACAGTGAATATCCGGCTCTGTATTCGGAATGGAGTCCCTTTCCAGAGGGGTGGTGGCAGGATGGCGGTTTATATGCTGAAGACGTAGAGGATGGGAATGCGGATAATTATGCGGATTGGGTGGAAAAAGCGGCGGACGACCGCCCGGATGAACTGCTTAGAAAGGCTGTGGAGCAGTCCGGTCTTATCATGGAGAAAAAAGCCTATCCATGGACGGCGGAAACAAAGAAAAACGTCACAGAGATTCTCCGCTGTCCGGCAGCGGATTATTATTATGAATCGGATGATTACGCCGCGGAATATGTGCGGGGAGATATCGTGTTTTATGAGAAAGTTTTCTATGTCGGTGCGGAGGAAGAAGGAAAACGGGTTATTTGGCAGGGAACAGCGGAGGATGCGCCGCCGGCAGTCTGCTACTTAGATGTGTTGGAAGAGTATGAGCGGCTGTGGGAAAATGGAACGTTAGAAGAGGAAGAAACGGAAAAAGAAAAGGATGATGGAAACTGGCACACATCAGGTAAATACGCGGGACTATATTTTGAAAATGTATTATGCGAGAAGGAGAACGAATATAAGGAGAATCGGCAGTTATGCTATAGTCTGGTGGATTTGTCAGGTGAGGGAATCTGTGAACTGTTGATTGGTATGAGAAATACCGAAAATCCTGACAGTGATGGATGGCTGTTTACAGCTTTTACATGTCAGAGCGGAGAAATTACGACTATTATATATTGGTATGGAGGGGAGTATTTGGGAGGTCAGGATTGGGCATTGTGCCGGGGAAATGTGTTGGAAATATCCCGAGCGGTATACGGATATGGAGACTATGGGTATTACACTCTGGCGCCTTATGCCGCATGGGCCAAGATGACGGAAACATTCGGATACAATGGGCATATGGTTGATCAAGAGATGCAATACGACTATTATGATAGTAACGAGGAGCCGATTTCAGAGGCGGAATATGAGGAACTGCTCCGGCATTATGCAAGGGTTAAGATTGAATGGAAGGAACTGGATGGATTTTTTTAACATTTTTAATATTTTCTATAAATTTTCTAAAAAAAGCTGTTGACACTAATATTCTTTTTTGCTAGAATAATATTCGCGCTGACCGAGAAACAGCGCAACGCGAACCTGGAGAGGTATCGAAGTGGTCATAACGAGGCGGTCTTGAAAACCGTTTGTCCGC
>JAMPIB010000010.1 GCA_023663085.1 Ruminococcus sp. | reverse complement strand
CCACTAAATTATCATTTATCTTCCGTTTTAAAGCAATTCTATCTGTGATAGTCTTATATACCTTTACTATCTTTCGTTGCTCTTCAATATCAGGAATAGGAAGTTCCACTTTACATATTTCTTCCCAATCCATAACTTCTCGTACACTTCCATGTGATTTGAATCGGGCATATCTATCAAATTCTGATCTGCTAAACCATAACATCAAGAATTCTGGTAAGAGTTGGTCTTCATCAATTACTTCAAAAACTGTATAAATATTGCTAACAAGACCCTCATCATGATCTTCTAATAACGCAATTCCAATCTTATCTCCTCGGCGGGAAGTATCTGGAATATATGTAAACTGCCGTCTCTTTACAATCTTATATTTTGTAAAATCTGTTCCAACAGTATTAGCAATTGAAGGAATAAAGACCTTTTGAACTGATACCCCCAATAAATCTAATTCTTTCCCTTCTGTATTCCTAACATCAACTTGTCTAATATAATTACCAAGCTGTTGATATTTTGCTTTCATACCGTTCTCCTTAACCTATATATTTTCTATGCGCAATCTTTACATTACTTTGTTTAACCATCGCATATTGCAAGGTTGTATCTATTCTTCTATGCCCTAAAAGCTGTTGAAGTTGTTCTATAGGCATTCCTTTATCTATCGCCATTGTCGCCAGAGTTCTCCTGAATTTATGCGGATGTACCTTGTTCAATCCTAAGCTTTTTCCAAACTCTCGTAATCTAACCTCAATGCCGCCGATCTTCATGCGGTTATATGGAGACTGTAGTGACACAAAAAGTGCCGGATTCTCGTCTGTTCGACTATCCAAGTAATTCTGTAGATGTATCTTTGTTCTTGCATCAAAATACACAATCCGTTCTTTATCCCCTTTACCAAAAACAACACATTCTCTTTCATTGAAATCTATATCTTCACGATTCAACAAGACCATTTCACCAACACGCATACCTGTTGATGCTAACATATCAATCATTGCCAAATCCCTAAGTTCCGTACAGTTATCCCTCATCAGTTCAAGAACTTCGTCAGAATAGGTTTCCTTGATATTTGTTCCTGTCTTAACCTTATGTATTCTCCTGACAGGACTTTTAAGTATATAATCCTCATCTTCCAACCAAGAAAAGAAACTGGACAATATCCTTCTGATATTATCTATCGTAACTTTGCTGGATTTCTTCTTTTCCTGATACTCTGTAAGATAACAACGGATATCATCTGTTACAATATATTTAATCTCTTTTCCAATACCATCAAGCATAGATTGTATTGTTGCATCATAATATTTTAATGTTTTCTCCGAACAACCTTCTATCCTTTTTGCGGAAAGAAAAGAATCCACCACATCATGTTCCAAAATTTCTTCGTTATGTTCGACTTTTGTCACCTCATAATCAAACAACGTGTGTTGCAATACCTCCTGTAATCGTTCTCCCTGTGCATTATTCAGATAGGGTAGCATAGCCTGCACAACATCTGTAATTAAATTTTGCTTCATCGTTATTTCTCCTTTGATTTTAAGAGAACGACAACCAACGGCAGTTCCTTTATTTTAACTTCCGCCGTTGCTGGAAGTTATATAGCATTTTTATGATAGTCTATCATCAGAAATAGTTTCCATATTTCCAATCATTTGTAATTGACAAAATATTACTATAAGAACTTTTCCAATTCTCTAATTAATATAGGCAGCTCCTCAAAAACAACATCTGCAATAATATTCCAATTTGTTCCATCATAATCATGAACTAATCGATGTCTAAGTCCTGATATCATAGTCCATTGTATTTCACGATGTGTTTCTTTATATTCATTAGACAAATTATAAACATGTTCCCCAATATTATATAATGGTGTTGTAACAAGCCATTGCAAAGGAACATTTGTCAGTAAATTTTCTTTTTTAATATTATTGTCTATAATATAATCATGCAGTTTGACGGCATTTTCATATATCTTTTTAATTCGCTGCTCATCCGAATATTTCACGCTATCAACAACCTCTCTTTCATAATTGTATTATAAAAATCACTATCTTCGTTGATTTCATTTATTTCAAACACATCAACATTTTTCTTCAAAACTTCTCGCAATTCCTCGGCAAGTGAAAAAATCATCGTAAGTTTAAAATTTTCCCCACCGTATACCAAAAAGTCCAAGTCACTACCTTCGTTTGCCTCTCCTCTCGCATAAGAACCAAATAAATATATTTCTTTCACTTTATATTTTTGGGCAATTGGCTTAATCAGTTTTTCGATATCTTTAATTGTAAATACATCTTTATTCATTTCATCAGTTCCTTTCTTTTAAATGATAATTTAGTGGCTTAAATTCCAATATTAAGGACATCAAATTTACCAGACATAAGTTTTGAAATTAACAAATTACGCAAATTAATTAGTTTTGCTGTTTCGCAATTATTTATTTGCATTGTTTGGTATATGGGAGTTACGAGTTTTTCAAAGTTTTGCAGACAATCAGTTGATGGAATTGCCAATTCCATTGTATTTAAAATATCAGTTGTCATGCTCGGAACGGCTGAACCGGTGTTCATTGATGCAAAATCCTTGTCTTTAATAAAATGATATATGAATTTGGCTATATTGGGTTGTCGCATTTCAGTATAAAACATAGTATCCACTGACCAAAAAGGTTCATTAACATACATCACATTATTCAACGTTCCTTTTCGAGGAATAAGAACCGATTCATGAACATAAAGTGGACGCTCAACATAACGTATGATGCCACCAGAGCCATATACGGGATATATTCCATTAGTCAGTTTTTTATGGTCTTTGCCATATTTTACAGTAACTAAATCTGATAAGTGTCCTTTTCGCCAGTAAGGATTAGCATTTCTAACAAACTGTACCGTATAAATAATTTGTGCTTGTTGTGCTAAATTATCATTTATCTTCTTTTTAATCTCAATTCTATCAGATATCACTTTATAACTATTTACAATTTCTCTCTGCTTATCAATAGATGGTACCGGCAATTCTATTCGGCAAATATCATCCCAAGTTATACCTCCTCTGACACTTCCATCTGTATGCAACCAACAAATACGATCAAATTCTGACCGACGAAACCACATCATCAAATAATTTTCATCAAGCATAGTATTATCTATAATCTCAAACATAAAGTAGGCCGGGGAAACAATAGCGGGTTCCTCTTCATCATATAATGCAACTGGAAGTCTTTCATCACGCCCAACATGCATAGGATTACAGGCAAATTTCCCTTTTGTTATCAATTTGTATTTACTCAAATCCGTTCCAGTCACATTTGCAATCGAAGGCATAAAAAATTTGTCAATATTAATTCCTAACACTTTATCCGTTATATTATCTTTATTTCGTATATCAATCAAACGAATATACTTTTTTAAGATATTATAATTCGATTTCATACCCCAACTCCTTAAACACTTCTAAAAGCTCCGCCTTCGACTTTTCTTCCTGTATCAGTAATTCCCGCAACTCACTCTGAAGTATCTTCATCTTAGCATCAAAATCAATATTCTCATCTCTGTTCACAAACTCAATATATCTACTCGGCACAAGACTAAATCCTTTTTCAGCTACTTCATCATATCCCGCGGAATAGCAAAATTCAGGTATATTTTCATAAGTATTCTCATGCCCTGCCTGCTGCCAGTTATGATATGTTTCTACTACCTTTTTCCTATCCTCTTTTGCCAGTTCTATATATTTCTTTTCATATGGACTGCCAATTTGGCGCAAATCCATAAAGAGTATTTCCTTTTCTCTGTTACGATAATGTTTTTCTACTCCATTCATATCCACTATACGTTCTTTTTTATTCTTATTCAAAATCCAAAGCGTTACGCTGATATCAGTAGTATAGAAAAGATTTCTTGGTAAAATCAAAATTGCTTCTACTAAATCATTCTCAATCAGTCTTTGTCTGATTTTCAGTTCTGTCCCATCATCAGATAATGCGCCATTTGCAAGTAAAAAGCCTGCCACCCCATTTTGAGACATTTTGGATACTATATTTAATATCCAACCATAATTTGCATTACTTGTAGGCGGCACTTCATACCCATTCCATCTTGCGTCATCTGTCAATTCATCAGCGGCACGCCACTCTTTCTGGTTAAAAGGCGGATTCGCCATAATATAGTCTGCTTTTAAATCCTTATGCTGGTCATTTGTAAATGTATTTGCCGCCATTTCTCCAAGATTTGCTGATATACCTCGAATTGCCAGATTCATTTTCGCCAACTTATAGGTTGTATTTGTATATTCCTGTCCATAGATAGAAACTTTCTTTTTATTCCCATGATGCGCCTCAATGAATTTTATAGACTGTACAAACATACCTCCCGAACCGCAGCATGGATCGTATAATGTTCCATCATAAGGCTCTATCAGTTCAGCTATTAAGTTTACAATCGTTTTGGGAGTATAGAACTCACCTTTTCCTTTTCCCTCTGCAATAGCAAATTTACTAAGAAAATACTCATACATACGGCCAATAATATCGTTTTCTTTGTCCTTTGTGGTATCAATCTTATTAATTTCATCCAATAAAGACGCCAACTTAACCGTATCTATCTGCAATCGCGAATAATAGTTGTCCGGCAAAGCGCCTTTCAGAATAGGATTTGTTTTCTCAATTGTAAAAAGCGCCGTATCTATCTTTAATGCAATATCATCCTGTTTAGCGTTTTCCATAATATAAGACCATCTGCTTTCTGGCGGCAGATAAAATACGTTATCCTTCGTATAAAAAGCAATATTATCCGCAAATTTCTCCATACCATCAGCAATAATTTTTGCTCTTTGAATCTCAAATTTATCGCTTGCAAATTTCAGGAAAAACAGACTTAAAACTACATGCTTATATTCAGACGGCTCTACTGACCCCCTCAATTTATCCGCAGTTTTCCATAAAGTTTCCTCCATAGAGACTTCTTTCGTCTTTGTTTTTGCCGCCACGCCTGTATCCTCCTCCATAAAACTGCTTTCATTCTTTTCTTTCAGATATATTTCATATTATATTACGATATCATGGTATTTTCCACTATTTTTGTCTGTTCAAGGTGCCAACCGATTTCTCCACAAAAAGCAGACCGCCCCCAATACCAAAATATCAGGATACAGTCTGCCCCTTTATCCATATACCACAGGCATCTTACCTGCGAATATTCCCTTTATGAATTACAACCTCTTCAACAGCTCTTCCCTCTGCGCCTCATATCCCGGCTTGCCAAGAAGCGCGAACATATTCTTCTTATAGCTTTCCACGCCCGGCTGGTTAAACGGATTCACGCCTAACAGATAACCGCTGACGCCGCAGGCAAACTCGAAGAAATAGAACAGCTCGCCCAGATAAAACTCGTTCACTTCCGGCACATTGATCATGAAGTTGGGAACCTGTCCGTCCGTATGTGCCAGAATCGTTCCATTCATCGCGCTCTTATTGACGAAGTCCACGCTCTTTCCTGCCAGATAGTTCAAGCCATCCAGATCGACAGGCTCTTCACCGATCAGAATTTCTTCTCTGCTCGTCTCGATATTTAACACCGTCTCAAACATCGTTCTGGCGCCGTCCTGGATGAACTGGCCCATAGAGTGTAAATCAGTCGTCAGATCGACGCTGGCCGGGAAAATACCTTTCTGGTCTTTTCCTTCCGACTCGCCGTACAACTGTTTCCACCACTCGGAAACATAGTGTGCCGCCGGTTCATAATTTGCCAGAATCTCGATGCCTTTGCCTTTTCTTAACAAAATATTACGTAATGCCGCATACTGCAGGGAATCATTTTCCTCAAACGGAGCTTCCAGAGCCATCTTCCTGCCCTCTGCCGCACCTTCCATCAATTTATCAATATCCGCGCCGGAAACCGCGATTGGTAACAGTCCTACCGCCGTCAGCACGGAGAAACGGCCTCCCACGTCATCCGGTACGACAAAGGACTCATAGCCTTCTTCTGTCGCCAGGTTCTTAAGAGAACCTCTCGCCTTATCGGTCGTCGCATAGATTCTTTTCGCCGCGCCCTCTTTGCCGTATTTCTTCTCGGCCATTTCTTTAAATACTCGGAAGGCGATAGCGGGTTCTGTCGTCGTTCCCGACTTGGAGATCATATTGATGGAGAAATCCCTGTCGCCGATCACGTCGATCAGATGTTTAATATAAGTAGAGCTAATGGAATTTCCTACAAAATAAATTTCCGGTGTCTTTCTGATAGACTTATCCACCACGTTATAAAAGCTGTGTCTTAAAAACTCGATTGCCGCGCGCGCTCCCAGATAAGAACCGCCGATACCGATCACTAACAGCACTTCTGAATCATTCTGGATCTGCGCCGCCGCTTTCTTAATCCGTGCGAACTCTTCCTTGTCATAGTTTACCGGAAGATCGATCCAGCCTAAGAAATCATTGCCTGCGCCGCTCCTTCCAACAAGTACTTCTTTTGCGTCCAAAGCCAGTTTCTTCATGGACTCCACTTCATCTTCCCGGATAAAAGAAGCCGCTTTGGAGTAATCAAATTTAATTTTGCTCATCTTTTTTCTCTCCTATCTTATAGAGTCATGATTTTACTTAACTTTAGTGTAGCATTGCTAATCGGCTTTTTCAATCTAAAATTCTCGATTCTCTACTGTCTTCCTGCTGATCAGGTATGATACCGCCAGACAGATAAAGCACACGGTCAGGACCGTCAGGGCGATTACGACCGGCGGCTGTGCGAGGATTCCCTGCGCAAGTCCCTTTAGCGTACTGATGCCTGCCTCATAACTTCCAAAGAAAAAGCGCAAAACGTCATCAAGCGAGGTAATGACCACCATAGCCACAGCCAACAGGGCAATAAAAACCATTCTTCCTTTCTCTCCGCCGAACTTTAGCTGTAACGGCATCATAATGAGCTGGACCAGAGCCATGAGCACATAAATAAGAGCAGTCTCTTTCAGGATCTGCATGGCGGTACCACGATACAGTGCCATACAGAATAAGGAACTGACAGCTGCACCCAACAGTCCGCAGCCAAACATCAGCACATATTTTTCCAATACATAAGCTTTTCTCCCTGCCGGCAGCGTCATCAGATAAACAATGCTTTTATCCTGCTCATCATAAGAAACCGTCGTTATGGCCAGCAGGAAACCTATCATAGTCACATAGCCGATAATAAAACTATGCCTCTCTGCCTGACGCGCGGCGAGCAGCATCACCACCAGCATGATCAGAAATATTCTGCTGCTATGCCATATCACTCTGATGTCTTTGACTAAAAACCCTTTCATAGATCAACTCTCCTCCCCTTTGGTCATCATTAACAGCACATCATCAATACTGCCCTTATCCGCGACGATTTCCGGATAATTATCCAGATAAAACCGTTTCTCTTTTGTTAAAAGTTCATAACCGTAGGATTCTTTTCTTTTATAACTGATATATCTCTTATCTAATGCCTGATACTGTCCCTCATCCACTTTTAAAATAGCATAATCGGATAAAATAACATCCGTATCTTCATGAAATAATACCTTCCCGTCCTGCAGAAAATATAAGTCGTCGCACAATCCCTCCAGATCGGAAGAAATATGGGAGCTGACTAAAATCGCCCTCTCATCATGGCTCATGTAATCCCGCATCTCGTCTAACAATTCACTCCTTACGACCGCGTCGAGTCCTGCCGTTGGTTCATCCAGTATCAGCAGTTTCGCTTCATAACTCATGGCCAGCAACAGTTTCAGTTTCGCCTTCATACCGGTTGAAAAAGTCCCGATCCGCTTTTTTAACGGCAGATTATAATGCTCACATTTTTTCAAAAAATCCTCCTTGCGGAAATTGGTATAGGCAGCGCTCATAATGGCCGTTATATCCATAACCGTAAGGATCGTGCTGAATGTATTTTCCGCCAGCACAACGCCAATCTGTTGTTTATCCGAGGCGGTTATTTCTTTACTGTCTTTTCCCAGCACCTCTATGCAGCCGCCATCAGTTTCGATCAAACCCAGAATCGCCTTAAAAGTCGTACTCTTCCCGGCTCCGTTCGCTCCGATGATGCCTGTCACATAACCGGTCTCAACCTGTATCGAACAGTCCAGCTGAAAATCCCCGTACTGTTTTCTGACCCCTTCTAATCTTAATAGCATCTCTTCCACTCCTTTTAGTCTGTTTCCATGAGGAGTGCAAATACTTCCCTGATCTCCTCATCTTTCATGCCGCACTTTCTTCCTTTTAGGATTGCCTGCTCCAGACCGGCCTCCACCTCTTTGCGCTTTTCTTCCTGCAAAAGATTCTGGTTTCCCCGCGCGACAAAACTGCCTTTTCCGTGCACCGTAACGATAAAGCCTTCCTCTTCCAGACTGTCGTAGGCTTTCTTTACCGTAAGCGCGCTGATCTTTAAATCTTTGGATAAGGCGCGTACCGAAGGCAGCATAAACTCCTCCTGTAATCGTCCGTCCAGGATCATAGCCTTGATCTGTCCTATGATCTGTTCGTAAATCGGTTCCATCGATGAATTGCTGATTATGATTTTCATATTAAACTTGGGCCCTTTCTTTTGTAATAAACAGTATATAACAGTACATATCAGTTGTCAACAGTCAAATATAAAAATTCCATGAATTTACTTGACATAACGAATTATCGACAATATAATTGTCCTAATCTGGAGGTATCTGCAAAATGATCACGAAAATTTTAGTATGCTTTATAGCCGGGCTTGGCGCGGGACTTGGAACCGGATTCGCCGGTATGAGCGCCGCTGCCATTATCAGTCCCATGCTTATCACTTTTTTGAACATACCTGCCTATGAAGCGGTCGGTATCGCGCTGGCGAGCGATGTGCTGGCAAGTGCCGTCAGTGCTTATACTTATGGAAAAAATAAGAATCTGGATATCCGCAACGGTATCGTGATGATGGCTGCCGTATTACTTTTTACAATGGCCGGAAGCTGGATCGCCAGTAAGGTTCCCAACACCACAATGGGAAATTTCTCCGTTTTTATGACGTTATTGCTTGGTATTAAATTTATCGTAAAACCGGTCATGACGACTAAGGAAACGATGGCTTCTGTAAGTGCGAAAAAGCGGATTCTCCAGTCCCTGGTCTGTGGTACGGGAATCGGCCTTATCTGCGGTTTTATCGGCGCAGGCGGCGGAATGATGATGCTCCTGCTCCTGACCAGTGTGCTGGGATTTGAATTAAAAACAGCGGTTGGCACAAGCGTTTTTATTATGGCTTTTACGGCATTAACGGGCGCGGTCAGTCATTTTGCCATTGGCGGAATGCCGGATCTGTGGTGCCTCGTTCTCTGCGTGCTATTCACTCTCCTGTGGGCGCGCATAGCAGCGCGGTTTGCGAATAAGGCGAGCGCGAAAACCCTCAATAGGGCTACCGGCGTTGTATTGACGGTTTTAGGCATCGTGATCCTTTCCGTAAACCTGTTGGGGTAATGATATCCCGAAATATCCGCAAAATATGTCAAAACACGGACAGAAAGGACTCCCTCACATGAAAATATTAATCATCGAAGACGATTCCGGCCTAAGCCGCGGCATTTCATTTGCCTTAGAACAGGAAGGTTACGAAACACTGACTGCCTGCACGATACAGGAAGGATATGCACTTTTTGAAAAAGAAAACCCCGGCGCGATTATTCTGGACTTAAATCTGCCGGATGGTGATGGCCTCGATCTGTGCCGGAAGATACGCGGCGTCTCTGCACACGGTTCGCAGATTCCGCTGTTAATGCTGACAGCGCGGGATATGGAAATGGATGAGATCATGGGTCTGACAAACGGCGCCGACGATTATATGACCAAGCCGTTCTCTATCTCCATTCTCAAGGTCAGACTACAGAACATCCTGCACAGAAAATCACCGGCTGGCTCTGACAATACACTGTTACACTCTGGCGATACACGCTTACGCTTTGACGACACGTTGTTACGCTCCGGCGATATCAGTCTGGATACCAGATTGTTCCGGGCCTTTGAAAACGGACAGGAACTGAATCTGAGTGTAACGGAATTTCGCCTTCTGCATTATTTTCTGGAAAATAAAGGCCGCGCGCTCTTAAAAGAACAGATCCTACAACATATATGGGACGCTGACGGCAATTTTGTTGAAGAAAATACATTATCTGTCAATATCAGCCGCCTCCGCAGGAAATTGAGTAAAGAGCATATCCGCACGATACAGGGTATCGGCTATCTATGGGAGGATAACGCATGACTCCTCATATCATCATGATACTGTTAAGTATTGCCCTCATACTTTCTCTGGCTGCCCTTTTTATCAGTGTACTGTACAATAAACGGCAATGGACGAAATTTGACAGACTCCTTATGGATTTTCAAAAAGGGGAATATCATACGCTGGATCAGCAGGAACTTATGGAGACAAGGGAGTCTAAATCCCTCTCTTTACTGCGGCGCATTCTGAATACCGCCTATTCCAAAGAGACGCAGGCCACAGATGAGAAAAACCATGTCATGGAACTGATCTCCGACCTTTCGCACCAGTTAAAAACGCCGCTTGCCAATATCGTCATGAATATGGATCTTTTATGCGAAAATACGCTGACCGAAGAAGAACAACGGGAATTTCTTCTGCACACCAGAAGCCAGGCCGATAAGATGCAATGGTTAATGGAAGACCTTCTGAAAGCCTCCCGGCTGGAAAACGGAATGATTGATTTTTCCGCGCAGAATACCGGCATCAAGGAAACGATCGCCAAAGCGGTAAGCGCCGTCTTTGCGCAGGCCAGCGCCAGACAGATCATAATATCCGTAACAGAATTTGCAGACTTTACACTTTACCATAACCCCAAATGGACAGCGGAGGCTCTGACAAATATCCTTGATAACGCCATCAAATATTCTCCCGCAGGAAGTCATATACAGATAACGATATCCCGGCTGGATATTTATACAAAGATAACCATCGCCGACGAGGGCATCGGCATCCCGGAAAATGAATACAACCAGATCTTCAAACGCTTTTACCGCAGCAGCGCCGTTAAGCAGCAGGAAGGATGCGGGCTTGGCCTCTATCTGGCGCAGCTTATCCTGCAATGCGAAAAAGGATATATCACCGTATCCTCTAAAGTCGGCGCCGGCAGCAGCTTCTCTGTATTTCTGTTAAATCCGTTGCTCGCGGAAATCAACGCCGCCAAGCATCATAACGGATAATCTGTAGAACCAAGAGACTATTCCGCCTTCCTGTTGATATAATTCGTTTTATATTTGGAATAAATAATTTTCTGGCTATGATACAGTCCATGATAACCGGACATCATATAACTGAAGGCAATCGTCAGCAAAAAGAAGGGCATCCCCTCAAAACCAAACATCTCGAAACTGATGAGCAGCGCCGTAAGCGGACAGTTCGTCACACCGCAGAAGATCGCCGTCATACCGACCGCCGTACAAAGTTCGGGTGCAAAACCAAACAGATTTCCGAACAGACAGCCAAAGGCCGCTCCGATACAAAACGACGGTACAATTTCGCCGCCTTTATACCCGGCGCCCAATGTCACGGCCGTAAAGAGCATTTTCATGATAAACGCCTGCGGCGCCACTTTCGCCTCTTCCATACACTGTTCAATGATATTCATACCTGAACCGTTATATAACTGACTGCCCACCAGACAGGTCAGTACGACGACCAGACAGCCGCCAACGAAAACCCGGATATACGGATTTTTGAAATATTTTTTATACAGATGCCCGCTCTGATGCAGTAAAAGACAGAACAGGATACTGACCAGTGCGCACAAAGCCGCCAGAATAGATACTTTTACGGCGGATTCGATGGTAAACGCGGGAACATTCTCCAGCGGAAAAACATCTGCTTTTGCTCCAAAATATGCCGCGATGCCGCGTGCGATCAAAGACGCCACCACGCAGGGCACTAACGCCGCGTAATACATGACGCCGACGCTGACCACTTCCATAGAAAAAATCGCCGCCGCCATTGGCGTTCCAAACAGCGCCGAAAAAGCCGCGCTCATACCGCACATCGTCATAATGTGCTTATCCTTTTCATCCAGCCGGATCAGTTTTCCAAGGCCGTTTCCGATACTGCCGCCAAGCTGTAAGGCCGCGCCTTCCCGCCCCGCGGAACCGCCGCACAGATGCGTGATCAACGTGGAGATAAAAATAAGCGGTGCCATGCGCACAGGCAGTTCATCCCCCGAATGTATGGAAGAGATCACCAGATTCGTTCCCGCGTCATCATCACGCTTAAGCAGATGATACAAAACAACGATGACCAGACCGCCAAACGGCAGTAAAAAAAGAACCCACGGGTGCTCGGCCCGCGTCCTCGTGACTGTAGACAGGCAGAAATAAAACACTGTTCCGATACTGCCCACGATGCCGCCGGAAAGCACAGCCAGAAGAATCCATTTTATAGATGTGCCGAATCGTCGTAAACCATTTTGCATTCGTTCTTTCACTATTTCCCTCATAAGCAGATTGACCCCTTTTTCAAGTTCTTTTGTATTTTTTTATTTTTATCAAAATTTTGTACCTTTGATACTCTTACTCTAAAATTTAACATTTTCCTGGCAAATTTACAATAGTTTTATATTTATGACAATATTGTCATAAATTTTTCGCCGATCTGTCAGAATATTGTAAGAAGTGTATGATAACATAACATGAGAAAAACTTCTAATCACATGCAGAAAAGCAGTAATGGAGGATCATTATGAAAATCTTGGAAACAAAACAACTGAAAAAATACTACGGCGCCGGCGATACGCAGGTCAAAGCTCTGGATGGCGTGGATCTGTCCATCGAAGAAGGCGAGTTTACCGCCATAGTCGGCACCTCCGGTTCCGGCAAATCCACTCTGCTCCATATGTTAGGCGGGCTTGATTATCCCAGCGAAGGCAGCGTGATTGTCGATGGCCGGAAAATCTTTGACTTAAACGAAACGGAACTGACGATTTTCAGACGACGGCAGATCGGCTTTATTTTCCAAAGTTATAATTTAGTCCCCATCTTAAGCGTATATGAAAATATCGTCCTGCCTCTGGAACTCGATGGAAAGGAAATTGACAAGGCTTTCGTAAACGATATCGTACAGACGCTCGGCCTTACGGAGAAACTGCTAAACCTTCCCGGACAGCTTTCCGGCGGGCAGCAACAGCGGGTGGCCATCGCACGCGCGCTGGTGACCAAACCTTCTATCATCCTCGCCGACGAACCGACCGGCAACCTGGACAGCAGGACCACACAGGAAGTCCTCGGCCTCTTAAAGCTGACCGGAGAGCAGTTTTGCCAGACCATTGTTATGATCACACACAACGAGACGCTGGCACAGCTCTGCGACAGAGTCATCCATATCGAAGATGGGAAGATTGTGGACGACAGTGTACAAATCTCCGCCAATTAAACCAAATACCCGCTGCTTGCGGGAATAAAAAAGAAAGGTATCATCACTATGAAAAATAACAACGGCGCATCTATCCGAAAATTGTCTGACCGCAGTTTACAAAATAACCGGATGCGGAATCTGTTCGCTATCCTGGCCATCGCGCTGACCTGTACCTTATTCACGGCGGCATTTTCCTTAACAGGCAGTATCATGCAGATTACGCAGGAAACTACCATGCGTGAAGTCGGCACAAGCGGACATGCCGGATTAAAACACGTTACCAGAAAACAGTATGAAAAAATAACGGCGGATGCCGAAATTAAGGACAGTAATTATAATATCCTCATCGGCACAGCGGATAATATTTTAAAACGCTCCGCAGAACTGCGTTATACACCGGATGAAAAAAATCTGGAAAGTATGTTCATCACGCTGGAAGAAGGACGCCTCCCCAGTGAACGAAACGAAATCGTTATCGACACGTTTCTCATGGATGAACTGAAGATTCCGCACACTTTAGGCGGCAGAGTTCCGATTTCCTTCACCTTCATGGGCCAGAAAATAGAAGAAGAATTTATTGTCTGCGGCTGGTATAAAGGCGACAATATTGCGCACGCCAGCGAATGCTTTTTATCTGAAAGCTACTGGAATGAATTAAAGGGGGACTTAACGGAAGAAGATTTTATCAAATGGGGCAGCGAGCATCCGTATGATGAAGACGTCGGCTTACTGTCCGTCAGCCTCTTTTTCCGTAACAGTTCCGATATTGAGGGAAAAGTCCGCTCTGTTATCGAACATGCCGGCTATAAGCCGGGCGAAGAAGTTGCCTACGGCATCAACTGGGCCTATATGAGCAGCCGCAGCGCTGCCATCGACCCGATGTCCGCCATATTACTGATAAGCGCCATCCTTGTCATATTGATAACGGGATATCTGATCATTTACAATATCTTTCAGATCTCCGTGATCGGCGACATCCGCTTTTATGGACTGCTAAAAACCATCGGCACGACCAAAAAACAGCTCCGCAGGCTGATAAGGCGGCAGGCTCTTATGCTTTCCGTGATCGGCATCCCCTTTGGCCTTTTGGCAGGCTTTTTTATCAGCCGTGCCATCCTGCCGCTTATTTCGGCCGTAAACGGAGACAGTTACGCCGCCCTGAAAAGTTCCCTGGCGCCTGCCCCCTGGATCTTCCTCTTCGGTGCGGGATTTTCTCTCTTTACAGTCTTTTTAAGCTGCCGCAGACCGGGGAAGATCGCGGGAAATGTCTCACCGATAGAAGCGGTGAAGTACACGGAATCTTCCGGTGTGAACCCGAAAAAGAAGCCTAAGAAAAACAGCCGTTTCAGCCCTCTTTCCATGGCTATGTCCAATCTGGGCCGCAGCAAACGTACTACCGCCGTAGTCATTTCCTCTATTTCACTCAGCGTCATACTGCTGGCCTTGATCATAACGGCCGTGCGCAGTTTTGATCTGGATGAATTTATCTCTGAACGGATCGCAGGCGATTTTTTGTTAGGGAGTACGGCCGTCACCGCCTCCCACCTTATTTCACCTGCTATTGACCCGGACTATCCGGCGATGGCCGATACGCTGCCGGGCATTACCGACAGAATGGAAATGTGGGTATCTTACGGCTCTGATATCCTGATTGACGATAAAGCGCTGACACGTTATCAGGCATTAGACGCAGAAGGCAAATTACGCCGCGATTCGTTTGTAAATGAGAATCTGGAGGAAATGTTAGCCGGCAAAAGACCCATACAGGGATTTTTATACGGATATGACCCGAACCTGCTCTATCATCTGGAAATTATAAGCGGAACATTGGATATCGAGAAATTCTTAAGCGGCGATTATATCCTGCTCAGTACATTTTTAGGCGGCGACTCCGCCACAGAAACCGACCATGTGTATGCGCCCGGCGATAAAGTGAGCGTCGAATTTATTACCGAAGATTCCACTTTCCATGAGATCACCGACGAATCCGGCGAAACGATAGACGTCATATATGACAATAAAACGCCGAAAGAATACGAAGTCATGGCGATCGTCAATATCCCAGCCAGCATGAACCTGCACCGCTACACAGCCAATGCCTGCGACGCCATCCTGCCGCTCTCCGAATTTGAAGCGGGCGGGAACAATGAACTTTTTGCCATCTCTTATCAGGTTGCAGAAGAATATCAGGCTGATTTTGAAGCCGCCGTAAAAGAGTATACGGACAATATGAATCCGCAGATGGGCTACTTATCGAAAGCCTCTTTGCAGAATGAATTTCATACTATGATGTTTACCCTCTCCGCCATCGGCATTGCCTTAGCGGCGGTGATTGCCCTGATCGGCGTATTGAACTTTA
Source organism: Ruminococcus sp. (assembly GCA_023663085.1). Lineage (GTDB taxonomy): Bacteria > Bacillota > Clostridia > Lachnospirales > Lachnospiraceae > UBA3282. The sequence goes on along the minus strand of JAMPIB010000010.1, from coordinate 50,079 downwards.
TCAACGCCATGCTGACAGAAATCATTTCCAGAAAAAGAGAATTTGCCATGCTGCAAAGTATCGGCATGACCAATAAGCAGTTACAGGAAATTCTTATCTGCGAAGGGCTCTGTTATATTATCGCCGCTATCGTGATCAGTTTCCTTTTAGGCGCATTGCTCTCTTTCGGCGTCCTTAGCGCGTTGAATCAGCTAGTGCTCTTCTTCGCATACCGTTTTCAGATCCTGCCGTTTATCATAATGACGCCGCTCCTTTTGCTCGTGGCGGTTATCACACCGTATCTGGCCTATCGCAGGATACGCAGTAAAAGTATCGTGGAACGGCTGCGGGAAACGGAATGATACAAGGAATTTCCTAATATACAAGAAAATTGCTTCGCAATTATCTTGGGAAGAATGCTTTGCATTCTTCCGCTGCATCGAAAAATTTCCTACATATAAACAATATGAGGCTGCAGGAATATACTCCTACAGCCTCATATTTTCTTTTATCAGTTCCACACTTTCTATCATAAAATCATCTATGACTTCTTTCGTGTAATATTTATAACCACTGATATCATACTTTTTTAATCCTGCATACTGTTCGGTAAGAAGAGACTGTTTCTGACGTGCCAGATCATCCGCCGCTATACAGCCGGGCAGTCCCTGTACCTGCCCTTTCTCCAACAGTTCCCAGATTTCTTTCGTATGTTCATCTGTCTGATAGAGCCATTTATCAAATCCGTATCCCTCATCCCGATACTGCGACTGTCCATAGATTTCCGCATAGTCGGCCCCCTGCATGATTTTTTCACGAAAAGGCGCCCACATTCTTAAATCGTTCAGCCAGTCAGTAAGAAGATGTACACAGTAACCGGCGATAAAATCCCGTTCGGAGTCATTCTTATGCTGCCCCCAAAAAGAACATACGTTCTCTTTCCACTTCTCGCTCTCCACCGTCACGCCCCATATCGGCCCGCAATCCCATATGTGGCTTCTCTCTTTTTCCCGCACATCATAATTTTCATGAAAATGTACGGCATCCGGCGCAACAGAGCCGAGAAGGAAATCTCCCATCTTCTCTATCCAGTCAAACTCCTTCGTCAATCTATATGCAACTTCCAAGTGTATCATCGGATATGGCATTTTAATAACCACGCCTTTCTTTCAGGAAACGGCCATTAATGGCCTGCGCCCTCCGCTTTCAGCCAGTTTAAATTCCTCGCCTCTCTGGCGCCTTCCACGAAATCGACTTCTTTCCAGCGTGATCTTGTGCACTTTTCCCTGCTCTCGCACTGTTTACAGGCCATCTTGTTAGCGTACCTCGTATCCCCGTTTTTCTTATTGGCCTTTTTGCGCAATATCTCTCCCATCGGACAGTATACGCGGTCCTTCGCCAGATCCCTTACAAAATAACCTTCCGCTGCTCTTTTTTTCATCTGCGCCTCTGTCAAAACTTTATCTTCTGTTTTCATACGACTATCCCCGTTTTTCTTTTTGAATTGATTGATATCCTATTTCTTTTTATCTGCGGCCGCTTCTTCAATGACCGCAACGATCGTGCCGATCGCATCCCGCTGGGAACTCTTGCTCATCGCGTCGATATAGGTAAGTCTTGTAAAATAAAGTTCCTGCACTTTTTCCACTAACAGCTTGGTCGTCAGATCATCCTCGTCCATAACGATACTGAATCCCTGCGACTCGAACGATTTCGCATTCAAAAGCTGGTCGCCGCGGCTGCTCGCGGAAGGCAGCGGAATCAGCAGATTGGGTTTTTTTAAGGCCAGCAGTTCGTTGATCGCATTGGCTCCCGCTCTGGAAATAACGATATCCGCCATGGCAAAAATATCTTTTAATTCCGACTTGATATATTCAAACTGTTTATATCCTTTTGTCGTAAGGAGCAGATTATCCATCTTTTCTTTGCCGCATAAATGAACGATCTGAAAATCATTCAAAAGCTCCGGCAGAGCATCTCTGACCGCCTGATTGATCGCCGCCGAACCAAGACTGCCGCCGATCACCATGATAACAGGTTTGGACGAGTCAAATCCGCATAATTTATAAGCGGCTTCTTTCTGTCCTTTTAATAATTCCTCTCTGATCGGCGAGCCTGTAAGAATTGCCTTTTCGGCCGGTAAGAGTTTAAATGTTTCCGGGAAATTACAACAGACTTTTTTCGCTACCGGGATACAGAGTTTGTTGGCCAGTCCGGGCGTCATATCCGATTCGTGTACGATGCAGGGAATCCCCAGTGAAGCCGCCGCCCGGACTACCGGCACGCTGACGAATCCGCCCTTGGAAAAGACTACATCCGGCTTAATTTCTTTTAAGTATTTTCTTGCCTCGGACATCCCTTTTAAAACGCGGAACGGATCGGAAAAATTCTTGGGATCAAAATATCTGCGGAATTTACCGGTAGAAATCCCATAATATGGAATATCAAAATCTTCGATCAGTTTTTTCTCTATGCCATCATAAGAACCCATGTAAAAAAGTTCGTAACCCGCTTCTTTTAACTTCGGCATCAGAGCGATATTAGGTGTTACATGCCCGGCTGTGCCGCCGCCGGTCAATACGATTTTTTTATTCATACGAGAGGATCCTCCTACAAATAGATTATGTTATCTTCCATGCAGTCTTTGTATTATGAAATTATGAACCGGCGCCGGCCGCGATCTCTTCCAGCGCATGCGCCAGCTGATCCGGGCAGGATGTTGTTTTGAAACCACACTTTATCCCTTTCAGCTTCTTAATGGCATCTTCAATCTTCATATCTGTGACCAGACTGGAAATCCCCTGTAGATTGCCATTACATCCTCCTGTAAACTCCACGTGCCGGATCACGCCCTCTTCTACTTCAATATCAATTGCCTTGGAACATACTCCCTGCGGTTTATAGATCATAACCCTATCCTCCTCCATATTCTGCAATGGCCTAAACCATTGTTCCCACTATATCACAATTTTATAACACTTTCCAGTCCTTAGCGACATAAATCCGCAAAAATACGCGAAATTTGTTGACGCTTTACAGGCCCTGAACGATTGAGATTCTTTTTTATCCTGCTTATAATAAGGCTATCAACTGGAAAAAGGAAGTGTTGTAATGCTGCAAATCATATTGAAACATCCGGAATTTATGATTACCATACTGGTTTTACTGTCTTTAAGTATCATATGCCAGATCAGCATGGGTGTGCTTTGTCACAAACTGATCCGGGAGACCGAAAATATGTCCGCCACCACCAATAAATCTTTACAGCAGTTGAAGCTGAAATTCTCAAGCTGCTGCCAACTGCATGAAGGCATGTCCAATATTTCCATTTTTGTGGACAAGTATCTCAGCCAGCTCAAGATATATGGCTTTTCTTTATCTACGCTCAAGCACCTTTCCGGGCAGCTTGTCCTGTTATCCGTTCTGATCGCCGGAATCGCGGCCTGTAAAGGGATCATCACGGGCGAGTCCGTTATTTATATCGTTCCCTATTATATCATCAGTTTCCTGGGATTATACTGCTATTTTGCCATTTCATCTCTTATTGACATTACCTCCAAGACAAAAATACTGCGCACGAATCTCATCGACTATCTGGAAAATCACCTTGCAAACCGCCTGGAACAGACTTCACTCGATCTGAAACTGGTGCAGGGGGAAGAACCGCATATAAAAACTGATATGGAAAAAGAAAATACGAAAGAAGCAGAAAATGACTCCGCCCCTCTGCTGTCTCATTCAGAAGCACAGGAGCTGGAGTCATTGTTAAAAGAGTTTCTGGCATGATTTGATTATATCTCGATCAACTCATAATCCGCCGTTCCGATACCGATCTTGACCGCATGTTCGATACATGTCTTCCAATTCGTCGTCGGCGCGGAATCGCAGAAATGGTCGCCGTGCGTATGCGGCATACGGTCTAACTGGCTGCCTGCAATGACCGGCTGTCTGTTGACGGCGTCTGCACAGGCAAGGTCAAGCGCTACCGGATCGAAGGATGCGAACATTCCTACATCCGGCACGATCGGGATATCATTCTCCGCGTGGCAGTCACAGTTCGGAGAGACATCTATTACCAGATTGATATGGAAACTATCTCTTCCCTGCAGAACCGCCTTACTGTATTCCGCAATCTTTCTGTTGAGGATATCGTTGCTCTCGTCATTTGCCGCCGTTACGGCGTCAGCCGGACAGACGCCGATACATCTCCCGCAGCCAACACATTTATCATGGTCGATAGCGGCTTTTTTATCTGTAATGGACGGCGCGTCATGCGCACAGATCTTGATACACCTTCCACAGCCGATACAGTTCTCAGTCTGCACGAACGGTTTTCCGGCACTGTGCATCTCCATTTTACCGGCGCGGGAACCGCATCCCATTCCCAGATTTTTGAGCGCGCCGCCGAATCCTGCCGCTTCATGCCCTTTGAAATGGTTCAGCGTGATAATGATATCCGCATCCATAATGGCCTGTCCGATCTTGGCTTCTTTTACATATTCGCCGCCCTCTACCGGAACGAGCGCCTCATCCGTTCCTTTCAAGCCATCGGCGATGATCACATGAGCGTCCGTGGAAAAAGGAGAAAAACCGTTCTGATATGCGGCGTCCAGATGATCCAGCGCATTTTTCCTGCCGCCGACATACAATGTATTACAGTCTGTCAGAAACGGTCTGCCGCCAAGTTCTTTGATCACCTTTACGACGACCGCCGCATAATTCGGTCTTAAATATGCCAGGTTCCCCGGCTCCCCGAAATGGATCTTGATGGCCGTATACTTATTCTCGAAATCAATATTGCCGATCCCTGCCGTTTTGATCAGCCGCTCCAGTTTCTGCGGAAGATTTTCCGTAAATGAAGTCTTTAAATCCGTGTAGTAGACTTTCGCCTTTTCCATTCTTTTTCCTCCCTCAAGAAAGCCGCTCCCTGATACTCAGAAAGCGGCGTTATTTTTTGTCGAAGCTGTTAGAACCGAATACCCCTGATAAACAATCCCACAGCTTCATTTTAGATATTGCTATCTATAAGATATATTTATCATAACAGTTATTTATGTCTAAAATATGTCATATTTCTAAAAGATTTATAAATTATATAAATTCTTTTTTGATTTCTGATATCCTATTGTAATATCGTCTTTTCCAGGATATCTATTGCCCTTTCGTTTTCCTCCTGACAATAGGCGATGATCTCTCTTTCTCCTCTGTCGGCAACAACAGAAGTATCCGCCCCCAACTGTACGAAACAGATATAATCCTCTATCGTCTCCATGCGGGAAGCCTGTGCCTTGCCATAATTCTGTGGATACTTCTGATTATCCTCGATCATGCCGCTCCGGTATTCCTCCAACGCCTGCTCTACGGCACCCACATAATCCTCTTTGGCATGGATGATGATCATCATGTCGATATCGGCCTCTACACTGTGTCTCTCCGCCAGAAACTCTACATACATATCCTCTGTGATCCCGGTCTTTTCCCAAAGTTCTTCTTCCGACAAGGGAACTTCCGGCCAGTAGTGGTCGCCCATTTCTTCCTTAACCCGCTCCCTGAGTCCCGACAATGTGGGAAATTCTCTTTTCGGATGTGTTGTCTTTCCGCTTTCTACATTGGCGCTGCCTGCCTCTACATCATATACCTCCGCCCCTGTCGCACCATCCTCTTTTCTCTGCACCAGTTCCTCAAGCGGTGCTGTTTCCCCGCAGCCTGTCAGCATACATAAAACAGCGCTGGCTGCAAATACTACAGATATCCATTTTTTTAACATATTTTTCGCCCCTTTCGCGTTCAGCTGAATAACCATGCCCTTCTCTCAGTCTGTAAAAATTTATTTTTTACACTATTCATTGTAACCCTTTTCCGAATTTGGTATACTATACCATATTTGAAACTTGTAGAAACTTATGAAACCGGAGCGATCATGTTATTTAATTCATTCCTATTTATCTTCATATTCCTGCCGCTTACATTGCTCGGCTGGTATGGGCTGAACCGTTACAGGCATTACGAACTGGCCAAGGTTTTTCTGGCCGGGATGTCTTTATGGTTTTACGGTTATTTTAATTTCTACTATCTGGCCATCATTTTAGTCAGCATTGCCGCTAATTATTTTTTAAGTTACGCTCTTACTTTTGCAAAAACTGCCCGGACAAGGCATATCGGTCTGGCTGCCGGTATGGTTTTTAATCTGGGACTGCTCTTTTATTTTAAATATTATGATTTTTTTATGGAAAATATCAATCTGGCCTTCCACACGGATTTTACTTTAAAGCATATATTGCTGCCGCTTGGCATCAGCTTTTTTACCTTCCAGCAGCTTTCTTTTATCATAGACCGTGCACTGGGACGGGCGGAACATTATCCGTTTATTGATTATATTACTTTTGTCACTTTTTTCCCGCAGCTGATCGCCGGGCCCATCGTCTTATATAAAGAGATGCTCCCGCAGTTTGCAGATACCTCTAACCGGAAATTCAGAGCAGACAACTTCTCCCGCGGTATCGTCCTGTTCGTACTCGGACTGGCCAAGAAGGTACTCCTTGCCGATGTGCTGGCACTTGTCGTCAACTACGGTTTCGCCCAGACTTTCAGTCTGGACACGCCTTCGACGATTCTGGTCATTCTGGCCTATACCTTTGAGATTTACTTTGATTTCAGCGGTTATTCCGATATGGCGATGGGCCTTGGCAGAATGTTTAACATTATCCTGCCCGTTAATTTTAATTCGCCCTACCGTGCATGTTCCGTCAAGGAGTTATGGCAGAGATGGCACATGACCTTATCGCGCTTTTTCATAACGTATGTTTATATCCCGCTTGGCGGCAGTAAAAAGGGCAGGTTACGGACGATCCTCAACACCGTTATCGTCTTTTTCTTAAGCGGCCTCTGGCACGGGGCAGCGTGGACATACGTGGCGTGGGGAACGATGCAGGGACTTCTCGTTGTCTGGGACAATTTAGGAATTATCGGCATCCGTGGAAGAGAAGAAAAGCGGCCCGCCAGGTTCCATATCCCGGCATGGCTCGGCTGGATCTGTACGTTTACTTTTTTCAATCTCTCCCTGTTCTTCTTCCGCAGCGAGAGTATGACAGGCGCCATACAGATGTTTAAGAACCTCTTTTCTTTCAACTACACGGGAAAGATGTTTGAAGTGGCGGCAACACTCGATATTCCGGAATTTTATGTGATAAAAGAAGCACTCAGCATCACGGCTCCCTCCTTGACCGGATACGCCTTTTTTGCTCTGCTCCTGTGCTATCTGGCTTTTTCCTTTTTCCTGATCACACGCAAAAATGCTTTGGAGATTGCGGAAAACGGAGAACTGTCATCCAGAAAATGCCGGGCTATTTCCTTTGTTTTCGTATGGTGCGTCATCTCCTTATCACAGGTCAGCACCTTTTTATATTTTAATTTTTAACAGCTTAAGAAAGGTCATAACAAAGATTATGGAACAAAATGTGGAACAGAAATTCTTGAAATCCTTTTTCATAAGCAGCATTTTACTGCTGGCTGCGGTGATTGCCATTGTCGTTATCTTTGACCCCTTTTATCAGTATCATAAACCGCTGCCGGGGTTAAAGAGCGTATTGACGGACAAGGAATATCAGTGCGTGGGAACGCTGCGCACTTTTGACTATGACAGTCTGATCGTCGGTTCTTCCGTCTGCGAGAATTATAACAACCACTGGTTCGATGAAGGTTTTTCCTGTCAGACCATCAAGGCCATCCGCTCCTACGGCGCCACAGCCGACCTCTGTTATCTGCTGGATATTGCCTGGCAGAATCAGGATTTGAAATACGTTTTTTACAATATTGACCCTTCCTCGCTTTGTGCAGATACGGCGACTACCTATGAATCCACGGGATGCCCGATGTATTTATACGATACCAATTACTTAAACGATTATTCCTATGTTCTGAACAAGACTGTTTTATTAGAAAAAATACCCTACATGCTGGCGTTTTCCGCCAAAGGCGATTATGATGAAGGTAACTCCTATAACTGGGCACAGTGGAAATTTTTCAGTAAAGAACTGGCCATGGGCATGTATAACCGCCCTTCTTCCATTAAGCCTATGAGCGAGCCGTTTTATACGAAAGAACTGGATGGCAATATCGCATTGTTGACCGAACAGGTCAAAAACCATCCCGGAACTACTTTCAAATTTTTCTTCCCGCCTTATTCCATGCTCTGGTGGGACAGCGTTTATCGAAACGGCGAACGGGACGCTTATCTATATTATGAAGAGCAGGCCATTGCCGCCCTGTTGGAATACGATAATGTAGAAATTTATTATTATCAGGATGAAGAAGACATCATCACCGATCTGGACAACTATATGGATATGATCCATTTCTCCAAGGATATCAACCAACTGATCTGCGATAAACTGATCGCAGGAGAAGGGCGGCTGACCAGAGAAAATTATGAGGCACGGATTGAAAATATGTACGACCTCTCAGAGCGGATCGTGAAAGATTATATTCTGGAATATTATCCTGAATAAAAAGCAACGAAGGAAAAAAGGCTAAACGAAAGGCAGAGAAAAAATGTTAAAGTTAATCTCATGGAACGTAAACGGATTAAGGGCCTGTATGGGCAAGGGATTTTTGGATTTTTTCAAACAGGAAGACGCTGATATCTTCTGTTTACAGGAAACCAAGTTACAGGAAGGACAGATCCAGCTAGACCTGCCGGGTTATCATCAGTACTGGAACTATGCGGAGAAAAAAGGCTATTCCGGCACAGCCATTTTTACCAAAGAAGAACCGCTCTCGGTTTTTTACGGAATCGGCATCGAAGAACATGACCACGAAGGACGCGTCATTACACTGGAATTTCCTTCTTTTTATATGATAACCGTCTATACGCCCAATTCACAGGACGGTCTGGCCAGACTCGATTATCGTATGAAATGGGAAGACGATTTCCTTGCCTATATCAAAAAACTGGAAGAAAACAAACCTGTCATCTACTGCGGCGATCTAAACGTTGCCCATAAAGAGATTGACTTAAAAAACCCTAAGACTAACCGCAAAAACGCCGGCTTTACCGACGAAGAACGCGCTAAATTTACTGTGGTCACGCAATCCGGCCTGATCGACAGTTTCCGCTATTTTTATCCCGACTTAGAGGGCGCTTATTCCTGGTGGAGCTACCGTTTCCATGCAAGAGAAAAGAACGCCGGATGGCGTATCGACTATTTCATTATCTCGCAGGCGCTAAAAGACCATCTTAAAGACGCTCTTATCTATAAAGACGTCTTCGGCTCCGACCACTGTCCTGTCGGCCTGCTTATTGAAAAATAAAATTACAATTTACAACTAGGAAAACAGACAAGATCATGAAATTACTACGAACAACCGGCGCGTTGACCGCGCTTCTCCTGCTCTCTATCGCAGGATTTTACAAACTGTCGGCATATCAGACAGCGCATAATGATACAGACCCGGCGGGTATTGCCGCAGGTACTGATACGGATACGGCTCGCTTATACGTGACTATCGCCGGATACGATATTGCCCTGTGGCCGCATAACGGGCAGTACTATGCCTTCATGCCCTCCGCCTGCAAGGATGCCGGTCTGGATGTGACAATACCGGAAAATATAGATCCTTCCTCTATCGTGTGGATGTATTCGCAAAATCTCCCGGCTGTTTTTATCGAGACAGAATCAGGCACCTGCGAACAGATCAACACCGATAAAAACATTCAGGAATCCGGTACGATCTCTGTTTTAGAAGCGGACGGAAACCATGATTTTAATCTTCCGCTTACTTATATCAAGGGCCGCGGGAATACTTCCTATACAGAATTCGCCAAAAAACCCTATCAGATCAAATTAGCGGATTCCGCCCCGCTTCTGGGTATGGATTCCGCCAGAAAATGGGTCTTTGTCTCCAACGCCTCTGATCCGACGCTTGTGCGCAACGCACTTTCCAGGGATCTGGCCGCCTATCTGGAACTGCCGCAGGCCGATAACGGCGTTTTCGTCGATCTGTATATCAACAGTGAATACGTCGGAAATTATTATGTCACAGAAAAAATAGAAGTCAAAAGATCGCGCCTTCCTATTACGGATCTGGAAAAAGCGACAGAAATAGCCAATGATACCAACGATCTGAGTACTTTTGAAACAGCCTGGACAGAAACGACCAAAGCCAAGGCCATCCCCGAAGAACCGGACGATATCACCGGCGGTTATCTGATCGAACGGGATTTTGACGACAGATTTCTAAAAGAAGTAGAAACAAACGGAAGCTATTTCATCACGGATGCGCATGAATGCTTTATCCTCCGTGCGCCCGAATATGCCTCCCAGAATCAGATTGTCTATATCAATGATTATATCCAGAGTGTGGAAAACGCTATTTTATCTCCCGATGGTATTGATGCTGTTACCGGGAAATCTTATGACGAACTGATTGATACAGACTCTTTCGTAAGAAAATACCTTCTGGAAGAAGTGACCGCCAACTATGACGGCGGTGTGGCCAGCTCTTTTTTCTATAAAGACAGCTCTTCTAAAGATGATAAATTATATGCCGGCCCTGTCTGGGACTATGACGTGACATGGGGTAACTCCCCCCGCTATCTGGGCTATGTTTCTACCTCTCCGGACAGACTCTCCCGGCTGGCGGAACACAGCGATTCCTCCTGCTGGTTTTCTTCCCTCTATGCCAAGCCGGAATTTTACGAACAGATCGTTTCCCTTTACCGGAATGAGATCAGCGCCTATTTACAGACACTGGTCGATGAAGTACTTCCGCAGCTTGCCGATATGACCGCAGCTTCGGCAGCTATGGATCGTGTGCGCTGGGAAGAAGAATATATTGCCAACGGCACGCCGGAAAGCAGACAGGAGGCGCTGGCCTTTCTTTCAGACTATATCAGGGGACGCAGGACATTTCTGGATAAAGCATGGATAGAGCAGATTCCGGTCTATCGGTCTTCTTTATGGATTGAAAATACTATTTATGATACATTATATATTTTTGACGGGGAAACCTTACCGGCCTTTCCGGATGTTACGCTCGACTATGCCGAGTTTCAGGGCTGGGCAACCCCGGAGGGCGCCGCGCCGGACTTCGCCGACCCCGTGCACGCGGATATGACTTTTTGGGCGGTTTTGAAGTATTAATTCCTGCAGCTCCACACGCCACAGCAGGCTTACCTGTCATACCCGCCTACACACTTTCCTGTCTCCCATATTCCCGACATGCGTCGATCACACAGAATACAGCGGCCGCCACAGCGATCCCGGCTACCACCTGCCAGATATCATAAATTTTTTCCATCGTAAGATATAAGACCATAAACACCGGAGCCGCCGCCAGATATCTGAAAATCCCGTCAAATCTGCCGCCGGCCAGCAGACCGACAGCCAGAACGGGCGTACCCCAGAAAATTGCCGCCGTTACCAACGTATAGAAATTGCTCCGGCATTTTGCCGATAAGCATAAGGTTATGGCGCATAGAAGATTCATGCCCAGAAAACTGAAAAACAATGTCAGTGCCGCAAAAGCATCCATCGGTATCATCCTCTGCGGCCATGCAAACAGATAATTCATAACCATCCCGTTATAACACTTTAAACCATCCAGTCCGTAAACAAACCCGCATAACGTCAGTGAAAAACCCACGATTCCCAGCCAGAGCGCACCCGTCACCGTAAACGCCGCGGCATATCTGGCGCAGATATCTTTCCTTTTCCCTTCTCTGGTCGTAAATATAAGCGGACGCATCCCAGCCTGCCTTTCCCCGGAAAATACAACAGATACGCTGCATAAGAGCAGTACGCTCCCCAAAATCATTCCCACCTGCAGTACGTTAAAAAACACATACCAGCCATGGTAATACGCTAAATAGACCTCCTCTCCGGTCATTTCCATCACGCGCCCGATATCGGTTTCTCTGATATCAAAACTGCCGCCGCGGAAATATTCGGAAACAAACAGGTTCAGGAAATTGGCATTCAGCAATGCACCATCTTCTTCCATCCGATACGGAAAACCATATTTTTCTATGATTCGCCGCGCTTTTTCTTCCGTGATAACGCCTTTAAATTCCTCCGTGATCTCTCTATCCATCCTTATGGCCGCGTATCCTTTGTACGTTATTCCATTTATATTTGTTTCTTCCGCCAGCACCTGCATCTGAAAAGAAAGAAGAAGGATTCCTATCATGCACACAACTCCGGCGGCAAAAAATCTTTTATAACAGATTTTATATAATTCCATCTTATATAAATTTATACTCATAACACCTGCTGCCCCCTGTATTTCCGATACGCCGTGCAGACACAGTATATTGCAGCAACCGCCGCTATCCCTACCGGAATCAGCCAGATATCATAAATATCCTCTATATAGTTATACGACGCCATAAAAACAGGCGCGATTGACAAAAATTTGGCGGTGCTCGAATTTTCAATAAACATAGCTAACAGCACCGGCGCACCATAACAAACCGCCGCTGTCACGACCGCATGGAAAGAACTCTTAAAATAGGCGGAAATGCAGATTGTCACAGCGCATAACGTCAGAATCCCGAAAAAGCTGAGCGCCGTTGCCGTCAGAACATAATACCATATGGGCAGCCACATTTCTGGCACATAAAGTCCATTCGCCAGTACAATTCCGCTATAGCAGCCAAGTCCATCCCAGCCATAAACTGCACCGCATACCAATAAATCCAGCAGATAGATACCCGCCCAGATGAAAAACGCCACCGTAAACGCCGCGGCAATCTTGGCACGGACATCTTTCTCTTTCCCCTCACTGGCCGTAAATAGGAGCGAAAGCATCTTAACCTGTCCTTCTCCGGCAAAAATTGTCGAAATACCGAACAATACCAGAATACATCCCAGCACCATCCCGACAGACATGGTTTCCAGAAATACGCCCCATCCTTTACAATATGCCAGTTCAATTTCTCTTCCACAGGCAGTCCGGGCCTTACCAAGCTCCGTGTTGGCGATTGGATAAATACGGCTTGCCGTTTTATAATCATTCCAATCATTGATATAACCATCAGATAAATAATCAAAGATAAACGCATTCAAAAAATTGGCGTCCCTAAAAAACCCCCAGCCGGGTTCCACCTTACTCGGAAAACCATATTCTTCCAGAATCTGCGCAGCCTTTTCATCCGTCAGCACACCTTTATATTTTTCCGTGATCTCTCTGTCTTTTTGTATCGCTTTGTATCCTGTATACGTAATCCCGTCAACTGTACTCCTTTCATCCGGCCACAGAAAAAGCAGCATGATGACTGCGACACAAACCGCTCCGACAATAAAAATCCTTTTATGGCATATTTTATACAATTCCATTTTATATAAACGCATTTATTTTTTCCTCCTGCTTCTCTTTTTCATGCCCGGATGCCTCTTATCATCCACGGCTTTTACATATCCTGCTGCCTCTTGTACTTCCGGTACGCCTGCACCATACAGCAGACAAACAAGACCACCGCTATCGTCTGCACATAATGCCGGACATGATACATATCATAGAAACTCTGATACATCTGCAGATAAATCGGCGAAGCATACCGATACAGCCATGTTATCATCCCCAACAGCCAAAATCTCGAAAAAACAGTAAACAGCCATGTCAGAACGGGCGCTCCCCAGCAGATAGCCGCACCGACTACCGCCTGAAAAGAACTCTTAAAACAGGCGGAAATACAGATTGTTTCCGCACATAAGAGCAGCGCGCCAAGCAGAGAATACAACAATGCAATGACAATAAAATCACCCGCTTTTAACAACGTTATAGATCTGGCCGGGTCTAAAAATTCTATTTTGGTCGTTCCAATCACACAGTTCCAGCCATCAAATCCGAAGACAACGCCGCACAGGATAAAATCAAGCGCCACAATTCCCAGCCAGATTCCTGCTGAAACACTGAAAGCCGCCGCCATTTTAGCAAAGATGTCTTTCCTTTTACCGTGTGGCGTTGTGAATAATAACGGCAGCATCTTCCTCTGTCCTTCTCCTGCAAACACTGCGGAAACGCCGAATATGGTCAAAATACTGCCAAGCAGAAGCCCAATCTGCATAAAATCCAGAAAAACCGCCCAGCCGTTGCTGTATTCTAATAAGATATCCCCGCCGATCCCACGCATGACTTCGCCCAGCTGCGTATCCGCAAGCGGATAGACATATGTCGGCGCTTTATAATCATCCCAATTACGCAGATAAGCATCCGTCAGATATTCCGTGACCCACGCAGTTAGGAAATTAGCATCCCGGAATCCGCCGTAATCATAGATGACCTGTTTGGGCAGGCCATATCGTTCTACGATTTTTTCTACTTTTTCATCCGTGATTACCCCTTTAAATTCTTCCGTGATCTGTCTGTTGACCTGTACCGCCTGGTACCCTGTATATGTCACTCCATCGACGCAGCTCCATTCTTCCGACACCTTCATGGCGAAAAAGAAGAGCATAATTGCCATTATACAGGCCGTGCCTATAATAAGCAGCTTTTTATGGCACAATTTATATAGTTCCATTTTATAAAGTCTCATTCCGCTTTCCCCTTTTATCCACTGATTTTTCATAAGGCATCTGACACTGACCGCCGCATACTATGTCAGTCATTTTGTATGCAATACAGATAAATATCCTCCAGTGTAACGTCTAACTTTTCCGCCGCCGCCGTGGGCTTTTCTTTGGAAACAATGCGCAGTTCCACCTGTTCACCCTGATTTTTCAGATTGCTGACGATATATCTGGTATTTAATTCTTCCGCCTCTTTTCCCGAAACAAGGCATTTCCATACGCAGTCTTTTACATCTTCTGCGATCTCCGCCTCCGTTCCGCTCCGTATCATTTTTCCGTTCTTCATTATCATAATGCGGTCGGCAATATATTCCACGTCAGAAACAATATGTGTAGAGAGGATAACTATCCTGTTTTTGCCAAGAGAACTGATGATATTCCGAAAGCGAACCCTCTCTTTAGGGTCTAAACCGGAAGTCGGCTCATCCAGGATCAGAATCTCCGGATTATTCAAAAGTGCCTGTGCGATACCGATCCTGCGGATCATGCCGCCGGAAAAAGTCTTTAATTTTTTATTTTTTACCGCTGTTAAATCTACCAGTTCCAGCAGTTCATCAATTCTGTTTTTCGCATAATCTTCGGGCAGCGCCTTTAAAGCGGCCATATAATTCAGAAACCGGTAAGCCGTAAAATCTTCATAGTATCCGAAATCCTGCGGCAGATATCCCAGCAGGCTGCGGTATGCGCTGCCCATTTGCCCGATTTCCATACTGTCGCACAGAATACGTCCCTGCGTCGGCTCTAAGATTCCACAGATCATCCGCATAAGCGTTGTCTTACCCGCGCCGTTTTCTCCCAAAAGCCCGTATACACCATGCTCCAGACGCATATTCAGGCTCTGCACCGCTGTCTTTTCCTTAAAACATTTCTCTAAATTGATAAACTCTAATTCATGCATAACAATTCTCCCCTCTTAATACCTTTGAACAGTTTTTTTATCTGGATACCAAGTAATAGCAATCCCGCCAGCAATGCCGTCCCCCATACGCCGAGCGCCGATATCCGGTACAGCCCCGGCACAGACGCCAGGATCATATAAAAAACAGCCAGAAAAATGCCGACCATGATAAGCAGATAAAAATTTTTCCTTCCTGCCTCCGAAAGCAGAACGCCCAGACAACACACCTGCGCAAACACAAAAGGTACCAGTACATATAATCCGATCTGCATAAGATTCATCTTCCATCCCGCTCCCACGATAAGGATGCCGACACCTAATACCGTCAGATCGACGATACCCGCTAAGGACATATGAAGCGCCACGATCTGCCTGACATTGAAATAACAGCTCTCACTCAATTCTGCAAGCCCCGGATAAAAAATACGCCCGATCTCCGCCACGGAAACGACTCCCAATACACCGGATAAAACCATGGAAACAAGGATAATATCTTCTTTATCTGTACTCCTTTGATGTAAAAGAATCACTATCAGCAGAAGAAAAACGCCAAACAGTGCATGTGTGCCTGCCGCTGACTTATCCATATAACGGATCTGGTTGAAAAGAATCCTCCTCCTGCTTTCCAGGACCGTCATCTGCTTATCCTCAACACACTTTTGCAGAATCTGCAGCGACTCTTTCTTTCTTCGCTCATCTACCATGACCAGCCTGTCAGTGATACGAAATCTTTCCTGTATGTCTTTATCCATATCAATAACCATACCTTTCTTCTTCCATGATCTCTCTTAATTTTCTGATTCCCAGACGATAGCGCGACTTGGCCGTAGAAAGACTGCATCCGAGCATCCCGGCGATCTGGGTAAACTTAAATTCCTCATAAATCCTTAAAATAATGACCTCCCGCTGTTCTTCCGGAATCTTAAAGAGCGCGTCCCTTAACAGCAGCCCGTCTTCTGCAAACGCCAGATGCGGGTCTTCTTCTCCCTGTCCCTGTGCTTTTTCAAGGCAGGATTCTTCTTTTTTATGCCGGAAATGGTCATAGCATAAGTTTCTGGCAATCGTTAGAAGATATCCTTTCAGATTCTTATATTGATAGGAATCGACATATCTGATAAATTTCAGAAATACCTCCTGTGTGATATCATAAGAATCCGCCTCCCACCCGGTCAGATAAAGACAAAAACGATAAATCTCATCATAATATTTTTCGATTATGCTATTCAGAGCGTCTTTATTTCCGCTATGCACTTTTCGTATCAGCTCTTTATCCGTCACCTGCTGCCTCTTTTCTTTTTGTAAAACGTCTTACACTTAAATAACGCTTACCAAATCAAAAAAGTTTAAAAAAACAGTCAAATTATAAAAAGTCTGATCGAATTTCATTGACCGATCTCACTTTTTATAATTTGACTGATAAAAACAATCTGTTTTACTTTATAAATTCTCTATTACAAATCTTACTCTTTTACAAACTCTTTAAAGAAATCACATTCTTCGTTATTACAGATGCGGGCGTCTTCCGATCTGACATCACAGTGGAATACATGCCCAAGCTTATGTTGGGCGTCCCCATAAAGACGATAGATAAACGGCACATTCTGTGAAGAGAGTTTCGCCGCCATAAGCGGAGCCTGCTCTTTCAAAAAGTCTCCTGTCGCAGTCATTACGAATACCGGCGGATATTTTTCCGTCACATGCTTAGTTACGTTAATTAATTCCTGTTCTTTCGCATTTCCTTTTTCCGGTAGAAAATCTGCCATAAGAAGCCTGGTCTGCTCGTCCGTAAGATTTCCTTCCAGATTGATCTCATACTTGCCGCAGTTAAGCGCTACAGCTGTCGGTACAAACCCTTCCGGCACTTTAAAAGAATATTCCGAAGCATACTTTTCATTCGTACACATAGCGGTATAAAGTCCTAAAATATGCGCTCCCGCAGAATCACCGACCGCAAAAACATGTTTCGTATCAAATCCGTATTTTTCAGTATTTTGCAGCACCCAGGTAAAAACAAGGTTCGTATCTTCCAAAGAAGCGGGAAATTTATTCTCCGGCGCCAGTCGATAAGTAAAATTGACCACCGCAAAACCTCTCTGTGCCAGATTCATACAATAATACTGATAACGCTCTTTATCGCCATATACCCAGCCGCCGCCGTGAACGCTTACGATAACGGGAAGTTTCTTTCCTTCTTCCGCCTTCGGACGGTATACATCCAGAATCTGCCATTTGGCATCCTGCCCATATACGATATCGTCAAAACGCACCACATCTTCCGGCGATGTCAGCCCGGCGTCTCTTATATCGTCGCTCTTTTTAAAATTCTCCCGGATCAGATCGCTTGTTTCCGACATATAATCTCTCCCCTTACTTCTTATAACCTGCCTTTTTGTTTTAGATAGACTGTTTCAAATCCTGGGCCAGAATATAAATACTTTCCAGAATATTTCTTGTATTGGTCATATCGGCTACCGTCGTCTCAAACGTCCGCATACCTTCCGTAGAAGAAGCGGCAATTTCTTCACTCGTTGCCGAAAGCTGTGAAATATTATCGGTAATCGTTGTAGTGGACTCTAAAATAACCTCGATGATCTCTTCCACATTCTTGATATTATCCGCCAGTTCCGTAACTTCTTCATCTACTCTCTCAAATCTCGCTCTCGTATCCTCGATCAGTTTATTCTGTTTAGTAACAGACTCTACAGATGCTTCAATGCTCTCATTCGCCCGTTTGGTATCCGCATTCAGTTCCCCGATGATACTGGTGATATTATTCGACGCGGTCTTAGTCTGTTCCGACAACTGTCTGATCTCGTCCGCAACAACGGCAAAGCCTTTGCCCGCTTCACCGGCACGCGCCGCCTCAATAGACGCATTTAACGCCAGCAGATTCGTCTGGTTGGAAATATTCAGGATAGCGCCTACGAAACTCTGTACTTCTTCTACTTTCTCCGTCAGATTTTCGATGACCTTTACGGTGATATTGCTTGCCGCTTCTACCTGTTCCGACTGCTCTTTCAATTCTCTGACTACGTTAGAACCTTCGCTTACCACTTCGTTCGTACTATGAGAAACTTCCAGCATCCTCTTCGTGCCTTCTTCCGCTCTGTCCATGCTGTCTTGGATATCCGCGCACATGGCCGCCTGATTCTGGATCGCTTCCGCCGTGCTTTCCGTAGCTTCTACGATATTACTCATCGCATAATTGCTCGTCTCCATACTGGAATTTAAATTATCCAGCATTGCCATGGCATTGTCGAAATGCTGTGCGATATTTTCCGCGACAAGGGCCATCTTCTTATTGCTTTCCGCCTGTTTCGCAGATGCCTCTTTAATACTTTCCATATTTTCTTCATTAAAACGGATCAGAAGCATGACCACACGGATTGACGCGAATGCTACCAGTATCAGAATCGCTGACGCAAGCACCAGATCTGACATAGCCGCATCATCCTGTCTGACGACCGCCATGATAAGCCGAGCCAGCGTTATGGCGATCGCTACCGCATTGCCGCCGATAACAAGTCTCACATTTAAAAATACTGCACATGCAAATAAAATCGGAAACGCATATGTCCACGTACTCAATGTTGTGCCGAAAAGACTGACTATTGCGTATACTACAGCGTAGCATCCCATCATGATGATGCCGCATTTTTTGGTTTCTTTCCCCGTCACATAAACGATAATGGAAACGATCAGGCCGATTACGGCCGCTGCAAGCTGTAACCACGTCCGCCATGTCGCACCTTTACTAACTGCCCACAGGAGCATGGATACGGCAATATATCCGAGTATGACCACGTTTACCGGAAAGACTGCACCGCTTGCTCTCTTATATTGCTGTTCTGTCATATACCTTTCCTCCATTCTTTCTTATGTAATTAGTCCATATTCATTATAACTCTTATTCACTATTTCTTCAAATCATTTTTCGGACAATTTCATATTTTTTTCAGATAATCGGTATTCTGTTAAACGATTGCTATGATAACACTTTTCTTTCTGTAATATAGAAGGTAAAACTGGCATTTTCCAGAATATTTCCATTTTCATCCATAATTTTCACATCATATACGGCCAGATGTTTCCCCTGTCTGACCATATCCGCTTCACAATAGACATACTCCATCCCTGCCGCCGGCAGCAGGAAATTCATGCTGCCCGATACAGTCACCACATAATGCCCGTAAGTACAGGCTGCCGTTCCGGCAACGATATCCGCCAGTGAATAAAGGCTGCCGCCATGCAGGGCATTATACGGATTCTCGATACGCTTTGTGACTTTCATCTTTCCCCTGCAATGCCCTTTTACCAGTTTTTCAATTTCGATTCCCAGAAACTGCACGTACTCATTTTCATGCAATATTTCCAGCATATGCCTGCAAACAGGATCTTCCATTATGAACCCTCCTTTTTATCCAAAATCTGCATTTATTATATCATATATCTCCTATTTTCGCAGAACAATAAAATTTTATTGTTTTTCAATAAATATTTGTTGACAATCAAAAATCTCTGTGTTATATTATGAAAAACGATACCAAAGGGGGTCTAGTGTGAAAAATAAATTTTTCACACGCGAATTTGTGCCTGCGGCCCAAATATCGCAGGCTGAGAGAAAGGAATGGTTATTTTTATGAAAGACAGACTTACTCTGTTTACCAAATATTTACTGGACTTCATGTTCTATTCCGGCATACTGGTTATCCTTACGCTGCCGCTCAGTATCAGATTTTACGGAAGATACAACTCGTATTTTAAAAGCAATTACTACTCCCTGCTCGTTGTGTTCTTCCTTGCAGGCATCTTTGCCGTTCTCATCATCCGGCAGTTACGGAAAATGTTCCGCACAGTCCTAAACAACGACTGCTTTATCCCGGAGAATGTACAGAGTCTGGAGAAAATGAGCATTTACAGTTTTTTCATCTCTGTTATCATGGCCTGCCGGTTATTTATCTATATAACGCCCGCCGTTCTCATCATCATTCTGGTCTTCGTCATCGCGGGTCTGTTCAGCAAAGTACTCGCACAGGTATTTGACAAAGCGGTGGCCTACAAACTGGAAAATGACCTGACAATATAATTCAGAAAAGGAGCATGTACGGCAATGGCGATCATAATCAATCTGGATGTTATCATGGCAATGCGCAAAAAGAGCCTGACAGAACTGGCAAACGAAGTGGATATCACCCTGGCAAATCTTTCTATCCTGAAAAATAACAAGGCCAAAGCCATCCGCTTTTCTACATTAGAAGCAATCTGCAAGGCGCTCAACTGCCAGCCCGGCGATATCATCCAATATACGCAGGACGAGGATAAAGATACAAAAAACGCTGCAAAAGATGCAGAACCTTGACTTAAACCACTATGAAAGGAGACATTCACATGAACGATCAAAAAGAAGAAACTTTATTAACGAAACAGA
Organism: Ruminococcus sp.; assembly: GCA_023663085.1. Classification (GTDB taxonomy): domain Bacteria; phylum Bacillota; class Clostridia; order Lachnospirales; family Lachnospiraceae; genus UBA3282. The sequence continues at coordinate 29,204 of JAMPIB010000010.1, read as the reverse complement.
TGAAGAGCCAGTTTTCCTTTTTCGGCCCGGCCAGTATGATCTATGCGCTTTTTTACACTTTCTGCCTGTATAAAAACGCCTCCGGTATCACCTACCCTTTTTTCGCCGTCGGAACCCTTTGCTATTTTTTCTTATCTATGAAAAGGTTAGGGGTTCCATACAAAAAAGACAGTCTTTTTTACATGACCGGCATACTGATGCTTAGCATTTCCAACTGCTGTACTACTTCACCGCAGCTTTTATGGATGAACAAACTGGGCATTTTTCTTTTATCCTTCATCCTGTTTCTGCATACTATCTATCAGGATGCCGGGTGGAATCTGCCCAAATATATCGGCGCCGTTTTTCGCACGATCGGCTCTTTGTTATCCTGCCTTTTTATGCCCTTAAAGGACCTGGCTTCTTTTTTTGATGCCCAAAAACAGAAAAAAGACGATAAAGAAAGCCCTCTCACCGCTGTTATCGTGGGGATTGCCATTGCTATTCCGCTGCTTACCGTTATCATTGTACTGCTTGGCAGCGCGGATGTTGTTTTCAGAAATATGATATAGCGCATTCTGATGCCCGGTTTTTCGTCCTTTGATTTTTCCTTCAGCGCTCTGATAAAGATCGCAATTTTTACAGCCGTGGTTTTTCTGGCCTCCTATGCGCTGATCTGTGCTTTATGCAGGAAAAATATCAAAGAAGAAATTCCGGATAAAAGAGTCCTCGAACCTGTTATCGCCATCACCGTTACGGGGATGCTTTCGGTCGTATATCTGATATTCAGTACGATCCAGATATTGTATCTGTTCATCGGCAGGATGTCCCTTCCCGACGGCTATACCTATTCCGCCTATGCCAGACAGGGATTTTTCCAGCTGCTCGCCGTCTGTATCCTGAATCTGATATTAGTCCTGTTCTGTCTGTCTTTCTTTAAGGACAGCAAAGTATTGAAGATCATCCTTACAATTATCAGCGGATGTACTTTTATCATGATACTGTCCAGCGTTCTGCGGATGCTTACGTATATTGCCAGATACAATCTGACTTTTCTGCGCATCTTTGTTCTCTGGTCACTGGCAGTCATTTTCCTTTTGATGTGCGGTGTGACAGTGACTATTTATTGCCGGCATTTTCCGCTGTTTTTCTACAGTGTGGCCGTGACGACGGTATTTTATATCGGTTTATCATTCAGTCATCCGGATTATATTGTCGCTTCTTATAACTTAGACCCGGCCCACCTGGAATATCTTGATGATTATGATATTCATGATTCCAAAAGATATCTCTCGCAGCTGTCGGCAGACGCTGCGCCTATTCTTCTGGATGAGAGCAGGAATCTATACTTGTCCGGCAATCCAAATGAACAGGAAATATACGATCCTTTCTATCGTTACTATGAAAATATTATGAGAAAAGCCGATTCCATGAGTTTACGAAGTTTTAACTTTTCTCTCTATCAGGCTAAAAAAAGCGCGGGTCTGTGACCTGCGCTTTTCAATACGATCTACCGTAATAATGCCCCTATTCTATATTATATCGCCGCCCGTATTTTCTTTTTCCTCCAGACATTTCTTACGGTACTGTGAAGGCGACACACCGTAATAATTCCTGAATGCCTTGCTGAAATAGTGATTGTCCGCATACCCAAGCCGTCCGGCGATATCAATGATCTTATTTTCCTCATTGGCAAGCAATTCTCCGGCACGTTCCATCCGCAATTTCAGTACATATTCATAAATGCTGTAACCGTATCTGCTCTTGAACAGTTTCGTAAGATATTCTATCGAAAAGAAATACTTCTCTGCAAACATGGTAATCTTGATATTCGTACAATAATTACTGTCAATATATTCTTTGATGATCTCCACGATCTCCTCCGGTGAGGCGCCTTCCCTTCCGGTTTCCTGTCCAAATGTTTCGGAAGGATTGATGCGCAGGAGCGCCTTTTCAATGGCATGGTTCAATTCCTCTTCCCTGATCGGTTTTAAAAGATAATCGACCGCTCCATAATGAATGGCCCTCTGTGCGTAGGTAAAATCATCATAACCACTGACCACGATAAACTGGCTGTCGGGAAATTCCACAGATGCTTTTTCCAGAAAAGTACCGCCGTCCATAACAGGCATATTCATATCCACGAAAACGACATCCGGACGAATCTCGCGCATAGCGCTCAGAGCCTCCCTTCCGTTGGAAGTCATCTCCGGCGGCGCAATATGATAATAGTTCCAGTGACCAAGTTTACTGATAGCGATGCGAACCGGTTTTTCATCATCTATGATCAGCGCTTTGTACATAATTACTCCCTTCCGTTTCCCGTGTAACAGGCAATGTCAACAGGATCTCTGTATACTTCCCATATTCTGTATGGATCGTCATCTCCGCAGGTCTTGTATACAGCAGTTTCAGTCTAGTATGAAGATTTACCAGACCAATACCTCCATCTGTACAGCTTTTTTCCTGCTTTTCAAAATCCGCATATAAAGCGGCAAGCTGTTTTTCAGAAATTCCGCAGCCGTTATCCAACACGCGGATCATGATGTTATCATCTTTCATTTCTGAAGAAATATGTATGACGATCAGCCCTCTGTCCGGGTGGAGACCATGTATGATCGAATTTTCTATCAATGTCTGGATACTGATCTTTGGGATCAGGCACTCTTCCGTTTCAGGAGCAATGTCAATATGGACTTCAAGATTATCATCCATACGTATTTTCTGGAGATAAATATAGTCGCGGACATGTTCCATCTCTTTTTTCAGCATGACCAGATCGCCGCCTTTTATCGTATACCGCAGGCTGGAGGCAAGCGAAGTGATCATCTGGTTGATCTGCGGCTGATCGTTTATCAATGCTTCTGTTGAGATAGCCTGTAGCGTATTATACAGAAAATGTGGGTTCAACTGCGCTTCTAACGCGGTCAGTCTGGCATTTTTCTCACTTAACTCCGCAAGATAAGTCCGCCGTATCAATTCATCAATATGAATGACCATAGAATTAAAACTCTGTGAAAGTTCCTTGATCTCCCTGCTGCCGCCCGTATGGATCAATGTATGAAAATCACCGCTCCCCGTCCGCTCCATCTGCCCGGAAAGAATCTTTAAGGGCTTCGTCAGAAAACGGATGAAAATATTAATCAGTACAACCGCACAGAGCCAGATAAAAATACCCGTCATGACCAGAGAATTTCTTATCCGGCCTATCTGTGAATCAATATAGGAGATTGGCGTAAAAGAAAGAAGCCGGATATTATCCGCAGCGTCTCCCGACGTAATTAATATATATTCTTCATCCGCCAGCGTAACACTTGTATAACTGCCCTGATGGGATGTCCCGGTTCCTAAGACTTCCTTTAAAACGCCACTGTCATTTATCAGCTCGCTGCGGCTGGAATAAACAAGATTTCCATCCTGATCGGAGAGTAAGAGCACCTCGCCGTGTTCCGAGTGATTGGGCAGCAGCTTATTTAAATAGGAACGATCCACCTGAATCTTTACAAGCGCCTGCGGATCCTGATTCTGTATCCGTATCATGGTATGGTAATAAGTAAAAAAAGAAGTCTCATTTTCCGCAGGAAATATAATATGGTTATAACGACTGCTCTTACACGCCTGATATATATCTTTCAAAAGAGAAACGTCATAATCCGAAACACCGATACGCTGTTCCCCCTTGCTCCTTCCGATAGAAAGATTCTGATTCAGCAGGAAGATATGATAATCGTCAATATCTCCGCGTGTATAATAATAGTAATATGTCTGTTCCTTGAAATACTGGATCTGTTCATCGGTAAATGCTGATTTCTGTTCGATCATCCTCGTAAGCTGCAGATCATAACACGGCAGGATACAGAAATTAGCAAGATCTGAAATATAACTTTCCAGATTCCCAGCCTCCAACTGCAACAGTTTTTCCTCCGTATCCGTGAGATTCTGGATCGTCGTGCGGCGTGTGGATGTGTATTCTTTATAGATCAGAATAAAAGTAATGATGAAGATAACGAGTGCCACGAATAATATGAGCTGTGACCAAAGCGTCATTTTGTCCAATAACATCCGGCATTTTTGTTTTATACTTTGTTGAAAATGATATATATATGAACCTTTCATCTCTTTCCCCTCTTAAAAATACTATATATTATTTATAAAAATAACTCAATTACAGTGCGAAATTTGTTCATTTATTTGCAACAATCTGTTCGGATAATTCCATTTTCTATGAAAAAATCCAAACGTATAATTATTATATCGTATAATATCAAAATGTAACAGAAAGGGAAGGGAAAAACGTGAAAAGAAAAACAAAGAGACAACTGGAAATAATCTTATTTTCTGCTCCGGCATTTATTTTAGTCTCTATGATGATGTACGTTCCTTTTATCATGAGCGGCTATTATTCCATGACAGAATGGAACGGTATCTCCAAGGACGCTGTTTTTATCGGCCTGCGGAACTTTAAGACCATTTTTCTGGAAAGCAAGGATTTTCTGGATTCTTTATGGTTTACTGCCAAATATACTGTCTTCTTTGTTGTGTTTTCCAATATATTCGCCGTTGCGCTTGCCGTAGTGCTTACCAAGAAATTCCGGCTGGCTAATTTCTTCCGCGGTATTTTCTTCATTCCCTATATTATGAGTATGACGATCGTCGGCTTTATCTGGAAATTCATTTTTACAAGCGGCTTCGCCAAACTGTATGAAATAACTGACTGGAGTGTCTGGAACTTAAGCTGGCTCGGCGATATGAAACTTGTATTTTTCTCTGTCGCATTCGTTGGTGTATGGCAGTCGCTGGGATTTTATGTTGTGCTCTACATAGCGGGTCTGCAGGCTGTTCCGCAGGACGTACTGGAAGCGGCGATCGTAGATGGTGCTACGGGAAGACAGAAATTTTTCCGGGTAACACTTCCTCTTCTCGGCCCTTCTTTCACCACCTGTATCTTTATGTCCCTGACAAACGGTCTGAAGGTATTTGATATTATTTTAGCCTTGACCAAGGGCGGCCCCGGCACAGCAACGAACAGCGTTACCATGCAGATTTATAAAGAGGCTTTTACAAGCAATCATTATGGAACCGGCGCTGCACAATCCATCGTTTATTTTCTGTTCGTACTCATAGTGACACAGTTGGTGCTCAAGGCATTCAACAGGAAGGAGGTTGATCTGTAATGACGCTGAAGACAAAACGCTTATTGAAAAAAACGATCATGATCCTTTGTCTGACTTTGATCGCCGCCGTTTATATCTACCCGGTTTATCTGATGTTCATGAACTCCTTTAAACCGTTTGGTGAGATCATTGCGGATGTACTGGCCTTTCCTTCTAAACTGGATATTTCCAACTATACTTATGTAGTGGATAAGATAAAATATCTGACGCTGTTTAAAAACAATCTGATCATTACAGGAATCGGCATTGTCGGTATTATCCTCTTTTCTTCTATGGCTGCCTATATTTTAGACAGACGGAAAGGAAAGTATACATCTATTATTTATACGCTTATCATTACACCGATGCTCATTCCTTTTCAGACAATTATGATTACTTTGTTAAAAGCCATGAACGTGATCCATTTATCCGGAAGTAAACTTGGACTTGGTATCCAGTACTGGGGATTCGGTATCCCCATGGCGACCTTTATTTTCTTTAATTTTATGAAAACCATACCGAAAGAACTGGATGAAAGCGCTCTGATCGATGGTGCATCTACAACCAGAACTTTTATATCCATCATCTTTCCGCTTTTAAAATCCGTTACGGTCACGGTCATTGTACTGGATGTTATGTGGATCTGGAACGATTTTCTGCTCCCGCTCCTAATGGTAAACAGCAACAACAATACCAAGACTCTTGTTCTGGCTGCTTATACATTTGTAGGGCAGATGAATACAAAATGGAATTATGCCCTGACGGCTATGGTACTGGCAGTTGTACCATCTATCATTGTCTTCATTCTTTTACAGAAATACATTGTAGAAGGCGTTGTCGCCGGCGCAGTCAAAGGATAAACTTTAACGCTATTTATCTCTGCCACAGCAGAGTAAATAATAAGCTGCCCGTAGCTTATACGGGAAGAAAAGAAAAAGGAGGAACAAAATGAAAAAGAAACTAATTAGTGTTCTGTTAAGCAGTGCTATGCTCATTTCATTGCTTGCAGGCTGTGGTTCAAATGCAAACGATTCATCTTCTAATGATTCAGCCAGTACGAATACAGCAAGTGACACAAGCTCAACAGACGAAGCAGAAACAAATGAGGCACCGGCAGAAGATAATACGACATCGGAAGAAACCGAGACCGCTTCTTCCGATGAACCGTGCGAAATTTATATGTTTATCAGTTCTCCGGAATATGCGGACGCTATGAATGAACTGATCGAAGCATATAAAGAAGTAGCTCCCAACGTTACGATCAACTATGAAACAACACAGAATGATTACCCGACGCTTTTAAAGGCCAAATTAAATTCCGGCGAAGTACCGGATATCTTCTCTTCAACCTCCGGTAAAGAGATCGACGTTTATAAAGAATACTCTTATGATCTGACCGGACAGCCTCTTGGCGACACGATCCAGGACAGCGTTGCGGATGCCATGAAGTCCCCTTCCGATGGAACTGGCCTGTATGGTATCGCTATCAAAGGTAACTATTTTGGTATCGTATATAACAAAGCTATCTTTGAAGAATGCGGTATCACGGAATTTCCGGCAACCATGTCCGCAATGGAAGAAGCATGTGAAAAGATTTCGGCAGCAGGTTACCAGCCTTTCACAACCGGTTTCAATGAGTGGTGGGTATTCAAACATGTTGCACAGCACTTCGTAGATGCCGCTGCTGCCAATGCCGGCATCGATGTAGCTACTCTGGTTGCCAGATTTGAAAATGGTGAAGCCAAGGTATCCGATTATCCGGAATTATATGACAGCTTCTTTAATTTCATTGATCTGGCTGTAAAATACGGCGATGACAAACCGCTTGAAACAGCATCAGACGGCGAACAGTCCGTATTTGGTACAGGTAAAGCTGCAATGGCTCTTGGACAGGGCGCATGGCTTGAAGGTGATGTTCTGGCAATCGATCCGAACCTCCAGATTGGCTTCAACGGATATCCGGTGACAGAAGATCCGGCACTCTGCCAGGTTATCGCAGGTTCCGATCAGGCACTTCATGTATACAATGATTCCGAAGTATTACAGCAGACACTGGATTTCGTAAACTGGTGGTATACTTCTGATTACGGCCAGGCATGGTTTAATGACGTAGCCGGCGTTGTACCGCCGATCAAATCCACGCAGGAAAGTGAATTTGCCATCATCAAACAGGGTGATGAACTCTCTGCATCTTCAGGGGCAGGCGCACTTGCTATCTGCTATTCTACAGACAGCTGGCATCAGACCTTCGGTGAGATCATGCAGTCCTATATTGCTGGCAGCCTCACCAAAGACGAAGCCTGCGCTTCTATTGAAACACAATGGAAAGAAATTGACGGAGCACAGTAAAACATAATATTTTTGACAAAGCGCAGACTTACACGGCCTGCGCTTTTTTATTTAAAATTTCTCTTTTTGCAATATACTTTCATAATATTCAAAAATTTGTAAAATAACTATCAATATTTTCTATTGTATGATATTATATTAACAAAGGGGCAAGGAATCGACTTTCGGATACACAAAGCACAAATTGGAGGTATACTAAAATGAGTACGCAGGAGAAAAACCAAACCAAAAAAAGCTCCCTGTTCCAGTCGATCAAGGGGCGGATCAGTTTACTGTTAATTGCATGTATCGTGGGAGTCGTAGTCGTATTGCTCTTTCTTATTCTTCCGAATGTAAAAAACAGCATGAAAAATCTGACACAGAATTATTTATACGATATTACGGTTTCCGCCGGGGAAAGAATCAATCTGGCGGCCGCCGAATCTGACATGGAGACTATATTAAACGCGGAATCCCTGAAACAGTTAGTCGGCAGTATCGGTCTGGAGGGTGTAGATTCCAGTTACGCCTATGTAGTAGCTGCCGATGGCACCATGTTATATCATCCGACAGAGTCCAAGATCGGGCAGCCGGTTGAAAACGCTGTCGTATCCGGCGTTGTAAAGGATATTCAGTCCGGCAGCAAAAATATCGAACCAAAAGTAGTAGACTATGAATTTAAAGGCGTTATCAAATACGCCGCCTATTACGTGAATGCAGACAATGATTTTATCCTTGTCATCTCCGCTGATGAAGACGAAGTCATGCAGCCGATCACCAGAATCATGCAGATCAGTATCGTGGCGGCAGTTCTGATAATCATTATCTGTTCCGTTATCGGCTATATTCTGGCAGGGTCTATGATAAGTCCTGTTATCAAAATTACCAGCGTGATCAACAAACTGGCCGATATGGATTTCACGGAGAATGATATTCAGATGCAACTCAATAAGCGAAAAGATGAAACCGGAGAAATGAGCCGTTCCATCAGCACGCTGCACGACCAGCTTATCGCCGTTGTAACAGGTTTGAAATACCAGAGCGAGAGCCTTTTTTCAGCAGCAGACTCTTTGAGTACCAATGTCTCCGAGACTGCAGCCACTATAGAACACGTAGAAAAAGCGGTATCCGAAATTGCTGATGGCGCAGGCGTTCAGGCAACTGAAACCCAGCGGGCGACCGATAATGTCATTTTAATGGGCAACATGGTAAAAGACACTACCGGGGAGGTAGAAAATCTGCTCGTCAATGCAACAGGCATGAAAACATCCAGCGACGAAGCATCTTCTACTCTGGTACAATTAGAACAGATCAACAGACAGGCCAAAGAAGCTATTGATACGATTTATGAGCAGACCAATACCACCAACGAATCCGCCATGAAGATCAGAGAAGCTACCACACTCATTACTTCTATCGCCGAAGAGACCAACCTGTTATCCTTAAATGCAAGTATTGAAGCGGCCAGAGCCGGAGATCAGGGCCGCGGCTTTGCAGTCGTTGCCTCACAGATCCAGAAACTGGCGGAACAGTCCAACGAATCCGCAAGCCAGATTGAAGCGATCACAGATTCCCTGATCGCCGATTCTGAGAAGGCAGTTGCTATCATGGGCGAAGTAAAAGATATCATGGCAAAACAAAACGAACATGTGACCAAAACCGACGCCATTTTCACACAGGTTAAAAACGGCATTGACAGTTCTATTGACGGTGTCACCCGGATTGCAGAAAAAACCAGACACATGGATGAAGCCAGAGTCAACGTGGTCGATATCGTCCAGAGCCTGACAGCAATCGCTCAGGAAAATGCGGCAAGCACAGAAGAAACTTCCGCTTCTGTTACAGAAGTAAGCAGTATCGTAAGCAACATTGCCGGCAATACGGAGCAAATGAAAAATGTTGCCGATGAACTGGAAAATAATATGAAAGTATTTAAATTATAATTTTTCCAAAATACATACTGTATATCCTTTTTACATAGTAGTACCACCGGCCTGTAACAAACCGGTGGTATTTTTACGCTTTCTGCATTTCACGGATCACGCTGAATCCAATCGGTACAGAGATGATAAGCGTCAATACATCTGAAACTGCCTGACAGATCTCCACGCCCGTCAGCCCGAAGAAATGCGGCAGGATTAAAATCAGCGGTAAAAAACACAATCCCTGTCTGGCTGAAGCTACGATCGAGGCTTTTAATCCTTTGCCGATAGACTGTAACATCATATTGCACATGACGATCCACGAACTGAGTGGGAAAGCGATAACCTGGTAACGCAGAGCCGCTGTTCCTACCGCGATGACCTCTTCATCTCCCTTACGGAAAAGAGCCACCAGTTCCGGCGCAAAGGCAAATCCCATAACTCCCACGACTATTATACAATAAGTTAAGAACAATCATTTCAGAATCGTTCACCTTACTTTTTCCTATAATAATAACTCTATTTTCAAGTGTTGTAAATTTAATCATAATATCTCTTTGATGCACTGTATACTCTGGTTCCGGAATACTTGAGCTTTATATAGACAAATACCCATTACTATCTGTCGGTTACTAATCATCTATATCACCGTTTATTTCCTTATCAATCAGTCGTTTACAGGCAGTAACAGGGTCTTCTAATTTTTTTGCATCCGTATAATAATCCGGCGCTGTTCCGACTGCTGTATTTAAAAATCCTTCATTTGATTCACCTACTACGCCGGAAAAACGAATTATTAATCCCGTATTGGGTAACGTTTCCAAAATTGGCTCATACCCGATCCCGTCACCTAATGTACGCCTACCTACCAATGTCGCCCAACCGGTAGCTTTACAAAATGCACAAAAAGTATCCGCGGCAGAATATACTCTTTCATCTACTAAAACCCAACGTTTTGCACTCAAAATTTCCTGCTTAAATACCGGGTTATTGGATAACTGCCACTGTATTCTGATAAAATGCGTCAATCCCAATTCATTTATAAAGGGTGGCGGTATATGGTCTTCTGGCAAATCGGAAAGTGGCATTACTTTTGTTTGTCCATTAAAAAAATAATCTCGAATAAGCGGTGTATCCTTTAAATAAAGATAATATATCCATTCATAATTACCGCCAAAAGGTGCAACAATATTTTCTTCCCAATAATAATCACTTCCTCCACGATTTCCGGTTATATCAAAAATAATATGCTCTATTTCCATTCCATCTAATGATTTTAAATAATCAACAAAAAAAGTTTTGTCACGTTCAACGTATATATGGGTAAAAGTCGGTATTTGAAATATTACGGTCTTACGTACCGCATCATAGGATGCCTGCGGAAAACTTTCATTTTTTACAACATAATCTGTAAATTCTTTCTCTTTCATATAGTCATAAACAATCTGTGTCTGAGGATTTTCCAGAGATATTCTCCATGCACGCATAGATTCTTCTTCTACCATGGTATTACAATAATATTCATACATAACATCATAAGCGTCAGTTTCCAACAAACCAAGATGCGCAAAGAATTGCATTTGTTGAAATAAAGAGTTTAACATTACAACAAAACTATTTAAATCTGTGACATGCTGCTCAATTTGCTGTTTTGTATCTTGTTTTAAAAACTCTACATCTATACCATAATCTTCTATCGTTCCGAAAAAAAGATAATTCTCTTCTAAAACTTCCCACATATAATCATAATCCGCTAGAAATTCCTCTTTGGTAAAGTTAATTTCTTCAATTGATTGTTCCTCTTTCGGAATATCCGTTTCTATTGTCTTTGTTTCACTCTCGAATTTGTTTGCACAACTACAGAGAAGACAAATATTTATATATAATAGCATTAATAGTTGTTTTTTTTGCATGCGCACCTCTTGTATTTAATAATATCACTATCAAATAAAGATAAAGAACTCCATTGATTAGTGGTGAGTCCTACCGCAAAGTGGACTGCTAAAAACGTTGACAACTCTAATGAAGTTACTACACAAATGGCTATGTAGAAACGCATAGCCATTTTTACGAGGAGAGATGATGCAGACTGAATTTAAGCTATACAAGGTAGATATGAAATATATCCGTAATCTTGTGCATTATCAATCATAATCAATTTTCATAATGGAAAGCTCTGGAAAAATCATACATACCATCGCGATAAAACAAGCGCTCCCTCCCAGAAAATTAGAAATTGGTTCGGCAATAAACACTCCCTTTGCCCCAAGATTTCCCAAGTATGGCAGTATAAAAGTCAATGGAACAACTATCACTACTTTCCTAAGCAGAGAGAAAAAAATTGCCTGTTTCTTTTTATTGAGAGATTTAAAGACTGTCTGACCGCTGTATTGCAATGCCTGAAAGATAAAAGCAAAAAAGTAAATACGCAGCGCTGGTACAGCGACCGTTAACAGGGAATCATCATGGTTAAAGATTCCAATAAACATTTCCGGTAATAATAAAATCAACGCCCATACTGCCGCCGTATAGGCAATGGCAGACAGCGTTACAACGCGGATTGCTTTTTTAACATTCTCATATTTCTCCGCGCCATAATTATAACTTAAAATTGGTGATGCACCATCGGTAATCGCCAATACAGGAGTATCCAGAATCTGGCGTACCGAATTGATGATCGTCATGGTAGAAATGTAAATATCCCCTCCAAAAGTTCCCAACATCCTATTACATGCAATCTGTACCAGACTATTCGTACACTGCATGACAAATCCCGCACTTCCCAATCCAACAATATCCAAAACATGGCTTTTGCGCAGAGACGGTTTCTTTTTCAGCCTGATGCGCAGTTCCGACCTGCCGCCTGTCAGAAAACGTATGACAAATACTGCCGACAAAATCTGGGAACATATAGTAGCCAAGGCCGCTCCCTGCACGCCAAGTCCCAAAATAAAAATAAATACCGGATCTAAGATAATATTCGCGGCAGCGCCAAGAAAAATAGTAGTCATACCAACATTTGCGAACCCCTGGGAATTGATAAAAGGATTCATCCCAAGGGCAATCATGGAAAACATAGTTCCCAACAGATAAATCCGCATATAAGACAGGGCGTAAGGCAATGACGTGTCAGACGCGCCAAACAAAGTTAAAATAGGACTGCAGAAAATACTTCCCAGAATTGTCAGAACCCCTCCTGTGATCACAAGCAGATAAAAAGAAGTATTCATGATTTCTTCCGCTTCTTTATTATTTCCCCGCCCCCGCTCAATAGAACAAAGTGGAGCGCCTCCCGCCCCGTACAGATTGGTAAAAGCCGTAATCAGGGAAATAAATGGAAAACATAAGCCAACACCTCCCAGCGCAAGAAGTCCTTCTCCGGGAATCCTCCCTATGTAAATCCGATCCACGATATTGTACATTAAATTCAAAATCTGTGCCACTAACATAGGCGCCGCTACGTGGACAATATTCTGTGTGACACTTCCTTTAGAAAAATCAACCTGTTTCGCCTGCATTTTTTAAATGTCCCCTTTAATGCCTGATTTTTATATAGGCATCTTTCACGCCATATATTTTAATATTATTTTTTGCTGATTACAACTTATTTTATGAAATTTCATCTTTTGACGCAGCAGGCATTAAAATAACGAAATCACATAAAAACAGCTATTTTTTCGCAAAATATAATTTTTCAAAAAATCATATGCAGAAAACATTTAGCAAAAATTTTTACAAATTAATCCAGGTATGCTATAATTTCTTTCATAGAAAAATCAGAAAGAATTATAAAAAGAAAGGCCCCTATAACCATGAAAAACTTACTAAAAAAACTTATCTTCACAACCCTGTTACTTATTTTCACAACCACAGCAGTCACAGGCTGCGCCAGTGAATCCAAAACTGAAGAAACCTCCGAAGACGTACCGGAACCGGTATATCCTGTTTCTATCGACGACGTAGAGATTCTGATAGGTGAAACCACTGTGCAGACCCTGCTGGACAAAGGTTTTAAGATGACCGTATCCGAACTGACGCCTGATAATGAATATTATGAATACGAGATTGACCCGGATACGGAATTAGAAGCTAACAGTTATTACACAGGCGGCTCTATCTGGATCACGGATTCCATTTTTGTACATATTTCTGTTGTTACGGATGAAGAAGCCATCAGAATGGGTGACGCCGTAATTGCTTATCTTGATTTTTCACTGACAGGCGGCGAAGAGGCCGATTTGGAAAGAATAACATTTAATGGTGTTCCTGTTACAGAACTTAACATAGAAAAAGCCAAAGAAATGTTCCCTGATTTTACGGGTGATGAAAATATGTGGTTTTCTACCGCCGCTTTGAGAGATTATGAATATTTTATGGGATTTAATTCCCAATCTGATGGCGCATTGTTCAATTTATCTGTTGAGAAAAAATACGATGTTGACTGGAATAGTGAAGAATAAAAACAATATTTTATTCTATACTAAATATTATTATAATAAGGAAGGTGTACACATGAACACACAGGCTTTTTTCAAATTATCATACGGTCTTTTTGTAGCCGCTACAAAAGCAGACCAGAAAATGAACGGTTGTATCATCAATACGGTGACACAGGTAGCGGACAACCCCAAGCGCATTATTCTTGCTATCAATAAGCAGAATCTCACCTGCGAACTCGTACAGAAATCTGGAATGGTAGCAATTTCCGTCCTTTCGGAATCCGCACCTTTTTCTCTTTTTAAGAACTTCGGCTTTCAGAGCGGCAGAGAAGCGGATAAGTTTGTCGGCGTTCCTTTTGCGATCACCAAACAGGAACTTCCCTATCTGACAGAACATACAAACGCTTATCTTGATTGTAAGGTTTTAAATTCCTATGATCTGGATACGCATATGATGTTTCTGGCGGAAGTGACTGATGCGGAAGTCCTTTCTGATGAAAAATCAATGACTTATTCTTATTATCACGAATTTGTCAAACCGAAGCCAGAGTCTACAGAAAGCACACCCAAGAAAGGATGGCGCTGTAAAGTATGCGGATACGTCTATGAAGGAGAAGAGCTCCCGTCCGACTTCGTATGCCCGTGGTGTAAGCATGGAGCGGATGATTTTGAGAAGATAAATTAAAAATCAAATACCCCGCTACAAGCAACGAGGCATAAAATAATATATAAATTTCACAAATCGCACGATTTAATTGATAAAATCGTGCGATTTGTATATAATATAATCAAAGAAAATAAATTTCTGCTTTTACTACTAATAATATATTTTATAAGAAGGAATGATAATATGTCTATTACTGCAACTGAATTAAAAGTTAATCTTGGTAAATATCTTATGCTGGCTGAAACAGAGGATATTTATATCACCCGTAACGGAAAAATTGTTGCCAAACTGTCTAACCCATATCAAGATAGAGTAGATGTTGCTAAATCATTATTTGGCATTCTTCCGACAGATATAACTTTAGAAGAAGCTCGTGAAGAAAGGTTGAATACCATATGAGAGTTTTAATTGATACCTGTGTTATTATCGATGCTTTACAATCCCGTACTCCATTTGTAGAAGCTGCACAAAAGATTTTTTTGTATTCTGCCAATAAAAAATTTGAAGGACACATTACAGCAAAGGCTGCTACAGATATTTATTATCTGACATATCGATTAATACACAACGACACGGAGACAAGAAAAATTCTCAGCAAACTATATACTTTGTTTCATTTGTTGGACACAACTTCTTTAGATTGCCAAAAAGCAATATTTTCGGAAATCAATGATTATGAAGATGCTATTATGGTGGAAACTGCTATCCGTTCTGAAATGGATTGTATAGTAACAAGAAATATAAAAGATTATGCAAAATCTTCTATAACAATATATGAGCCAACAGCATTTATAAAATTATTAGAAACAGAAAATGATACATAACAGAGTAGATTACGCATCGCAACCTGCAATTTACATAAAAAAACTTAAAAGCAACATGAAATTGATAGAATTAACATGCCTGATTTTATACAATAAACTCATCAAAAGACAAAAATCTTGTCTAACAGGAAATCTTGCTCGACAGAAAATTTTGTCTACAAAAAAGAAAGGAATGATAAAAAGATGAGTTTAGGAGAAAATTTACAGTTTCTAAGAAAGAAAAACGACATTACACAGGAACAGCTTGCTGAAAAGCTGGATGTTTCCAGACAGTCCATATCAAAATGGGAATCTGACACCACTTATCCGGAAATGGATAAACTGATACAGCTTTGCCAGCTTTTTCATGTCAGTATGGATGATCTTGTACAAAAAGACGTCGGCACTCTCTATGTAGAGGACAAGGCAAAGTATGACGAACATTTTAATTTATTCAGTAAAATGATGGCTTTAGGCACCGGACTTATTTTACTAGGTGTTTCTATTATGTTGTTTCTTTCGGGAATCGGTGTTGGGATCAATGCTGCCATGAATATCAATGAAGAACTTTGTAGTATCGTTTTTTTCATTTTTTTAATTATTGCTGTAGCAATTTTTATTGTCATAGGATTACAGCATGATAATTTTGAAAAGAAAAATCCTTATATAGAAAACTTTTACAGCACAGAAGAAATTGAGAAATTTAATAAAAAGTTTTCTTATTTTATAGCGGCAGGAGTCGTGCTCATACTTATTTCCCTGGTAGTGTTTGGCGGCTTAGAATCTCTTTTTTCCGACATACAGAGAAACAGCAATATTGATCTTGACTCTATTACCGGAGCCATTTTTCTTTTCTTTGTTGCAATTGCTGTAACTATTTTTGTTTATGCTGGCATACAAAAGAGTAAGTATGATATTGACTATTATAATAAAATACATGACAAAGAATCTGATACTTATAAAAAAGATAAAATAAAAAGCGGTATCAACGGCTGTCTGATGATGGTCGCAGTTATCATTTATCTGATATGCGGATTTGTATTCGACGGCTGGGGTATGCCGCATGTCGTTATTTTTCCGGTGTTTGCAATTTTATGCGCAATTTCATCCGCTATTATCAATATGAAATATCCAGAAAACCAATGAACAACCTCGCAGTAAGCTGCGGGGAATTAGATCAAAGACTGAACTGTTAATACCTGTTAAAGCAGGCAAAAATCTCCTGTACCCTCGGCATTGCAAGGCCAGAGGGTACATTATCTTTATCGCAGATACCCGCCAGTCCTTTTGTTATTAAAATATTTTCCAATGCCTTCACAATTCCCTTTATGTCATTTTTCTGATCACCGTAATGTTCTTTCGCATAACGCAGAAGATAAGCAAGCGTCTGTGTCTGTTCTTCATCGACAAGCTGCTCCACATAGCGTAAATCCAGATTTTCTTTGCCAATAGAAAAAGCGGTCTTTCCCATTCTTTTGATTTTCAGACGCTCTTCGACATAACCGTTTCCATGATAAGTCTTTCGTTTCTGCACGGAACCGGAAAGATCAATTTCCCGTTTATCTGACGGCAGATGAAATGCAGGCGCATTTACTACAGGCGAAGAAGTATTTCCCAGAACTTTCTTCGTTTCTTCTGTAATATCAAGGGCTTTATAAGAATCCATCTGGATTACTTTATCGGCAATATAAAAATAAGAACCACAGCTCCCTACGACTAAAATAGTAGAAATATCGGCTTTTTCATATAAATCTTTCGCACGTTCCAAAAAAGGTGTGATGGGTTCTTTTTCTCTGGCGATGATTTTTTGCATCAATTCATCCCGAACCATAAAATTTGTAGCGGAAGTATCTTCATCAATTAATAAAAGCCTGCTGCCCGCCTCAATTCCTTCTACGATATTAGCCGCCTGCGACGTACTTCCGCTGGCGTCCAAAGTAGAGAATCTCTTAGTATCCTTTCCGTTAGGCAGATGATTGATAAAAAGAGAAATATCCGTATTGGTGATTTTTCTGCCATCTTCAGCCCGGAGTTTCAAGGCTGTTTCATCCGTGATCACATATTCTCTGCCATCGCCCAGAATATGGTTATAAACGCCTCGTTCAAGCGCCTTTAACAACGTAGACTTCCCATGATAACCGCCGCCTACAATTAAAGTGATTCCTTTTTTGATGCCCATTCCTCTTAAAGTACCTTTATGCGGCAGTTCTAAGGTGACTGCCATCGTTTCGGGAGACAGGAAAGGAATGCCATCTTTTAACGGTTTATCGGATACTCCGCTTTCTCTTGGTAAAATAGAACCATCGGCAACAAAGGCAACCAGATCCTGTTTTTTCATTTCTTCTCTGATAAAATGCTGGTCTTCCGTCAGAAAAATCGTCTTTTCCAGTTCTGCTTTTGGTGTTTTTTCATAATATAAACTCTGCTCAACACATACGGGAATAAAATCAAATAAAATCTTTTCCAGTTCAGGAGCATTAATAGTACGCCCGTTCGCGGGAAAACCTGCTTCAAATCGTATGATGATTTCTTTCGATGTAATTTCACAGGCTGTCCTTTGCAAAACTTCCTGACCGCATCTGCTCACGGTAATAATCCCGCTTTTCCCGGAACCTTTGGCCTGAAAACAGAATTTATCCGCCTGTTTATGGAAGCGCCGTATCAAGTAATCTTCCAGGGCAGTCTTATTCCATTTTGTTTCATAATATGCAGCAGGAAAGCCCGCAGTTTTATGATCTACCTTCACGCTCAATCTGGAAGGCGCTGCAAAAGGATCTCCCTGCACATGTTCGATATTTAAAATATACTTGCCAAAAGAATAACCTCCGGCAAGCGATTTATAAGCAGGATAACTTTTACGATTGATTGCACGGAGATTATTCCTTAATTCTTCTGATGATTTCATGGTATTTTTCCTTTCCGTTACTTTACGCCAAATTCGGCCGCCGCCATCTTCCAGTATTTCTCCGGAATATCCGGCCATGTGACGTTACCCTCGGCTTCTTTGCATAATTCCATGGCAAGATTTAAACAGGGACTTGTATAATCGTCTCCTGTTTCCAGCAGATGAACGCTCAATTTTGCCCAATAAGGCGCTTTTTCATATAAACCTGATCTTTTATATTCTTTTTTTACGGCATCTACATTATATTCTAACTGAAAAAATTCTTCCTGCCAGCCCTGATCTGTTCCATGTAATATCATATATTGTGTTTTCCCGTTATGATACCAGGGCATTCCCACAGAACCCGGATGAATCAGCTTTTTCTTCCCGTACATTCTGCTTTCCTGTACATGCGCATGTCCGCCAATTAACAATTCGACATCCAGATTTTCCATAATGGATATCATATTTTCATTTTCCGGCAGCAGAAGTTCTGTGGAAGAAGTAAGGGAACCATGACAATAACGAAACGCCGGATATCCTTCTTTTTGATAGATTCCCTGAATATCCAGCGTTTCATAAAAATCCAGATCTTTATCTGTAAGATTTTCATAAGTATATAACAGATTTCCGCTGGCTGAAGAATATGTCCATCTTTCGTCTGGATTTTTTCTATGCTTTAACATATAATCTTCTCGATTGCCGCGGATAAAAAGACATTGATATTTTTTTTTCATTTCATAAATGATCTGCATTGTTTTCTGCGGATAGGGACAATCGCTGATGTAATCACCCAGAAAAAGAAATTCATCTACATTCTGGCTAAGCGCATGATTGATACATTTTTCAAGTGCCGTATGATTACTGTGAATATCGCCGATTACTGCCAGCTTCATGTAAATTCTCCAATTCCGCAAAAACTATTTTAATTTTATACATCATTATCTGTTACTTCAACATTATCATAAAGAAGATATCTCGTAACGACCGTATCATAAGTTATCTTATAACTGATAAAAGAATAATTTTTGCCCTGCATATCCGTATACTGAATAAACACGCCGTTTCTCTTAGAATATTTATCCGCGGGTACGTCCCATAATCTTAACGAAGAACCGTTTCCGTAATCAAAAATAATAGGTTCTTCCGCCGGCACTTTTTTACTTTCTTTCCCGGAACCGGACATTGTAAGATACGTATTAAAACCGGTAAAATTATCCTCTGACAATTTGAGAGTTTTACCATCCATATATACTTTCAGACTGTCATTATGATTCACGTAAGTAATACTTCCTGTCAATTTATTGACAAAGCTGGAATATCTTATTTTATAACTTAAAACCCAGGAAAATGAAACAAAAATAACGACAAACAATATGATAAATATCATTAAAACAGTATTAAATCTGGTATCCTGCTTTTGCTTTCCATCTTTTATCACTTTATCATACAGATTCGTCATACTCCATTTTCCTTTTTCATTTTGTTATGATTAACTTATTAGAAGAACTTGAGATAATTGAATAAAATAAAGGACAACTTGCCACCGCATCGGAGTCCTGTTTTTATTCAATTATTTCAAGTTCGTTCTTAATCTTATTCTTCCTCCGGTATCTCCTCTATCGCATCATCAATATTTTCAAATTCCTGACTGCCATCGCTTACTTTTTCTCTTACTTTGGCAATCTTGGCCACTTTGACGTCTTCTTCCAGATTCATCATCTTGACGCCGGATGTGATCCTGCCGAGTGTGGAAATATCTTCCATGCGAAGCTGGATGATGACGCCTTCTGTCGTGATCATCATAATTTCATGATCGTCATTAACAGCTTTTACACCGACTACATTGCCTGTCTTTTCAGTGATCTTATAACATTTCACACCTTTACCGCCACGGTTTTGTACCGTAAATTCATCTAAATAAGTACGTTTTCCCATACCATTTTCAGAAACGATAAGCAGCGAATCACCCTGATGATCTAACTGCATTCCTATCACTTCGTCATCATCAGATAAATTCATACCGATAACACCCATAGAAGCTCTTCCGGTCGCTCTGACATCTGTTTCTCTGAACCTTATACACATACCATGTTTTGTGACCAGAAAAATCTCAGTACTTTTATCAGTTGATTTTACTTCGATCAGTTCATCATCTTCCCGCAGATTAATGGCAGTAAGACCTTTTTTTCTGACATTACTGTATTCCAGGATAGAAGTTTTCTTAACAATACCTTTTTTTGTTACCATAAAAAGATTCTTATCTTCTTCATAATCTTTAATCGGTATCATAGCCGAAATTTTTTCGCCCGGATTTAATTGCAGCAGATTAATAATAGCCGTTCCTCTGGCCGTACGTCCCGCTTCTGGGATTTCATAGGCTTTCAAACGGTAAACTCTTCCGTAATTGGTAAAAAACATCAGATAATGATGCGTTGTCGTCATCAGAAGATCTTCTATATAATCTTCTTCTATTGTCTGCATTCCCTTGATACCTTTGCCGCCGCGGTTTTGAGATTTGAAATTATCCACTGTCATACGTTTCACATAACCGAGACTGGTCATGGCAATAACCGTATTATCTTTTGGAATCAGATCTTCCATATTGATATCATAGACGTCATATCCAATCTTGCTTCTTCTGTCGTCGCCGAATTTTTCTGAAATAATCAATATTTCTTCTTTGATGACACCGAGCAGTAATTTTTCATCTGCCAAAATTGCCTTTAATTCTGCAATTTTTGCCAATAATTCTTTATGTTCATTTTCCAGTTTTTCTCTTTCCAGACCTGTCAAAGCACGCAGACGCATATCTACGATAGCCTGTGCCTGTGCATCAGAAAGTTCAAAACGTTCTATCAATCTATCTTTGGCAATCTGCGTCGTCTGACTGCTTCTGATGATCTGAATGACTTCATCAATATTATCAAGTGCAATCAACAATCCCTGTAAAATATGATCCCGTTCTTCCGCTTTGTTCAGATCATATTTTGTTCTTCTTGTTACAACATCTTTCTGATGTTCCAGATAATATCCGAGCATATCCAGAAGGTTCATAACTTTCGGTTCCTGATTAACGAGCGCGAGCATGATGATACCGAAAGAATCCTGCAACTGCGTGTGTTTATAAAGCTGATTTAAAATAACATTAGCATTGACATCTTTTCTTAATTCGATAACAATACGCATACCTTCCCTGTTCGTCTCATCACGAAGGTCTGTAATGCCATCTATTTTCTTTAACTTCACCAGTTCCGCTATCTTTAAAATCAGATTTGCCTTATTTACCATATAGGGAAGTTCTGTTACGATAATACGGTTTTTGCCGTTTTCCATCGTTTCAATATTGGTAACGGCACGGACTCTGACTTTACCGCGGCCGGTACGATAGGCTTCTTCCGCTCCTCTTGTACCGAGTATAATACCGCCTGTTGGAAAATCGGGGGCTTTTACCAGTTCCAGAATTTCTTCCATCTCCGTTTTTCTGTTTTCCTGTACTTGATTGTCAATGATCTTAACAACTGCACTGATAACCTCACGTAAATTATGAGGCGGGATATTGGTAGCCATACCAACCGCAATACCCGAAGTACCGTTTACTAAAAGATTCGGATAACGGCTCGGCAGTACGGAAGGTTCTTTTTCCGTATCATCAAAGTTAGGAACAAAATCTACCGTATCTTTATTGATATCAGCGAGAAGTTCCATGGAAATTTTGCTCAAACGGGCTTCTGTATAACGCATGGCAGCAGCGCCATCACCATCGACAGAACCAAAATTACCATGCCCATCGACAAGAGGATAACGCGTAGACCATTCCTGCGCCATATTGACTAAAGCGCCATAAATAGAACTGTCTCCGTGAGGATGATATTTACCCATTGTATCACCGACGATACGCGCACTTTTTCTGTGCGGTTTGTCGGGCCCGTTATTCAATTCGATCATAGAGTACAGAACTCTTCTTTGTACCGGTTTCAGACCATCTCTTACATCAGGAAGTGCACGGGCCGCAATAACACTCATTGCATAGTCAATGTAAGAATCTTCCATTTTTTTCTTAAGGTCTACTTCTTCAATTTTATCAAAAATACGATCATCCATATTGATAATTATACTCCTCACTCAGCCTGCAGGGTTCCAAAAACTTAAATATCCAGATTTTTAACAAACCTTGCGTTTTCTTCAATAAAAATACGTCTGGGTTCTACTTTATCTCCCATTAATGTATTAAAAGTAAGATCAATTTCAGACTCTTCTTCTTCGTTGATATTGACACGAAGCAGAATACGCTTCTCCGGGTCCATAGTCGTATCCCATAACTGATCGGCATCCATTTCACCGAGTCCTTTATAACGCTGTATTTTATTATTCTGATCTCTTCCTACTTCGGCAAGTATCTTATCCAGTTCTTCGTCACTGTAGGCATACCAGGTCTGCTTATTTTTCTCCAGCTTATACAGAGGCGGTTTTGCAAGATAAACATGACCCTGTCTGATCAGCTCCGGCATAAATCTATAAATAAACGTAAGCATCAACGTAGCGATATGCGCGCCATCAACATCGGCATCCGTCATGATGATGATTTTATTATAACGCAGTTTCGTAATATCAAAATCATCATGAATACCAGTACCAAAAGCAGTTATCATAGCTTTGATCTCTGCATTGGCATAAATTTTATCAAGTCTTGCTTTTTCTACGTTTAAAATTTTACCACGAAGCGGCAGTATAGCCTGTGTAGCGCGGCTTCTTGCCGTTTTCGCAGAACCTCCCGCAGAATCTCCCTCAACGATATAAATTTCACAGTTTTCAGGATTCTTGTCCGAACAATCCGCCAATTTACCCGGTAAAGAAGAACCTTCCAACGCCGTCTTACGTCTGGTCAGATCTCTGGCTTTTCTGGCCGCTTCTCTGGCACGCTGCGCCAGAATGGATTTTTCACATATGATCTTGGCAACTGTCGGATTCTGCTCCAGAAAATAAGTAAGCTGTTCGCTCACAATACTGTCAACGGCTCCTCTTGCTTCAGAATTACCCAGTTTTTGCTTGGTCTGTCCTTCAAACTGAGGATCTTCTATTTTAACGCTGATAATTGCCGTCAATCCCTCACGGATATCATCACCGGAAAGATTTTCTTCACTTTCCTTTAACAGTTTATTATTTCTTGCATAATCATTAAACGTTTTCGTAAGTGCGTTTTTGAAGCCTATTAAATGTGTGCCACCCTCCGGCGTATTGATATTATTGACAAAAGTATAAACACTTTCATTATAGGCATCGTTATGCTGCATGGCCACTTCTACATAAACGCCGTTCTTTGTTCCTTCAAAGTACATGATCTGCTCATATAAAGCGTCTTTGCTCTTATTCAGATAAGTAACAAATTCCTTGATACCGCCTTCGTAATGAAACTCTTTCTTCTGTTCCATTCCTTCCCGTTCATCAGTGAGAATGATCTTCAGACCTTTTGTCAGAAAAGCGGTTTCTCTTAATCTTGTTTTTAATGTTTTATAATCAAAAACAGTTTCTTCAAAAATCGTGGCATCCGGTTTAAATTTAATTCTTGTACCTGTTCTGTCCGCTTCACATTCTCCCGTAACTTTTAACGGATAACATACTTTACCTTTTTCATAACGCTGTTTATAAATTTTCCCTTCGGAAAAAATCTCTACTTCCAGCCAGTCAGAAAGAGCATTTACGACAGAAGCGCCAACGCCATGAAGGCCGCCGGATACTTTATATCCGCCACCGCCGAATTTTCCGCCCGCATGAAGAATTGTAAATACGACTTCCACAGCAGGGATACCTGCTTTGTGATTGATACCTGTCGGAATACCGCGTCCATCATCCACAACCGTAACAGAGTTATCCTGATTAATTGTCACATCAATCGTATGACAATAACCTGCCAAAGCCTCATCCACTGAATTATCTACGATTTCATAAACCAGGTGATGAAGCCCTCTGCTGGAAGTACTTCCGATATACATACCGGGTCTTTTTCTGACTGCTTCAAGACCTTCTAATATCTGGATCTGATCTGCTCCGTATTCATTTTCCATTACAATAACCATACCTTTCTTTTAGCCGGTGACATTTGTTGTTACAAGCTTTCCATTTTCAACCTGAAATACTTTATCTATTTCAAATCTGTTATTAATAAATTCATCCAGACCGGTACAGGTAATAATTGTCTGAATATCCCCTATACTGTCCAGCAGATAATTTTGTCTGTTACTGTCAAGTTCCGACAATACATCATCAAGAAGAAGAACAGGGTTATCTTTCGTCATTTTTTTCACCAATTCTATCTCTGATAATTTTAAAGACAGTGCAGCAGTTCTCTGCTGACCCTGAGAACCGAATTTACGAATATCAATATTACCTTCCATAAAAGAAAAATCGTCTCTGTGAGGCCCTACCGTAGTCTGCTTTAATTTTATATCTCTTTCCTGAGAAGAGATCAAAGAACGTTCATAATTTTCTATCAAAGTATCAGCTTCATAGCAAATATATAAATTCTCTTTATCGCCGGATAATTTTCTATGTATTCCATTAATGATCTCGTTTAACTGTTTTACAAATAATTCTCTTCTTTCAATGATCTTACTGCCGAAAGAAACAAGCTGCGAATCCCAGATATTCAACGTATCCTTAAGTTCAGGCTGGAAATACATATCTTTTAAAAGTTTATTTCTCTGATTCACTATTTTATTATAATGATTCAGATTATAAAGATAGAAACTGTCTAATTGACAAAGTTCCATATCCACAAATCTTCTTCTTTCAGCCGGGCCGTTTTTGATAATACTTAAATCTTCCGGTGAAAAGAAAACCACATTGAGCAGTCCCAAAAGTTCGGCGGCTTTTTTTATTTTTTGCCCATTTATGGCAATTCCCTTGGATTTACTTTTTCTAAGGTGCATATCTACCTTATTTTCAAGACCATCTTTTTCAATAAAAGTTCTGATATGCGCCTCTTCTTTATCAAAATTTATGATATCTTTATCTTTACTTCCCTTATGAGACTTTGTAGTGGAAGATAAATAAATCGCTTCTAGAATATTTGTTTTACCCTGCGCATTATCTCCGTATAAAATATTCGTCCCGCTGCTGAAATGAATCTCCAAAGAATCATAATTTCTGAAATTCTGTAATTCCAATGACTTGATTATCATCAGTTTTCTACCTTAACCTGCTGCCCGTCATATTCTATAATATCACCCGGATGTATTTTTTTTCCGCGCTGATATTCCACCTCACCGTTTACCTTTACATATCCCTCCTGAATCTCCACTTTGGCATGGACACCAGATTCTACGAAACCGGCAAGTTTGAGAGCCTGACCAAGTTTAATAAATTCATCCCTGATTTTTATTGTTTCCATATCTTTCCATTCTTAAACATTTATATTAATAATAAACGCTATTATAATAATTAATTAACAGTAGTAAAGTTTACCGGAAGAATCAGATAGATATAATTTTCTTCTGCGTCCCTGATAAAACACGGTGCTTTCGGATTTACCATATACAGATCCACTTCCTCATCATCTATCACACGAAGCGCATCAATTAAAAACTTGGGATTGAATCCGATCATCAGATCCTTACCGTTTTTCGTGATGTCGATATCTTCATCCATACTTCCTATGATGGTATTCATCTTAAGTTCCATGGAATCATCCGTAATATTGATGATAACAGGTTTTTTATCTCCTTCTTTTACAAGAAGAGTCGCTCTGTCGATACAATTCAAAAATTCTTTTTTGTTTATTCTTACTTTCGTCTCATAATCAGTGGAAAGCATCTGATCTATTCTAAAATATTCACCTTCAATGAGTCTGGAAAGAACGATAGTCTCGTCAAATTCAAATAAAATATGATTATCCGTAAAGAAAATATGTACTTCTTTATCCATATCGCCGGAAAGAATCTTGCTGATCTCACTTAAAGTTTTACCGGGTACAACTATTTTCTTAGGTTCATAACTTTCTTTCAGATTTATTTTTCGGATAGAAATTCTGTGGCCATCAAGAGATACAACTTTCAATGTATCACCGGTAATCTCAAACAATTCTCCTGTCATCAGTTTATTACTATCATTATCAGAAATAGAGAATATTGTCTGTCTGATGATTTCTTTTAAAGTAAATTGTGAAATGGTGATAGAATCATTTCTTTCAATCAAAGGAAGATAAGAGAAGTCTTCTCCCGATTTTCCTATGATATTGAATTTAGCTTTTTCACAGGTAATAGTTGTTTTCAGATTTTCATCCGTTTCTATCATGATATTGTTGTCGGGAAGTTTGCGGACAATTTCCAAAAATATCTTCGCGTCTATGGCAATCATACCTCTTTCCACAACTTTTCCTTCTATTCTTGTTTCAATACCCATTTCCATATCGTTAGCGGCCAGCTTTATCTCACCGTTTCTGACATCCAGAAGAATACATTCCAAAATAGACATTGTTGTTTTACTCGGTACTGCTTTGGACACGATCTGTACACCATTTAAAAGATCAGTTTTTTTACATACGATTTTCATCTGTGCATAACTTCCTTTCTGAATTTGGATTTTTGTCTGAACTATCTGTCATATTTATTTATAATATATTTAGTAATCTATAGTATTAATGGATGTTGATATGTGTATAACCTCATTTATTATACTATTTTTCAAGGAAAAAGAAAACGTATAAGTTGTGAAAATCTTTGGATAACCTGAGAATAAATTTAACATTATCAACAATTTATAAGTCAGGTAAATATCAACTTTTTTTTAATTGCTTCAATTTTATTCTTTAATTCCTCATTATTCACAATTTCCCCAGATATCTTATTCACACCATGTATGACTGTTGTGTGGTCTTTTTTACCAAGAAGTTTCCCTATTCCAGAGAGTGATTCTCCTGTCAGATCCCTGCAAAGGTACATGACGATCTGTCTGGCCTGTACAAGTTCGGAGTTTCTCTTCTTTGACATAATATCATCAGGTGTGATGCCGAAATATTCCGCTACTACATTTATAATTAAGGAAGGAGTAACGTCTCTTGGCGTATCGGCATAAATGATATCCTTTAAAGCCTCCTGTGCATGTTCCAGATTGATGTCCAGATTATTTAATCTGGAAAAAGCAATGATCTTATTAAAGGCTCCTTCCAGTTCTCTGATATTGGACTTTATGTTAGTAGCAATATACTCTAAAACTTCATTATCTATTTCTTTATTATAATTTTCCGCATTTTTTGTAAGAATGGCCATTCTTGTTTCATAATCGGGCGGCTGTATATCAGCGAGAAGACCCCATTCAAAACGGGAACGGAATCTTTCTTCCAGAGTTTCCAGTTCTTTCGGCGGTTTATCGGAAGAAAGAACAATTTGTTTGCCTGCGGCATGGAGTGTATTGAATGTATGGAAAAATTCTTCCTGGGTACTTTCCTTACCGATGATAAACTGGATATCATCAATCAAAAGCACGTCCACGGTACGATATTTTTCCCTTAATTTATTCATTTTGCCGGTATTACCGCTTCGGATCGCTTCGATAACTTCATTAGTAAATTTCTCTGATGTTACATACATGACTTTTGTATCCGGATTCTGTTCCAGAATAAAATGTCCGATAGAATGCATTAAGTGTGTTTTACCGAGTCCTGCGCCTCCATATATATAGAGAGGATTGTATGCTTCACCGGGTGATTCCGCTACGGCAAGGCAGGCGGAATGTGCAAAATTATTATTACTTCCTACAACAAAAGTCTCAAATTTATATTTAGGATTCAAATTTGCATTTTCATAATTTATATTATAAACGTGATTACCCTTTCCAGGATCGTTAAGGCCCTCATTGGCATCTTTTTCCAGAATAAAAGAAATATCATAAGTATGATTCATCATTTCAGAAATAGTTACCTGAAAATAATTTTTATATCTGTTTGAGATATAATTCAAAAAATTGGACTGATTGGATGGAATCAGTATGGTGACAACGTCATTTACTGCCTGATAAAAAGCTAAAGGGGCAATCCATGTCGAGTAGGCAATATCAGACAACTCATATTCTTTTCTTAATGTTTCCTTGATTAAATTCCAATTTTCCCTGATAGAATCCATAAATATATAACCCCTTTGATAATAAATAATAAAGCATAGCGAAAATACCCTAAGATATATATTAATATAAATGAAGTAAAAATTCAATTAAATAAGCAAATAAGTTATCCACAAAAAAATAAACAGGTTTACATAGATAGGAATCATTTTTTTCTTATATGTGTATAAGTATGAGAATCATAATTAACATCTATATAAAGGCTGAATATCAGATATGAAAAAAATTATCAACATGAAAATCGGAAGTTATACACAACTTATCCACATTATGTGGATATATTTATGTAAAGTGGATATCTTTTTTCAACAGTCAAAAAAATTTTTCTTCTATAAAAATGCAAGGATTCCCTTGACGTATCGGAATTATTTATATACAATAGATGTGTTGTTTTCCAAATAAAATTGTAGTTTATTGATTATTTGTAATTGATACAGATTGTAAATTATTTGTGTATCTACTTGAAAAAGGAGGTGTATCGTAATGAAAATGACATATCAGCCGAAGAAACGGCAGAGATCTAAAGTTCACGGATTCAGAGCCAGAATGAAAACCAAAGGCGGAAGGAAAGTATTAGCTGCAAGACGAGCAAAAGGTAGAAAAAAATTATCAGCATAGAGGCCGCAATTATGTGGCCTTTTTTCCTTATCAGATAATTTTAAGGTAGCTTATTTATGAAATTTTCAGAATCATTGAAAAAAAATAACGACTTTAAATATGTTTATAAAAATGGGAAAAGTCAAGCTAATAAGTTCTTGGTCATGTATGTTTTGGAAAACAATGAAGGAAAAAACAGATTGGGAATATCGGCCAGTAAGAAGGTAGGTAACAGTGTCATAAGACATAGATTTACCAGATTGGTGAGAGAAAGTTACAGACTACATGAAAATATATTTAATAGTGGTTTAGATAT